>JALWHT010000169.1 GCA_026983515.1 Sulfurovum sp.
GCAAAAGTGAATCTGAGGAGGCTGAAGCTGGGCTGGTTGTCAAAGATGCCAACGGTAATATTCTTCAGGACGGCGATACTGTAACGGTCATTAAAGATCTCAAGGTTAAAGGAAGCAGCGGCGGCATCAAGGTTGGTACCAAGATAAAGGGAATCCGTCTGGTCGAAGGAAGTGACGGTCACAATATTGACTGTAAAGTACCCGGTGTAGGTGCGATCAAGCTCAAGCAGGAGTTTGTCAAAAAGGCATAAGCCTTTTTGTATTTAGTTTTTGTATGTGTCGAGCATGGTTTCCTGCTGTGTTTTGAGTGCCTGCTGTTGCTGATAGACAGCTTTGTCGTGTTCAGTGACAGGCGGTGTCTCGGAGGACTGGAAACTGAATTCCGCACATCCGTTAAAAAGCAGGGCAGCAATTGTCATTGTAAAAAATATTTTTATCATACTGAAATCCTTCATCGGTTATATGCGCAAAGCATAACCAATCTTCCCTGAAACCCACGCTAAAACCCCTTCATTACCGTATCGAAGAGTATGTCTACCTCATAATCTTCAAGAAAGACCGTCTTTTTGGTTTTGAAAAAGTCGAGTATTTTTTTAGTCGGCAGGGCAGCGGCATAGATGCAGTGCGGATGTGCCGGTTTGAACGCCTGCATCAGGGCAATCTCCTCTTCGATACGGTTTTCACAAATGTAGCAGTGCTCTTCGGGGGAGAGCCGGCCTTCAAAATCGAGCATTCTGATGTAGCTCTCACAGACAATACGCTTCGGGTTTTGACGGTGCCACCGTTTTGCAGCATTGAGCAGCAGATCAAAGTAGAAAGCGTCTATCTCATCGGCATCCTGAAGATGGGGTTCGAACTTCTGTATGAAGTTCTGCCAAAGCATCAGCCGGTTGCGCTCGAACATCCACGGAAAGCCGAGATGCGAAAGTGAGCGCAGCCTCGGAAGAAACCTGCCGTCTTCTCCCTCTACCTCAAAATCAATGAGGTTCCCCAGCTGCAGAATAGAGTGCCGCGCACCGTAAAAACGGTAATAGGTTCTGATATGACTGCGTGTCAAAACAAGGGCAATGGAATCTTCGTTCTTAGCTTTGTGAACTTGAAGAATAAACCCTTTGATGACCTCTCCTTTTTTATAAAAATCATACCTCATTTTTCTTAATTCGGAAACTTTTTTGGAATGAAGTACTTAATTCAATTTTTCTTTATAGCCATTATGTAGAGCGTTTATTTCACAGTTGTCTCCAGCTATACACCTGTTCAGAGATCAATTGATAAATTAAAAGCAATGATTGTTGTACTTAAAAGTTATTTGTGGTTTTGTTATAATAAAATATATATTATTCGACTCAGAGTTAATTTCTCAACCTTCAAAAATAAAATATTTGGTAGAATTCGCGTCACACACTTAAAATAGATTGCTATTTGACGTGTTTGGATTATATCAATTATTTAATAATGAATATTCGGTCTTGGGAAAAAGAAGCGTAGATACAGTAGCAGTAAAAGCCTATCTGTAGGATACATATTAAAATATAAAGGAAAAACAATGGGATTTTTCGGACTTTTTAACAATAAAGATAAAAAAGTAGAGAAAAAAAGCCGTGTACCGGCTTATGATGCAAAACTGATTTCAAAATTTCATAAAGACCATGAAGGTTTGGTAGAACAAATCGGAAAAATACAGGAAGAGATGAATAAAGTACATCCCGATAGTGCAAAAATAAAAAAATTGTTAAAATCGTTACGTATGCAGTTACTTGGACATTTTATGGAAGAAGATATTAAGCTGTATTGGTATTTGAAAGATTATTATAAAGATGAAGCTGCATCTTTTTCTGTTGTCAAACAGTTTGAGGAGTCCATTAAGGGTATTCAGAAAGAAGTGATGCGTTTTTTTGATTATTATAGTCTCGATAAAACTGAACTGGATAGAGAATTCGAAATAAAATTTGAAGATATTGTTACAGAACTTTCTGCAAGAATAGCATCAGAAGAGAGTAACCTCTATACGCTATACACAAAATAGGAACAAACGTGAAGAGTTCTTCACGCTTGGCTCTTAAAATACTCATATTTATTTAATTGTTTTTCTTTAAAATATCTATAGTGACTTTAGATTAAAAAGAGTCGCTCTTCCGGGCTACAGGGGCTTCTTGGCATATGCTTAAAGGAGTTCTAACGTATATTTAAGTATAATCATCCCCATTTCAGACGCTTATACAAGGGCGTTTCTTCATTTTAATTCAAGGTTGGACTATGAGAGATCTCTATACTTCATTTAAAGACAATTGTGGATTTGGGCTGCTGTGCTCTATCGACAATACACCGTCACATCAAAACCTCGAGGATGCGGTTACTG
>JALWHT010000170.1 GCA_026983515.1 Sulfurovum sp.
GGTGGCCACGATTGGACTTGAACCAACGACCACTACCATGTCAAGGTAGTGCTCTACCAACTGAGCTACGCGACCACAAATTTTGTAGGTGGGAATTATATACGAAAGAAGCTTAATAAACGACATAGAAGCCATTTGTATTTTTTAAAAAATGTTTTTCATGTGGTACATATATTTGTTTTATTGGCTACACCCGAAATAGCTACAAAAAAGATGGTGATATTTAGTATAGGATTTTTTGGTGAGTGTGCCATACTTCTTTAACACAGCCTGCTTTGATACCACAAAAGTTTTTCTTAACATAATCTTTGAAGATACAGGCAATGCACCATTTTCAAAAGCATCATTGCCAATCAGATATTCATCTGCAAATAAATTTTGGACTTTACTGCTTATGGGAATCCCAATAAAGTCATCGTGAGGCAAATTATCTTTAAAGACAAGAACTGGTCTATTTTTAAACTGTTTCATATCGCTGAAATAAAATTTACAAAGTACGATATCTGCCTCTTTTACCTCCATATATCATCCTCGCCCATATCTTTCCAGTCCTCTATCAAATTTGCCGAATGATTTGAAAAGGCTTGTGTTTGCATGGCATCTTCTACTACAGGATCGTTACTTTGGATATGCTCTTCAATAATTCTTAACTCTTTTGTATTCAAATTTTTAAGTAAGAACATAATATGGTCATAAATGCTGTCTTGGACTTCCAGTTTTATCGTGTGCATTGTTCAATCCTTAATAGTTGCAATCTTTTAATATAATAGTGTGACAATTTTGTTTAGTTGAAATATTATAGCATATTTATCACCCTGTCGCATCAGCCGATACACCTAATCCCTACCCTAACATTTTAGTCTTTAACTTGTTCCCGCGCAGGAGCAAGCATGGAAGCGAGAGATGAGAATGGTTTATTTTAGTGTGGGGTGGCTTAGAGAGGTAGATATTTTAATTGTTCCATTCATACTCATCACCTTCTATTATGTTTAAATCTTTAAAGACATTTTTCATTTTAGATAATGTTTGTTCGTAATTTGATATTCCAAGCAAATGAATCGCCATAACATTATAAAAAAAGAAATTTCTTTTTTTATATTTGAAGGATCGAAAAACCATTTTCCCACGGTTTATCTTATAAAATGATCTATATGCGTAATCGATTTTTTCAACAGGAATAGAAGCTTTTCCAAATAACCATATTTTTTCTATTGTATTTTTTGTAATTTTTATTTTTTTAAAAAATAAAACATCAATAAATAGCCATAAACATTGTGCAAAGATTATTGCACCCATTATTTGTAGTAACATATTTGTATTATTGGCTATCATAAAAAGTAAACCTGCAGACAACCCAATTAAAGAAAATATTATAAGCAATATTCTACCAAATAGACAATACTGTATTGTCAATAAGGCTCTTTGATCGTTTTTGTTTTTATCTTCCCCCATCACGCCACCTCTCTACTTCTATAGGTCGATAATATTCACTCGGCTTCCGCCAATTCACTTTACTAGAATTTCCCATTTTCATCTCCTCCTTTTAGTTTGCAAAATATAATGTTGCCAAAACAGCGATAACTACTAATGGATATACCAGCCACCCATACCCCGATAAATTATAGAAGTAATATTTATCATAGTATCTTGCCAGACTATCACTATGAGACTTATCATTAAAATTAGCTACACAAGGAACTACTTCCCCATATGTACCATTTTTTATTATGTCAGTATCCATACCTACAGTTTTGAATAAATGTAACAACAGAGCATGTAAATCATTTTTATCTACTTCATTTTCTTTGCAAAAAAATATTTTTTTATTTTTGGACAAATCATAAAACGATACTTGTCCACTACCTCCAACATCAAAAGATATTTTGATACCTAACTTATTAAAGGAATATTTTTTTGGCGGATGATTTTTATAAAACAAATAAAGAGAATTGTTACTTGCTGTTATTTTGTCAACCTTTAGAAAAAATATAATTTTTTCATATAAAACTACCAATAGTGAAAACCAAAGTATTGTATATATTCCAATGAGAAAAATGCCGTCATTTTGAGATTTAAAAAATATTATCCACGTTATAAAAGCTGCTAGTACAACCAGACCAAAAACTTTCAGTATGTATGCTTCACTGTCTTCTGGAAATAACAAGGAAATATTTCCTTCCTCTTCAATGGTAAGTTTTTGATTTTGATTCAGCGCCATATTATTTTTCCTCTTTTAGGTAAATATTCAGTATTAAGTCTGTCTGTATTTCGTTACTGTTTTCATTCAAGATTCTTGAAGTTTCTTCATAATCTTTCTTGCTGTAAATATTGATAATCAT
>JALWHT010000171.1 GCA_026983515.1 Sulfurovum sp.
AAATTAGAAATTAGAAATTAGAAATTAGAAATTAGAAATTTTTGTGCACTCAGCTAAACGCTCAGCGCTGAACGCTGAACGCTGTTTTTTAATAGAGTCCGAACTTCCCGTCGGCTCTTTTGTACATAACGCGCATATGACCGTCGTAGTCGTTAAAGACAATGAACTGGCGTTTTTTCTCTGCTTTGAGTGCTTCTATGGCTTCTTCAAAGTCAAGCGGTTTGTGAAGTTCAAGATCCATAGGGACGATCTCAATATCTTCCGCATCGATCTCGGTAACTGCTTCGGCCTCTTCACCAAGGTCTGCAAAGCTGTTGACTTTATGGTCTTTGATCTTGTCTGCGTGGCGTCTGAGTGATTTCTTGACACGTTCAGCGCCAAGATCGAGTGCGGCATAGACATCTTTGTTGTGCTCGGTGATGACAATGGTGTTTTTGTCTTTGAGGTTCACCAAAATTTCTACACTAAAGCCTTTTTTTCCGTTTCTTTCATCTGCTGAAATGACGACGCTTCCTGAAATGATGTCGAGGTTATATTTTTTAAATCCCTCAAGCAGTGCTTCGGCATACGCCTTGATGGCATCTGTCAGCTCGAAATGTCGACCGGTAATACTTTTATTCATCATAGATCCTTTAGTGTTAAAGTATAAAGAAGCATTCCGCTTTCTTTATACTTAATTGTAACTTAAGAAACTTAATGGGGGGTAAATGAAGCAGCTTTATGAGTCTGGTTGCCCCTCGATATAGGCGTATCCTGTCTCTTGCTTGATAATAATGCTAAAGGAGTTTGCAGCGTTATTTTGAAAGCTGAATGTTAGTTTGCAGTCACTTTTCATGTAACTGCTGCAATCTGGTGTTGTGCTTCCCAAAAAACCAACATGTGGACGTCCAAGATGATCAAACCCAATGGTTTTGGCATCTTGACAGCCCCCAGAAGTATTTAAATCGTCAATACCATATTTTTTTCCAATGAAAATATTGGGACTCTCATCTGGATCGATTACTGTTGTAGCGCCTCCTGCGTTATACATATATTTGCCATTTACCGGATCCAGAGCTGTTTCATTTTTGTCGACATTAGAGTCATCATCTTCATCAGAACTAATAGTATAAAAGTTATTTAGTGTTGCAAGAGTTGATGTTGTAAACTGAATTGCCCAAAAATGCCCCTGCCATTTGGCATCATCAAACTTATGCTTATCATCTATAAGTGCAAGATGTTGTGTATAGCGTATGGCAGAAAGGATGTTGTCTGCCGCTTCCTGCCTAAGGTCTCGTTCCATTCTTGGTATGGCAAGGGCTGCCAATATGCCAAGTACAACAATTACAAGAACAAGTTCTAACATTGTAAATGCTTTTTTGCTCATATCAGTTCCTATATTTTTTGTACTGTACGTCTGTGGACAGTGTATTTTTGGTTGTCATTGTCTAAATCCTGATAATCCACGTAAGCATCGATAATCACAGTCAGAGGGGTTGTTGAAGTGGTGACATTGGTGCTTAATTGTCTTGTGCCTGCACAGTTTCCTATGACACTTGCAGGTCCAATATAGGCAATGTGAGTACGAATGGTGTAGTTCCCTATGGTTCCGTTGATGGTGCTAAGACAGTTTCCAGTCGCACTTCTATCATTTCCGGTAACAGCCATTACAGCAAACTCCGTGTAGCTTTTGGCATAGAGTTCTGCCTGTTCATGCTGGTACTGAAGGGTTGTAGATTTGACGATTTTCCCGCCAAGGTTCATTACAAATGCAGCAACTGTTGCCATGATAACAATGACAACAATAGCCGTAATCATTGAAAAACCGTTTCGCATGATGACTTTTTTCATTAGAATATGACCTTTTCTTTGCATGCTGTGATGTTGGCATCTTCACCGATTCTTTCCCATTTACAAATTTTGATGCGAAGACTTCCTTCAGAACCTTTAAAACGGAAATTGGTCACGTGATGCAGCAGAATGCTTGAGCTGCCGTTAATGTCGGAACCAATATCCGGAGTAAAGTTGTAATGAAGGATCAAATCACCGTTATCGTCCACTTCCAGTGCGTAAGAGCTCCATGCCAGTTTATAGCGTTCGTAAATGGTGGTACTGGAAGGAATAGGGGTGTCCAATGTAATATTTTCACCTGTTCCGCTGGCTACACCAAAAGCAGCAGTTGAATGAGGGAAGAAGATATTTGCATTTGCTATATTTCCTCCTAAATTACTGATGATAGCTGTAGCAAGGTCAAGGTTGGAACCGGGAGTTGGAAGCGTAGTGCTACCGGGTGTATAGGCGTCAATATCACAAAAGCCACTCCAACCTGGTCTTCTTGCTGCACCCGTGGATGTACTTGAACTGATTGCTTCAAAACTGTCTCCGTCGTAGGCTACCCACTGCAATACTTTGTCGTTGACATTTGAAGTGCCAATCTCGGTAATAGCAGTGGCTGTACCTGTTTTGTCAGGGCGAGAGACAACCGTGCCGGGAATGGCATAGCGCAGACGGTTGGCAATCTGCTGAAGTGCCAGCTCTGTTTTTGTAGTTGCGCGATACTGGGCTCTTTGGACAATGTAGCTTTCATACACCTGAGCAATGATTGCTGAACCTATGGAGGTAACAATGCCAAGAATAACAATGACAAAAATAAGCTCAAGCATACTGAAAGCAGATCTTTGTTTTTGAAAAATATATATCATGGCAAGATCCTGCTTTCATATTCAAATCCGCCGATATTGCAGCTAAAGGCTTTAAGTACAATGGTTTTGTTAAGTTCGGGTGTTGAGCTGGTACTTGTAAGTGTTACGGTAATCTCTTTGATGTTGGTTGTAGCTGTTCCTGCAGAAGGAACATAGCCAAAGGTACGGGTTGAAGATATGGGTGTATACGTGGCATTGTCATCGGCATAACTGACAGTTGTTGTCATCTGTACGGTATTTTTTTCAATATAGTCTGTACCACCGCTTCCTGAAGCATCAGTAGTAAGGCTGATGGTACCTGCAAAGTCATCAATATCATCACTTCCGTCTGCTTTAAGAGCTGAGGCACTGAACTCCTGGTTCTCGCAAATAAAAGTATGGCTGCTGGAATTTTTATCTACCCCGATACGTCTTGCCGTTGTACCAACTTCATCAAGTTCTGAGTCACCGTTAGTAACATGTAAAACAGGAGGTATGCATGAGTCATTTGTGTCATTTTGATCCCAAGGGTAGGTGAGGATCATATTGAGACGTGAAGCAGCTTCATTGATGCTTTCCTGTTGCAGTCCAACAGTTGTACTTTTGGCAGCCGTACTTATGAGCTGTGGGGCAGACATCATTACAATACCCATCACCACCAGTGCAAAGATCAGCTCGATCATTGCAATGGCTGCACGCAGTTTTTGTTTTCTCATTACCACTCTAATCGTCTTGATTTTTTCTTATTGCTCTCACCGCCAACAACATGACCGGTTTGTCCTTCTCCTGCCCAACTTCCTGTCCCGATAAAACGCACACGGTAGAATGGTGTAGGTACACTGTTAGCATCTTTGTTGTAGATGAGCCATCTGTCTGTGTAGCTACCTGTCGCAGAGTCAGTGCCAAAGTCTATATTGACGGTTGTCGGTCTGGTGTCACCGGTATAGCTAACGGTAACGGTAGAATCTACACCTTTACTGCTGCTTGGGATGAGGACAGGAGAGCTTACGTTTGCTGAGGTATGGGTTGTGGTGAGGATGATATTGCCGTCCTGTGCACCTACATTGTCATGGCTTGTCGATCTCCACCAGTAGGCATCGCCGGTCTGACCGTTTACTGTGTCGATTCCGAGATTTTGGCAGGTTGTGTAGCCGAGGTCACAGTACACTTCCACCGAAATTGGTGTAGTTACACTGTTGGCAGTGACATCATCATAAAAATACTTGGATGGTTTGGCACGTCCATAGATAAAGGTTACATTCTGATCAAGATCCATATTACCAAAGACTTCATAGGTAGATTTTCCATTTGCCTGCAGTGATGAAGGTTGTGATGCCAGGGTTAGATTGAAGTCTTTAAATGCAATATAGACTGGATTGCTTGGTATATTATAGCTACGGTTAAAGTTGTATCCAAGATCCATATCAATCGCAGCTTTCATATCCTTTTTAAAATATTGGGCATCCTGTCCAATTGCGTAGCCACCGATATTTGTATCGTATGCGAGTGAATTGTTGTTTTCTCTTGGTCTGTAGACAATAGAAGAATCAGTGGAGTTAATGTCTATGAGGTCATAACCAAATGCCGGTGCTTCAGCTTGATTTGAAATATATGTTGCAATAAGATTCATATCGACATCTTGTGCATAACACTGTGAGACAAAGTTATCTACAGGGGCGTTGTTATAACCTACGACTTTAAAGACTCCATGAATATTGTAAGACATATTAGCATCTACACCATTAGGATACTGTGTTTTATCCATTGTATACATATAGACCCATGTATTGTCATTATCGTTATTGGACGGTCGTGCTCCATAAGAGAGAGGGGTGACATCAAATGTGTAAGGGTAACTTCGTATGTGGACGGCACTGTAGGCAGGCGCAAGGTCGCTGGTCGTTTCACATCCTACCTTCCCGCTTTCCGGTACGCTGTTGTCATCGGAAATACAGTCTGGTGTAGTGCTTGCGATAAAGTGACTTCTTATATCATGATGTCTGGTCAGGTTGCTATCCCAGTCATATTTCGTCCACTCTTTGTCTGAGATGACAAACTCATATTCGCCTACATTGTCCAGTGTATCATGTAGATCGTTCCATGTGTTGATTGGACTGGGATTTGTATTGGTTCCGTTGATCAGACTAAATGTCATATTTCTGTCAGCAGGAGTATTACAGTTTGCTAAAGCCTGATCTGCTGTAATGCTCACAGGTTTCCAGAGCATACTGGCATATTTGTTGGGATCGCTTGAGTCAAAGCTCTGAATGTATCCAGAAACCGGATACCCATCCGTATAGTCAGTCGCATTAATGTCGAAGCGGTATGGGTATCCCGCTACAACATTGATGAGAGATGAAGAAGAACCTGCTTTATCTGTATTGTTTGCGAAGTCAATGCTGTGAATTGATGTATTGTCATCACTCATCGAAACTTTAAAAGCTTTAGGACGGATAGCAAAGTTATCACGGGAACAAAGCATTCTGGTATCTTTTCCGTAGACACACTCCATACAACTTGCAATGTCATTAGGGTTGTTGCCCGTGTCATTACAGTATCCTGCTACTTTATCCTCATTACTTGGATTACCGTCCATATCCTGAGCACAATTCTCTCCCTCCCAGCTGGTACGCCAGTTAATGATTGTATATTCGCCATTGTTCTCTTTTTGTACCAGTGGAATTTCACCATCACCCATATCATTATATGAAACACGGAATGCCACATTCCGTCTTACAAATGCGTAAAAGTCACTGGCATCGGTCATTGGGTCTGCCTGGTTGAGTATTTGGTCAGATACCATTCCGTTGTCGATAGCGTTTTGAATATCAAAGTTTACCGACGATACATTGTTGTCAAACAATATCCAAACACGAGGCGTAAGTGTGTTTATAGGTTCTTCGCAAGAGGTTTTTGTTTCATGATAAGCTCCCATATCTACCAGTTCAACAGCTACAATAGTACTTGTTGGCAGAGGGTCATCCCACTCACCGTCACCTTGAGCGTCGGTATAGGACTTAACCTCAAAAGCATCGACCCTTTTTGCTACTTGAGTAAAGATATTATAATCGCCAAGCCCGGCCTCTTCAACATTGAATGTACCGTAAACTGGTGCATAACTATAGTTGTCATCGACACACAGCGGGATTGTTGAGTCGAGATCCTGCTTATCATAGTGAAAAGTAAATTCTTCTCCTGTATCAGGAACAGTAATAACCATGTCATATTCTATAGAGGCATCAATAGGCATATCTATTGCATAAATTTTTGGATCAAGGTCATAATAAAAGTAAAGATGCTCTTCTGATCCAAGGCCTCCAACAGATGCATGCACAAATGATTCTGAGGAGGATACAGAAGAGGGCGTTTCTTCTTGTGTGCTTCCCGCTGGAATGTATTTAACTGAATTGTCTATGTAGCTTGCCTGTACTGTATCGATATTGTCAACTTTCATTTCTATGTTTTTTAGGACAAGATCAGATTTTTCACGGTTTTTGAGAAACAAAGATACTTCTATAGGTTCATTGGAAAAAAGTAATCCTTTGATTTTTGGATCTTTAGAGCCGTCATTCTCTTCTGTGAAGTATCTATTGCCCTGCTTGTATGCATAGTCATAACAGAGATCAGGTGCCCTTAACTCCGCACTGAAAGAGATCATTGATGGCCAGTATCTATCTTGGTCGGAACCAAACTTAAACTCAATAGCAGTTTCATTTGGTTCAATAATGTCGTATCCGTCCGTACCAAGGTTGAAAGTCTGTATGTCTATCCCCTGGTTGTTGGAAGGGCTGGGTGAACGGGTAAAGCGGACAGGTGTGTTGATGGCAGAATAAAAAGTTTGATTGGTTGTATGTGATAAGTCTGTCCAAACTGTTTTCCTGGAAGGTTTGGCTTTAAGGTAGTCATTTTCAATATATTTATCCCCTTCTGCAGCAAATACGGATGCTTCAGCAGATATTGGAGTCGCTTTAGGTGTTAAAAAGTCAGAAATTGGGATGTCAACTTCAGCATGATCGCTGTCTACCTGCTGCCATCCATCATAGACTTGCATAGCACGGAACTTTTCATCCTTCTTTTTATACATAACAACAAGTGTCCAGGCGCCATATGTTCCCAGATTATCAACCTTACCTTCTGCTACAGGAATATCTCCAACAGTAATATTTCCATCTTTCCAGTTGTTGTTCTGAAACAGGTAGGTAACATCTTTGAATGCAGAATAACTAATATATCCTTCCTTGCCTACATCTTTCATCCAGTCAAGCTGGTCAAAGTCCACTGTTTCATATCCATCGGATTTATCGTGTTTGATTTTGATGCTCATATTCTCGATATTGTAGCTATCCTCTACCAATGACTGCCAGTACAGACCTGCCCATACTACTTCTACATCATCACCGCTTGGTATGGGAAGTTCGGCTGTGGTTGTAGGAAAGCTAACACTGGTATCGTCGTAGTAAGCACAAAGCTCATAGGCGTCATTTGCATCGGATGTATCATCTTTGTATGCACCGTTTTTGTAGGAGCTGCATACATCACTGCTTTGATCTACAGGGGCAACAAGAATGGTATTTCCGATTGTCATCATATTCCCGTGGATGAGCTCTCTGTGCCTAAGGGAAAATGGCCGATAATCGTTGTTAATGTTATTGGTACAGGCATGAATTTCTCCCCTATACCGTTTACCATCTTTGACATAACTACCGTAAAGATTTTCATAATTAAAGATAGCCATGGACATAAGTGCATACTCCCAAATCGTATCACTGTCCCCTATATCCATTGTATCCAGGTTGTATGTAATGTTATCTTGGAACATATCCACCGGACCAAAATCAATAAGTTGGTTTTCAGTACAACTTGTATTTCCTTCACCATCATCAATACCGCAATCGCCCAAAAAACTGCCGCTAAACATACTTGTATCAAGTGCAATGGTTACATCGGTGAGTGGATGATCAGGATCTTGGTTTTTTAATGGGATATTTTGTTGACAGTTAATACCACCTTGAACAATGCCAAAATCCACACACACTCCAAATGGTCGTCTAGCATTATAGGAAAGATCTTCAAAACAGATATCGTCAGCATTTTCTACTGTTTCCATTGCTTGTGCCGTATCAATGAATAGTGTACTCAAGAGCAAGAAGCTGACCATGAAGGGATTTAAAGTTTTGCCAATAAAATGATACTGTCCTGTACGATTTCTAAAAAAAGCAAGCAGGAACATCGGGAAGAACATATATGTCCAAAAAGAATTAAATATTTTCATCACAATACCTTTGAAACCCAATATTTAACAGGGTAAAATTCGCATGTGCATCGAAAAAGATACCATAAACACACTGTTCTATGGTAGGCAACCCGGCTGTCTTTGTAAGATCCGTGGCTTTCCGTCTCTGCCTCGCGACAGATTTGGCTTTTCTCCGTACAATACTTAACTAAATATACCATATCTAAGATAAAAGGGATATGAAAATAACTTTGAATAATGGTTTCATATCTTATTAAGTTAAGTGAATCTTGAAAGTGGCATGTAATTGACTAATACGCTTTTTACGTACTTTGAGATATGATATAAGAAACATATTGCAAAGAGGGTGGTCATGGTATTGAAAAAGAGTCTTTTGGCAGGTGCGGCGGCATTGCTGTTGCTTTCCGGGTGCGGGAGTGATGAAGAGGTGACCGAGTTCAATAAGCCGGCACTCTACTGGTATCAGCAGATTGCAAACAGCATCAGTGCGCACAATATGGACAAGGCTGACGAGTACTACATTTCGCTCAAAAGTGAACATATGCAGTCACCGTTGATGCCTACGGCCATTATGATGCTGGCACAGGCACATATGCAGAATGAAGAATACCTGCTGGCAGGCTACTATCTCGATGAGTACAACAAACGGTATGCCGACTATAGCACCATGGAATACACTGAGTTCATGAAACTCAAGGCTTCGTTTTTGGGTATTAAAGATGTCTACAAAGACCAGAAACTTATTATGGACAGCATCAACAAAGCCAAAATTTACCAGTTGCGCTACCCCGGGTCGGAGTATGCACCGCTGGTCAATACGATGCTGATACGCCTGTATATGGCGCAGTATCTGCTCAACGAGAACATAGCCGCGCTCTACGAGCGTACCGACAAGCCCGAAGCAGCCAAGATCTACCGGGAAAAGAACAAGCACTCTTTTGTAGAAATGGCTGACATTACACCGCCGGAGAAAGGCATAATCGGGGAGATATTCGACTAAAAGCGTATCCTCGCTTTTGCTCGGAAGGAAAAATTAAAAATTAAAAATTAAAAAATTGTTTACTTCTATTGACTATACTTTCGTTTTGCAAAAACTTTAACTTTTAATTTTTAACTTTTAATTTTTAATTTTCAAAATCCAAAGGATTTTCAATGCAACTGAGCGATTACGACAATTTTCCGAATACACTTCCTGTGGTAGTAGAGGATGAACTATTCCTTTACCCCTTTATGATCAGTCCGATCTTTTTGAGCGATCAAAAGGATATCGATGCGGTAACGGAAGCGATGGAGAACAACTCGCTGCTTTTCGTTACCTCTTCTATGCCGGGGAAAGAAGGCAGACGTGACTTCGACTCCATGTACAAAATGGGGGTAATCGGTTCTATTATGCGGAAAGTACACCTTCCTGACGGCAGGGTAAAAATACTCTTCCAGGGACTTACACGCGGGCGCATTGTCGAACCTGTTTCGGGTGAGATCAACCGTGCGGTTGTCAATATAGTGGAACAGCCGACCTATGACAAGCTGCGTGCGGAAGCGCTGATGGATCTGCTGCGTGACAAGATCAAGAAGCTTTCAACATTGAGTTCGCATGTACCGGCAGACCTGGTCAAGACCATTGAAGAAAATGATGAACCGCAGCGTATTGCAGACCTTGTCTCTTCAATGCTCAAGCTTGATAAAGAGGTGGCGTATGCGCTTTACATTGAACCAGAGATCGAAAAGCGCCTGATGGGGCTCATCGATGTCGTCACTTCCGAAATAGAAGCTGCCAAAATACAGCGTGAGATCCGCTCCAAAGTACACAACAAGATAGAGCAGACCAACAAAGAGTACTTCCTTAAAGAGCAGCTCAAAGAGATTCAGCAGGAGCTGGGCATGGATACCCAGCGTGAAGAGGAGATCGCCCAGTTCAGGGAAAAGATTGAGCAGCTTAAACCCTATATGAACGAAGATGCCTACAGGGAGATCAGCAAGCAGCTTGACAGGTTTGCAAGGATGCATCCTGATTCTGCCGATGCTAACCTGCTCCAAAGCTACCTTGAATGGGTACTTGAACTTCCTTTCGGTAAATACACTAAAAAGAACCTCTCTGTAGAAGATGTTGCACGGGAGCTTGATAAAGACCACTATTCTCTTGAAAAACCCAAAGAGCGTATTGTCGAATTTT
>JALWHT010000172.1 GCA_026983515.1 Sulfurovum sp.
CATGAACCATACAGCTGCTTCCACTCACTTTGATGATCCGGTTTTTATACTTCTCTTCAAGAGAGCGCTTGACTTCCAAAATGAGTGCGTGCATATCGAAGCTGCTCTGATGCAGTGTCGCTTCACCGCTTTCGAACTTGTTCCACAAAATAAGCCGTCCCAGCAGTGATTCGATTTTATTGCCGTTGTTATAAATCTTTTCGAGAAACTTTTCACGCAATGCGGGAGGAATGTCGGCATCTTCATGCAGTGTCTGGGAATAGCCCATAATGGAGGCAACAGGATTTCGGAATTCATGTGCAATGGCAGAGATCATGTCTGCACGCTGGCGGTTTTTCAGTTTGAGCTTGGCATTGTAACGCTGCTTGATATCTTCCCGTTTTTTAGCCTTTTTCAATGCTTTGAGAAGATTTTTGTTGAGCTCTTCAAATTCACGGGTAAAAAAAGAGGCTTCATAAGAGACTTCATCGAGTGTTTCAAGGTTGGCAAGATAATCGTTAAGCTTTTCAAGCTCTTTTTGCATTCTCTTGGCACCCCGCCAGATGGCGTACATAAATACCAGAAAAGTGATACCGACAAAACCGATAGCAAGCAAATTCTGTTGTACATTATCGTTAAGCCAGACCATCAAGGTAATAAATACCAAAAAGAGCCCAACCGATACCGTCACAAGCCTCGCCATGATATATTCGGTAAAATTAGGACGCTGAAACAACACGGTCAAACCCTAAAAACGGGTGACAATGTCACGGAAGATACGGAAAAGTCCTTTGACTTCCTCAATGGATGTGCGTTCGTTGGGCGCATGAATCGTATCGTTAATAACACCAAACTCTACAACGTCTATACCAAATGCCCCCATAAAGCGCGCATCACTCGTACCGCCGGCTGTGGAGAGTTTTGTCTCAACACCGGTGATGTTTTGAATGCTGTCACGGATACGGTGTACCACTTTGGAGTTATGGTCGGTCACAAAAGGGAAAGAGCCCTGTGTAAGCGTCAGGTCATAGTCAAGCCCCTCAAGTACCTCATCAATATGGGCACGTACATCTTCCTGGGTAGTATTGGTCGAGTTACGTACATTGAACATGATCTTCAGTTCACCGGGGGTCACATTGGTCACTTCCATACCCCCGCGGATATCGGTAATGACCATCTGACTTGGTGCGAAGTCCTCATCACCCTCATCGAGATGAATCCCTGCGAGACGGTGCATTACCGATGCGGTCAAATGCACGGGATTTACTGCCTTTTCAGGGTAGGCGGCATGCCCCTGTTTTCCGTGAATGGTCAAATATCCGTTAATTGAACCCCTGCGTCCTATCTTGATAGCATCGCCAAACACCTCTTCGCAGGTCGGCTCTGCGACAATACAGTAGTCAGGCAGCATTCCGATCTCTTTAAGGTGTTCAAGCATGATAATCGTTCCGAAGGTTGCATCGCCTTCTTCATCCGACGTCAGCAGCAGTGAAAGCGTACCGTTGAAATTATCTGCCTCTTTAAGCGCCTGCACAAAAGCCGCCACACCGCTTTTCATATCCTGTGCACCACGGGCGTATATCTTGCCCTCTTTGACAAGCGGTACGAACGGATCGCTTTCCCACTTGTTCCCCGGTGGTACCACATCGACATGCCCTGCAAAGCAAAGGTGGTCACCCTCACCAAATTTCTTATATAAAAAGAGGTTTTTCACTCCCTCTTCATTGACCCATATCGCTTCATAATCTTCAAGATAAGAAGCAATAAAATCCAGTGATCCGGCATCATCCGGTGTGATCGACTCGAAACTGAGCAGTTTCATAAAGAGATCAATCACATCATAATGTTCTGTTTGTATGTTCATTTATATAAAGTTTCCAATCATACTGAAGTAGTCGTTAATATTCTCAAACCGATGGTTACCCCCATATTCAACAATAACCCGATGATCACGGTATCTGTTTTTGGCCTTGCGGTAGTCCAGCACTTCGTCTTCACTTTGCAGCAGTACAAGATACGTTCCTTTTTCGGGTTTTGAAACATAGTCTTTCAACTGCTGCAGATGGACTGCTTCAAAGCTGAAGGTTTCGCCGTCACAAAAACGTTTCTGTATACCCACATAAGGGGCAAGTGTTTCATACGGCTCGGTAGAAGGATTGAGCAGTACCGCCTTGCATGCATACTTTTCCGCAAACCAGGCAGCATAAAAACCGCCGAGAGAAGAGCCTATTATCAGATCAAAATGACGGGAGCCGATCAGCGATTCCAGAAAAACAATAGCATCGTTCGGGGCATAAGGAAGATCGGGGGTAACAACACTGTTGTCACCAAAGTATGCAGAAAGTGCGGTAGACTTTTGTCCTTTACCGCAACTTGCAAATCCATGCAGATATAGCAGTGAGGGCATCTTAGCGCTCAATATCTCCGCTGTAGGTCACAATCCCGCCGTAGTGGTTGATAGCATTTTCAAATCCGTTGGATTTGAAAACATGCTGTACCTGTCCGCTTCTGCTACCGGTACGACAGGTAAAAATTACAGGCTTTTTGCCTTTATATTCATTGAAAATCTCCTCAGCCCATTCCTGAAAACTGGAAGTAGGCTTGAGAAGATCCACCCCTTTGATGTGTCCCATGTCGTACTCCATAGGCTCACGTACATCAACGAGCAGGAAGTCTGCTTCACCGTTGTCTCGCGCCTCAAGCAGTGTAATGAGATCACTTGAAGTAATATCGTCTTTTGTCAGTAGTTCATGCATGTTGTCACCTTTTATAGAAAAATAATCGCGTATTATACCCAAATTATTTTTGACAAACTGATGTTAACTGTTCTCTTTGACAAACTCCGGTGTACAGAAAATACCACAGTGGCATTTCCCCTCTTCGGGGATCTCTTTTTCAAGTGCCTGCGGACATGGGCAGATACGGTCATCAACACTCTTGAACTTACCTGGCTTTGCCGGATCTTCCTCTACCATAAAACAGGGGCAGAAACGTTTGCCGTAAAGTAGTTTGTGGCGCGCAAGCCCCATAATGACACCTTCATTCACTTCTTCATTCGGATGGTATTCAAATCCAAACTGTGAACAGACTTTATCTGTAAATTTTTTTGTTTTTTCAAGCTCTTCGAGAAATTCGGGAGAACTCATATCCAATTGCTGCATCATATTTAAATCCTTTAATTATTGAAGTATATGGGTGATTGTAGGTAGTTATATCTTAAACCAAATTAATATATAATAGTAAAAACCTTATAAATTTAAAAAGAGGCACCGAACTATGCAGATTGATACCGCACTTCTTGCAAAACTGGAAAAACTTTCACACCTTTATATCGCAGAAGAGAAAAAAGAGGAGGTCATGGCACAACTGAGCGAAATTCTCGGTTACATTGACAACCTTAACGAACTCGATACAGAAAACCTGAGCCCCGCCTTCTCTACACTTACAGACGGTACACCCCTGCGTGAAGATGTGCCGCGGGGAGAAAGCGATATTCCCGAAAAAATTCTCAAGCACGCACCGCAAGCAGCAGATGACTTCTTCATCGTTCCTGCGATCATCGAGTAGTCATGGTCAGACTCTACGGCATCAAAAACTGTGACAGTGTGCGCAAAGCGGTCAAGTTTCTCAAAGCACATGATATTCCTTATGAATTTATCGATTTCAGAGAAACACCTGTCGAGGAAACAACAATCCGCACATGGTTTGAAAAGACTGACTTGAAAACCCTTTTCAACACCAGAGGAACCACCTACCGGACACTCCATCTGAACGCACTTGACCTTTCAGATGAAGAGAAGACAGCGTGGCTTGCAAAAGAGAATATGCTGATCAAACGTCCCGTTCTGGAATTTGAAGATAAAATAATCGTGGGGTATAATGAGTCCAAATATCAAAATACCCTACTCTACTCTTAAAGGATATCTATGGCCACTTTCGACATTAAAAAACTGCTCCAAAGCGTTGTTGCCCACGGCGCTTCCGACCTTCACCTCGTCAGCCGTTCCGAGCCGCAGATTAGACTCGACGGAAAACTCAAGCCGGTCAACCTTCCCAAACTTACAGGTGAGGACATTGAAGAGATGGCGTACTCGCTTATTACCGAAAAACAGAAGAAACACTTTGAAGAGTACAATGAACTCGACTTCGCCCTTCTGCTGCCGGGAATCGGACGATTCAGAGCCAACTACTACAAAACACTCGGTGACACAGCAGCAGCTTTCCGTATCATTCCCATCGATATTCCTTCCCTTGATGACCTCGGTGCTCCGCAGATCTTTAAAAAGATGGTCAAACGTGAAAAAGGTCTTATTCTCGTTACCGGTCCTACGGGCTCCGGTAAGTCGACCACCCTTGCCGCCCTGCTGAATGAAATCAACCTTTACGAACAGAAACACATCGTTACCGTGGAAGATCCTGTGGAATTCATCCACGAAAACAAAAAAGCCGTCTTCTCGCACAGAGAAGTCGGGGAAGATACCCGCTCGTTCGCTACAGCGCTCAAGTATGCGATGCGTCAAGACCCCGACATCATCCTGATCGGGGAGATGCGTGACAAGGAAACCATCGAAGCGGCACTGACAGCGGCAGAAACTGGACACCTTGTCTTCGGAACCCTGCACACCTCTTCTGCACCCGGAACCATTAACCGTATCATCGACGTCTTCACCGGTGACGAGCAGCCGCAGATCCGTGCAATGATCTCTACTTCACTCGTAGCGGTCATTGCCCAGTCACTGCTGCCGAAAA
Organism: Sulfurovum sp.; assembly: GCA_026983515.1. Taxonomy (GTDB): domain Bacteria; phylum Campylobacterota; class Campylobacteria; order Campylobacterales; family Sulfurovaceae; genus Sulfurovum. The sequence goes on from JALWHT010000172.1 coordinate 4,729, forward strand.
TCGGTGGCGGACGGATTGCGACACATGAGATCATGATCACCAACCATGCAATTGCCAACCTTATCCGTGAGGACAAAGTGCATCAGATCTATTCTCAAATGCAGCTTGGACAGGAAGATTCCGGGATGCAGACACAGACACAGGCACTGTTGAAATATATAAGAGAAGGAAAGATCAGCCGTGAGATTGCACTGCAGTATGCCAACAAGCCTGATGAACTCTCTAAAGCTATCCGATAGAAAGACAAAAGCTAAGATAGAGGATTTATCGATACAATTATGAAATTTTTTTGGGAGTAGCTGTAAATGGACAACTTTACAATGGTGGGGTTCAACTATTTTGACGTAACAATCGGTGCGATCATCCTTATTTTGGCGGTCAAAGGCTTTATGAACGGTGTCATCAAAGAGGCATTCGGACTTGCCGGACTTATCGGTGGTGTCTACTTCGCATCACGTCTCGCTCCCCAGGCGGCAACATTCATTCAAAGCCACTTCGTGCAGCTTGACAACACCTCCCTTGCCAAACTGATCGGCTTTATGGCCATTCTGATCATTATTTGGCTGAGCGCCACTATTCTGGGTGCCATTGTGGCAAAACTCTCCGATGCAAGCGGGCTGGGACCGATTGACCGTATCCTCGGCTTTATCGTAGGCGGTGGGAAATACTTTATTATCTTCGCCCTTATTGTCACTGCACTCTCCAATGTCACACTCATCCGTGACAATGCACACAAATATGTCAAAGACTCTATGCTCTATCCGCTTCTTCTCAAAGCAGGATCGGCCATCATCAAGATAGACCCGGCAACACTCGGACTGACCACACCGCATGCCACATCGGCCACACAGAAAAACGATACCAACCAAAGTAACGGACAGCAGCCATGATCACCTACGACGCACTGCTTGAGCAGTTCAAACAGCTGCTGAAACAAAACGGGCTGAAGTTTACCCGACAGCGGGAGCTGATCTTGAAATTCCTTTATGAAAATGAAGGCCATTTCACACCCGAAGATATCTATATACTGATGAAAAAAAATCATCCCGATGTCACCATCGGCATTGCAACAGTCTACCGTACCCTGACACTGCTTGAGAAAGAAGGCATTGCCAGCTCCATCTCTTTTGGCGTACAGGGAAAAAAATACGAATTGGGCGAAAAAGAGCATCATGATCACCTCATTTGTACAAAATGCGGCAAGATCATCGAGTTTTTCGACGATGTCATCGAAGAGCGTCAGGAAGCCATTGCCAAAAAATACAATTTTAAAATGCAGGATCATACGATGAAGATCGTCGGCCTGTGTGAAGCATGTCAGAAAGAAGCACACTAAACCGTTAGCCTGAACTTTGTTCAGGATCCTGCCTGAAAAGAGGGATCTTGAGCCAAATCCAGCAGGACAATACCCAATTTTAGGAGAAACCTTGATATTTGACAACCAGTATATTCAAGAACGTATCAGCAAGGCAGAGCGTCTGCGTGAAGAGGGGATCAACCCCTATCCGGCCAACATTACCAAAGGGATGCCCTCTTCCGAATTTTTCAAACACTTTGCCTATGTCAAAGAGTTGGATGCCGATGAAAAAAAAGATGAAGCACAGACAGTCACACTGACCGGGCGCATCAAATTCATCCGTATCATGGGAAAAGCTGCCTTCGCCAAAATAGAGGATAGTGACGGACTGGTACAGATCTACTACAACCGGGATGACCTTCCGGAAGGCTACTACAACAATATTGCCAAAAAACTTTTTGAAGTAGGTGACATTGTTGAAGCGACCGGTTACCCTTTTGTTACACAAACTGGCGAGCTGACACTGCACTGCAAAGACCTCAAGATCGTCTCCAAAGCGATTATGCCCCTGCCTGAAAAGTTTCACGGACTGACTGACCAGGAGATCCGTTACCGCCAGCGCTACCTGGATATGATCATGAATCCGGAGGTCAAAGAGACTTTTGTGATGCGTTCCAAAATCGTCTCACTCATCCGCCGCTTTTTTGAAGACCACGGTTTCCTTGAAGTTGAAACACCCATGATGCACCCCATTCCCGGCGGTGCGAACGCCAAACCGTTCATCACCCACCACAACGCACTCGGTGTTGACAGGTATCTGCGTATCGCCCCCGAACTTTACCTCAAACGTCTGACTGTCGGCGGTATGGAAGCGGTTTTCGAAATCAACCGTAACTTCCGAAATGAAGGAATGGATCAGACCCACAACCCGGAGTTTACCTCCATTGAGTTCTACTGGGCATACCACAATTACCATGACCTGATGAAACTGACCGAAGATCTTTTCGACTACATCTTTGCCGAGCTGCAGCTGCCAAAAACACTTACCTATGGCGACATGGAGATCGACTTTACTACTCCGTTTGCCAAAGTGCCGTTTGTGGAAGCACTGACAACAATTGGCGGTGTACCTGCCGACGTTGCTACAGATCGTGAAAAGGGCATTGCCTACCTGAAAGAAAACGGTATCGAGGTCAACGACAACCTTACCCTGGGCTATGTACAGGCAGAACTGTTTGATGAATTTGTCGAAGGAAAGCTGATCAATCCTACTTTCATTACAGATTACCCTATAGATATTTCACCGCTTTCAAGAAGAAACGATGAAAATCCGGAAATTGCTGAGCGCTTTGAACTCTTTATGGCAGGTAAAGAGATTGCCAACGGCTTCAACGAGCTCAACGACCCGCTCGATCAGTTTGAGCGTTTCAAGGCTCAGGCTGACGCCAAAGAGGCAACCGGTGACGAAGAAGCAATGCATATGGATCTTGACTTCGTACGCGCTCTCGGACACGGCATGACACCTACTGCAGGAGAAGGTATCGGTATCGACCGTCTGGTCATGATGCTGACAAACAATCACTCCATCCGTGATGTCATTCTCTTCCCTGCTATGAAACCCGAAGCTGCACTGGAAGAGAAACCCAAAAATGCATGCAAGAAGTGCGGCAATACCAACGAAGAAGAACTCAAACCTGCCAAAAAAGGCAAGGGCTACTTCTGTATCGATGCAGCAGCATGTGCCAAAAGAGCCAAAGAGAACAAAAAGTAAAAATTGGATATAAATCCAACAATCAAACCCAACAAAGGACACCTTATGAGTTATACAATAGAGACATTCGATCCCGAAATTTTCGAAGCAATAGAAAATGAGTTAGAGAGACAAACAACACACCTTGAGATGATCGCATCCGAGAACTTCACCATTCCCGCAGTGATGGAAGCAATGGGATCAGTCTTTACGAACAAATATGCCGAAGGTTACCCGGGCAAACGCTACTATGGCGGATGTGAGTATGCCGACAAAGTCGAGCAGCTTGCCATTGACAGAGCATGTGAACTTTTTGACTGTAAATTTGCCAATGTACAGCCGCACTCCGGCTCTCAGGCAAACGGTGCGGTCTACGCGGCACTGCTCAAGCCTTATGATAAAATTCTCGGTATGGATCTCAGCCATGGAGGACACCTCACCCACGGCAGCAAGCCAAGTTTTTCCGGAAAGAACTATCAAAGCTTCACTTACGGTGTCGAACTTGACGGACGCATCAACTATGAACGTGTCATGGACATCGCCAAAATCGTGCAGCCAAAGATCATCGTCTGCGGTGCCTCTGCCTATGCCAGAGAGATCGACTTCAAAAAGTTCCGTGAAATTGCCGATGCCGTCGGTGCCATTTTATTTGCAGATATTGCCCATATTGCAGGACTGGTTTGTGCAGGAGAACACCCAAGCCCGTTCCCTTACGCAGATGTGGTCACAACCACCACACACAAAACCCTTGCAGGACCAAGAGGCGGAATGATCATGACCAACGATGAAGATATCGCCAAAAAGATCAACTCTGCCATTTTCCCCGGTCTTCAGGGAGGACCGCTGGTACATGTAGTTGCGGCAAAAGCAGTCGGATTCAAACACAACCTCAGTCCTGAATGGAAAACCTACGCACAGCAGGTCAAGAAAAACGCTTCAGTACTCGCAGAAGTACTGATGAAGCGCGGATATGATGTCGTCTCAGGCGGTACAGACAACCACCTTGTACTTGTCAGCTTCCTGAACAAAGACTTCTCCGGAAAAGATGCCGATGCGGCACTCGGCGCAGCGGGTATCACGGTCAACAAAAACACTGTTCCGGGAGAAACACGCAGCCCATTCGTCACATCGGGTATCCGTATCGGTTCGCCTGCACTGACAAGCCGTGGAATGAAAGAGACAGAGTTCGAGATCATTGCCAACAAGATCGCTGATGTACTTGACAACATCGAAGACAGCGCCCTGCATGCGAAGATCAAAGAAGAGATGAAAGAACTTGCATCCAACTTCGTTATCTACGACAAACCTATCTACTAACAGGAGCAGGCGCATCAAAGTCTTTGACCTTGAGTTTGCAAGCGACCACTACTACATCAAACGTCCGCGTGTTGTCGAACAGATACAGTTCGACAACCGTACTTTCTACGCTAAATTCGAACGCATCAACGAACCTCTTTCTCCACTCCTTTTCAGCCAGCATCTGCATAAACAGTACACCATTGCTGTGCCTCTTGTTGAAGATGGAAAAACGCGCTATCTGGTACTGGAATACAAAGGTAATGAAGCATTGCAGTTTGCACATCTGGCAAAGCACCTTTTTCACACAATGCAGGTTGAAGAATTTTATATCTACCGTGGCAGAGAGCCTGAAAAAGTGCAAGTATTTATACCTGTCTCCTCCATGCCTCTAAAGGAAGCAGAAGCCATACTGAATGCCATCTCAGAGAAACTTGCCATGCGTCTTCCCAAACGCTGGAAAACCCTCCCCTCAACAAAGCTTCCTGACGATTACAATATTGTCACACTGCCCTATGCACATATAGAATAGACACAACCCGATACTATAGTCAATCCTGCTTTTTTTGAACGTAGAGGGAAAATTATTTACTGCTGTTGTTCTCAGCAGGGGTTACGCGGGAACAGAAACGCTTGGCACGTTCCTGGTAAGAAAGGAGTGTCGTTCGGGCAAGGTCATCATTACGCATATGCTTTTTGTAGGTTTCTGCTTTTTGGGTAAAGAGTTTACACAAGCGCTCATTTTCAAGTCGCTTGGCCTGCTCTTTTTCTCCGTTATCATTAAAAAAACCGGCTTGCGCAACCGCAATCAGCACTACAATGCTTACAAAATATCTCATGCCTTATCCTTATTTTTGCATATATTATACAAAAGATAAGTTAACGTAATATTTATTGCTTCTTAAACGTCGCCTTTTCTCCCATGACAGGATAAAAATAGCCATACCCGAAATCTTTATCCACAACAATTTTCGCTTT
>JALWHT010000173.1 GCA_026983515.1 Sulfurovum sp.
CCCCATATATCCCATCAGTAGCAAACTGGCAAGAAAGAGAAGGGTGATTTTGAGGCGTATAGACATGAGATTAGCCTATAAACTTATACCCGATACCCCAAAGGGAGCGGATATACTTTGGATTTTTTGGATCATCGCCTATCTTGTGGCGCAGGTTGCTGATGTGCATATCGATGGTGCGGTTTTTGGTATCGGGCGGGAGTGAAGCTGCTCCAATGAGCTGTTCTCTAGAGAGTGCATGACCTCTGTTTTGAATCAGATAAAGAAAAATATCCATTTCGATTTTGGTAAGTGCTACAGTAAAGCCGTCTACCGTTATCTCTCTTGCAGAAGTATCTATGGTAAAATCTCCAGACTGGAACTGCTCTGTATGTCCGGTACGACGCAAAACTGCTTCAATGCGCAGGACAAGCTCTCTGGGCTCATAAGGCTTGGCAAGATAGTCGTCCACTCCGAGTTCATATCCGTGTATTTTGTTGCCAATGTCGCCTCTTGCAGAAGAGATGATAACAGGGGTATTGCTGCATGCCTTGATCTTTTTGCAGACATCGAAGCCATCCATATGCGGCAGCATCAGATCGAGGATGATGACATCGTAGGCTTTTGGATCATCGCAGAAGTGTTCCAGCGCCTCTTTAGGGTTCTCAAATGCCCGTGTTGTATACCCAAAGTCATTAAGGTAGTCACTGATAAGCCGTTGCATCTGCAAGTCGTCTTCAATGAGCAGTATATGCTTAGTCAATTTCCCACTCCTTAAGATGGTGTGCGAACTTTTTTCGCTGTTTTTCATTTAAAATACCATGCAGGCTTTTGAGGAAATCGGCTTCTATCTCAAGAAGTTCTCTTCTAAGTTGCAGATGCTGCGTAAGAAACTGCTCTTTGTCAAACTTGTCCTGCTTAAAGAGCCAAAGTGTACGGCGCTCGAGCGTTTCTGTTTTTTTGTGAACTCTTTTGCGTCTTTCTCTGTACGTCAAAAGCAGACGGTATATCGTACGTTTTTGCATTTTCGTAAGACCGAGATAGCGCATATCGTAGGGCATTTGTACGATTTTTTTGTCATCATCATGATCGGCCATAAGCAGGTTGGCTACAAGCAGTATGACAAGGAGAATACGCATATTAGAATCCTTCAGGCAGGGCTATCAGGTTGTCCTCTATCAAGCCGTTTTCAAACTTTTCGTGGCACGCTTTGCAGTTGGCTCTGCTTTTGACCTTTGGAGAGTCAAACAGAGATTTTTTGACTGACGCATGCTTTTGAACCCAGTAGGGGGATTTGCTTATGGCTATTATATCGTTTTTTTTCTCTTCAAGTGAGCGGGCGATGTAGTAGGCAGCCTCTTTTGTCGAGTGCTCCGCACTGTTTGCAAGAAGATATTTTTCGATAGAGACTCTGTCTGCCTCATCGAGCGAAGCATCATCACCGAAATGATCCGAGAGGGTTGCCATGATCTTTTTCCATGAGCGTTTTGGCAACAGATGCGGCGGATAGAGGGTATGGCACGAGGCACACTCTTCGACAAACAGAGGGTGTTCTGCTTCGTAGTTGACGGCACTGTAGCGGCTCTGTGTCAAAGGGGTAGTGTCGTATATCAGCAAAACCGGGGCTGCCAGCGCGGAAGATAGAAATACCCATGCGACGATTTTTGGTATGGTTGTAAGGTATGCAGGTTTGTCGGCAAGCTGTTTGTATCCGCTGAAGATGGAGCGGAGTGTACCGACCTCTTTGTGTTGCAGATAGTCCATGGCAACACCGCCTAGGTGTGCAGCAATCAGCAGTATCAGAAGGACAAAGAAAAACTCGTGTATCTCTTCGAAGTATTCCATCGTTTTAAAAAGAGGGGTGTTTAACCATGCAAGAAGTCCCTTACCTTCCTGTATGCCGTAGGTAAGCATGCCGCTGAGTACCAACAGCAGGGCTGTCAGCAGAATGCCTGCCATCACCAAAGAGGCTGCGGGGTTATGACCGGTGTAATACTTCTTCGGATATGGCAGGGAGCGGATAAACCCTATAAACTCTTTTTTTGAAAGCGGCCAGTCACAAAATCGGCTGTAGCGCGGTCCCATCACTCCCCACACAAACCTAAAAAGCAATAGAACCAACACACCGTAGCCAAATGCGGCATGGTAGTCAAGCAGCCTCTCCTCTTCGGAGGTAAGAAATGCCAGCGCAACAAAGAGTACCAGCATCCAGTGAAAGATGCGGGTAGGCAGTGTCCAGACATAGGTTCTCATCACATATCCTTAGTCGTCCCACTTTCCGTAGTTGGGAATGAAGATGGTATGCTCA
>JALWHT010000174.1 GCA_026983515.1 Sulfurovum sp.
CAAACAACGCTATATGATCCCGGCAAAGATTAACGGCAAAGAGGACTACCGCCTGGGCAACTACCAGTGGAACACACAGACAGGCAAGTGGCAGCACTTCAAACCCTACAAATACTGGTACCACGACGCATACCCCCATGACAACAAACAGTTCCCCACCTCCACAACCTGTGACGGCTGTCACTTCACCGGATACATGGCTATGGGCAAACGTGTCGAACCTGCCATCGCCTGTGAAAGCTGCCACGGCCCGGGAAGTGCGCACACCAAAGACCCTGACAACCCTGTATTCAAAGCAAGCCTTGTCGACCCTATACGTACCAATGAAGTCTGCCTGCAGTGTCATATGCGAAACCGCGACAAACGCATACAGACAGAAGGTGCAACGGCCAAAGATCTCTGGATGACAGCTACCGACTACCCCAAGGGGTACGAACCCGGAAAACCTTTGGTCGACTACAAGCTTCCGGCTCCTTTCACACCAGGTAAAGCTACCAAAGAGTTCTGGCCAAACGGCGCGGCAAAAAAGAACCGTACACAGGGTAACGAATATGTACACGATGCCATGTACAAGCATGGTATTACCTGCATTAACTGTCACGATCCGCACAAGCTGACCAATACTGCCAAAAAGCCCGAAGGCAACCAGGTGTGTATGAAATGTCACAGCTTCGGTTCTGTGATTGGACCGCACCAGGAGAGTCTTGAGACCCATACGCACCACAAAGCAGACTCCAAAGGTTCACGCTGTATCGAGTGCCATATGCCAAAAACAGGCAAACATACAGGCAAATCACCGCTCACGGTACGCTCTCACCGTTTTGCGTTCACCTACCCTGCCGAAACAAAACGTTTCGGAATGCCGCCGGAAACCAATGCCTGTTACGCCTGTCACAAAGACAAAACACTTGACAGCCTGCAAAAGAACCTTGAAGACTGGGGCATGCTCGAGTGGGACAAAATGGAAGCACCGCTGCCCAAAAAGTAGCGGTTAGCCTTCAATTAATCTTAAAGCTCTATAATAAAGGTAAACAGACAGAAGGAACGCTATGATAAATGTGTTAATGATTGAAGACGATCCGGAATTCGCGGAACTCCTGAGTGAATACCTTTCACAATTTGATATCAAAGTCACCAACTATGAAGACCCGTTTTTGGGATTGAGTGCCGGCGTCAAAAAATTCGATCTTGTCATTCTTGACCTGACACTTCCAGGGATGGACGGGCTTGAAGTATGTGAAGAACTCGTACGCAAATATGACATTCCTGTCATTATTTCCTCTGCACGATCGGACATCAATGACAAAGTACAGAGCTTTGAACTCGGTGCTTACGACTACCTGCCAAAGCCTTATGACCCCAAAGAGATGTATGCCCGTATCATGGCCATCCTCAACCGGGTACAAAAGGGAGAAGGCAAAACCAATAAAGCAGCACCCAAAAGCGATTTTGAGATCAAAGGTGATACCATCTACTACAAAGGTGAACCGCTCACCCTGACACCGGCTGAGTTCGAAGTGCTCTCTTTGCTGGTCAAAAACCAGGGCATCACACAGTCACGCGAACAGATCATCAACTCTTCAGCAACCATGAGTATCGACTCACAGGGAAAGAGTCTTGATGTCATTATCTCCAAGATACGCTCCAAGATCGGTGACAACAAACGCATTCAGGCAGTACGCGGCGTAGGGTACAAGCTTGTTTAACCACTTTACCTCTCTGCGGAGCAAAATCAAACTGATTTTCTCCATTACACTTCTTCTATTGGCCATTCTCTTTATCGGCTCGATCCGCTATGACCATGCCAAGTACGAAGAGCTCAACGACATCAGGGAACGTGCCATCGCACATTACCTCTACAACTACTACCTCAAAACCGGAAAGATAGATGAGGCTTATCTCGAATCACAGAACTTCTCCCTCATCAAAGACAAAGGCAAGGTGGTTCAGATTGAACGATACTTCCAACAAAAAGACGGAAAAGCGAAAAAATATGCAGTAGGCACTTTCCGCCTTCAGCGGGTCATTCTTATCAACAATGACCGTTTCAAACTCTTTTTGAAGAATAAGAACAAACCCAAATACCCACTCAAAAGAATTATAGTTTTCACCATTGTATTTTTTCTCATTGTGATGCTCTACTTCTGGGTTATCCGCTCTCTTAAACCCCTATCGGAACTCAAAGAGAAGATCAAAAGCTTTTCAGAGGGCAATCTAAATATCCATTGTGCCAGTGACAAACATGATGAAATCGCTGAAGTTGCCAACGAATT
>JALWHT010000175.1 GCA_026983515.1 Sulfurovum sp.
AAGAGAAAGAACTGCTTTCAGACAAAGCAGCCGGGCTGATGGCTCAAGAGGCACTCAGTCGTGGTATTGAGGCGGTCGATGCCGAAATATTTATGGAATCCCAAAAAGGAGATGAACAGTGAGATTTATATGGAGCGTACTGTTTGCCACGTTGCTGCTGTTTGGTGCTAATGATAAAGAAGATATGACCAAACAGGCTATTGTGAAGATTTATACGGTGGCGAAAGTACCGAACTATCTTTCTCCATGGGATTCTGCGATGCAAAGTTTTACGGGCTCGGGTGCCATCATCGAAGGCGGCTACATTCTTACCAACGCTCATGTGGTTGCCAATGAAGCCTTTATGGAGGTACAGCGTTACGGAGAGCGCAAACGCTACATTGCTACAGTCTATGCCGTATCGCACCAGGCTGACCTGGCACTGCTGAAAGTCAAAGACAAGGCATTTTTCAAAGGCGTTACGCCGCTGGAATTTGGCAAACTGCCAGAAGTAGAGCAGCAGATCGTCGTTTACGGTTACCCGATGGGTGGCAGTACCCTTTCGGCAACCATCGGCGTCGTGTCGCGTGTCGAGCACCACACCTACGCCCACAGTGGTGAGATCTTTCTTGCCGTGCAGGTCGATGCTGCGGTCAATCCGGGAAACTCCGGAGGCCCTGCACTCTCTGAGGGTAAAATTGTGGGGGTGGTAATGCAAGTAATTAGTAAGTCGCAGAATATCGGCTACCTTGTACCGGTAACGATGGTGCGCCACTTCATCGACGATATGAAAGATGGCCACTATGACGGTTTTGCAGACCTGGGTCTTGGTACGCAGAAGCTTGAAAATCCGGCGATGCGACGCTACTACGGACTTGATGACAACATGACGGGCAAGGTTATTGACAAAATTGTCTACCATTCCCCTGCTGAAGATATTTTAAAAGAGAATGACATCATTACGGCCATCGACGGCCATAATATTGAAAATGACGGTACAGTAGAGTTCAGACGGCATGAGTATACCAACTTCTACTATTATGTCGACCAGCATCAGATGGGGGAAAAGGTCAGACTCAGCATTATCCGCAATGGCAAGGCAATGGAAGTTGAAGTACCGCTGACCAGAACCGGAGATGATATGTTCCTTGTCAAGACTACCCGATACGATAAGATGCCAACCTATGCCATTTACGGCGGCTATGTTTTTTCACCGCTGACGCGCAATCTTATCCGCTCTACCAACCGTAACCGTCTCAAGCTGAGTTACCTTGCCTCCAAGTGGCAGACCAAAGAGAAAGAGGAGGTGGTAGTATTGCTCAAGGTGCTTGCCTCGGATATCAGCCGTGGTGACAACAGCTTCGGTATGTGGGTGATTGACAAGGTCAATGGAAAACCGTTTAAGAATTTCAAAGAGTTTTTTGCCCTGATGCAGAAGAACAAAGACCCCTACTATCTGCTTGAAGACAATGACGGTGTCAAGGTGATCATTGACCGTAAAGAAGCACTGTCAAAACAGCGTCAGATACTCGAGAAGTACAATGTGGAGTATGACCGGTCAGAAGATTTGAGAGAGTCCACCAGTATTGCACCATGAAACTGAACAAAATAGAGAGGCTCAAGGCGGAACTCAGCCCTTTTGAATACAGACAGAAACTTGATGTACTCGATTTTAGCAATCTCGAGGAATCTGACCGCTTCTATCTTAAAAATTACGGTATTTACAACAATAAACTCCGTCCCGAACATTTTATGCTGCGTGTGCGGGTTGCCGGCGGATGTATGGAAGCACAGCAGCTTCTGGAGATTGTAAAAACAGCCAGAGCCGAAAGTCTTGAAGTGGTGCTGACCGCACGTGCACAGCTTGAACTGCATGGACTGCATGCTGAGAATGTGTTGGCAGTTTGGAAAGAACTGCTCAATGCAGGTGTAACGACACTTCAGACACTGACGGACAACTTCCGAAACATCGTTACCGACCCCTACGACGGTCTGCTTTCCTCAAGCCGCATAGAGGGCTACCCGCTTATTGCACAGATGCAGGCAACCGTTCTAAACAATCCCGAATGGATGGGCATGCTTCCACGCAAATTCAATACTGCCATCTGCGGCAGTGAAACAACCCATACCCACTTTTACGGCAATGACCTTTACTTTGCTCTGGCACAGAAAGGGGAAAGATGGGGGTTCAATCTCTACCTTGGAGGAAAAAATTCCGAAAGTGCGCAGGCGGCAGATATTTTTGTGCTGCCCCAACAGGTTCCGGATATTTTTCTTGCCGTTGCTAAAACGTTCCGTGAACATGGGTTGCGCCAAAGCCGTGCGAAAACGCGACTCTTTCATCTCATTGAAGCGGTGGGAATGGCACAGGTTCGCGAATATATTGCCTCTTACTGTGACTTTGCGCTGGAGTGTGCAGGCAGAACGATGCATCGAAAAAGTGTGCCGCAAACCTTTACACCGCTTCATAATGGTACCTACGGCTGCTGTGTGCAGAGTGTGTACGGAAAAATAGATATAGAGCAGCTTGAAGCAGTTGCTGCATTTGCCGTAGAAGAGAACTGTTCTATACGTTTTGGGGTAGACCAGAACCTCTATCTTTTGGGTTTGAAAGAGCCGGTCATCCCTTTCACACCGGTTTCTGCTGCATCTCAGGTAACCGCCTGTGCGGGCAGCCGCTATTGTGCGCTTTCACTGTGGGACATTAAAGACGATACTGCCTATCTTCCGCTGGAACAGATTGAAAAACACCATATTCAGGTGGGCTTCAGCGGCTGTCTGAAAGGGTGCGGCAGGCACCATCACTGTGACATCGGAGTGGTGGGGCTGCGTACCAATCTCTTTGGTGACACACAGAAGGCCGCGCGTGTCTATCTGGGTGGTGAGTACAGCAGCGGCGGTGCACCCGCACGGCTCATTTTTCCCTCGGTGCCACTGACACATCTGCAAGAATTGCTTGAGACGGTCATATCAAGTTTTGAAGCAAGCGGGCAGAAAGACTTTGAAGCATTTTGTGCCATATACCTCAACAGCCACAGCAGTGCATTCGTACTGCTGTGGTACCTTTCGCAGCGTTATCTAAAACGGCCGCCGCAATTGGAAAAAGCATCTGAAGAGGTACTTTACAAAAGGCTCAAGGCGTGTGAAGATTTCCCCGATGTTGCAGAGAGTGAGAACTATGCAGAGGCGATCAAAGTGATGATGCATGCGTTGTGGGATGACTGAGAATATCACTCATATTTTTTGAACTGCTCAAGCCATGCCTTGTCCTCTTCTGAAAGTGTGCCTACGCGCTCAAGCAGTTTGTGTTTGATACCTATGAGGTCGTTTACGCTCAGATAGACGAGCAGATCGGGGTTGATGGTAGGCTCCTCTCTGCCGTATGCGATCAGTTTTTCGATCTCTTCGAGGAGTTGGGTTTTGTCTGGTGCATTTTTTTCATTCATTTTGATATACTACCGAATAAATTAAAAGGTAAAAATTAAAAAGTAAAACAAAAAGGAGTTTTTATGTTGAGTGTTGGTGATGTGGTACCTGACTTTTGTCTGCCAAATCAGGATGAGGAGGAGATCTGCTTTAGAGATATCAAGGGCAAGTGGATCGTGCTCTACTTCTACCCTAAAGACAACACCCCTGGCTGTACGACCGAGGCGATGGAGTTTACCGAAGCGCTGCCCGATTTCGAAGGCCTCAATGCACTGGTACTCGGTGTAAGCCCCGATTCTCCCAAAAAACACCGTAACTTCATCGAGAAAAAAAACCTGAAGATCACACTGCTTGCTGATGAGGAGAAAGAGGTGTGTCAGCTGTTTGGTGTATGGCAGCTGAAGAAAAACTATGGGCGTGAGTATATGGGCGTGGTACGCTCCACGTTCATCATCGACCCTGACGGCAAGATCGCCGCAAAGTGGGAAAAGGTGCGTGTCAAAGGGCATGTTGAAGCGGTCAAGGAGAAGCTTGCCGAGCTTCAAAACGCCTGATCTCCTGCCATTCCGGTCTCTCCACCGGAATTTTTAACCCCATTTCAAAAAATATTAACATACATTTGGGTATAATCGCGTTCCCAATTCTGTACGAGTTGGAAAATACACATGTAGTTATTCCTTGAACGGTTGCGCATTATGCGTTAAGGACTACAGAGGGCTCAAACCACTGTGAAGCGATCGGCTTCTTACATTTAACAGTTATACCAAGGAGAAAATTATGGTAACAATGAAAGACCTACTGGAGTGCGGCGTTCACTTCGGACACCAAACAAGAAGATGGAATCCAAAAATGAAGAAATTCATTTTCGGTGCAAGAAAGAACATCTACATTATCGACCTTCAAAAGACACTCAGATATTTTAAATATACATACAACGTTGTTAGAGATGCAGCGGCAGAAGGTCAGACTGTACTCTTCGTCGGTACTAAAAAACAGGCGCGTCAGGCAGTTAAAGAGCATGCAGAGAGAGCTGGTATGCCTTACGTTGCGACAAGATGGCTCGGTGGTATGCTGACAAACTACCCAACCATGAAAAAGTCCATCAGAAAACTTGAAATCATCGAGCAGATGGAAGAGAACGGACAGATCGATCTTCTGACAAAAAAAGAAGCGCTGATGCTCAAGAGAAAAAAAGAGAAACTCAACTCTTACCTCGAAGGTTTCAGACACATGAAAAAACTGCCTGACATGCTGTTTGTCATCGATGCAGTCAAAGAGCACATCGCGGTTAAAGAAGCAAGAAGACTCGGTATGAAAGTCATCGCGCCACTTGATACAAACTGTGACCCTGATATGGTAGATTACCCGATTCCAGGAAACGACGACGCGATCCGTTCTATCAACCTCTTCTGTAGAGAGATTGCTGATGCGATTATTGAAGGGAAAGCGGCATACGCAGAAGCTAATGGTGAGGCAGTAGAGGAAGCACCATCTTCAGCAGAAGTTGAAGAAGTCGTTACAGAAGCAAAAGAAGAAGCAGCAGCTGCACCTGAAGAAGAAGCAGCACCGACCGCTGAGACTAAAGGTGATGACCTGACTAAGCTCAAAGGTGTAGGCAAAGTCTATGCTGAAAAGCTCAACAATGAAGGGTTCCATACATTTGCGGACGTTGCGAGCATGACTGACGAGCAGATCAATGTTATGGAAGAGAAGTACAGCTTCAAAGGCGACTTCAAAGAAACAGTCGCACACGCAAAAGAACTGGCGGAGGCGTAATATGGCAAATTTCGGACCAAAAGATATCAAAAAACTTCGTGAAATGACCGATGCGGGAATGATGGATTGTAAAAAAGCCCTCGCTGCCGCAGACGGTGACATGGACAAAGCGGTCGAGTGGCTCAGAGACCAGGGTATCGGTGCTGCTGCGAAGAAAGCAAGCAAAACCGCTGCTGAAGGTGCCATCGGTGTCAAAGTCGAAGGACCAAAAGCAGTGATCGTTGAGATCAACTCTCAGACTGACTTTGTTGCTCAAAATGACAAGTTCAAAAATCTGATGAACGAAGTGATCGAACATGCGTTCGAGAACGAGCTTGAAGATGCAGAGGCAATCAATGCTTCCGAGATCAATGGACAGCCTTTCAGTGAATTCCTTGCACAGAACATTGCTATTATCGGTGAAAATCTCGTTGTAAGACGTGCCGATCTTATTAAAGGTGATGAAAAGACTGCTGTAAGCGGTTACGTACACTCAAACGGACAAAACGGTGTTATTATTGCAGCAGAGTGCGACGATGCTGAAACTTGTGAAAAGATCACACCTGTTCTTAGAGAGATTGCAATGCACGCAGCTGCAATGGCTCCCAAAACACTGACATATAAAGATTTCGATCCTGAATATGTTGCTGAAGAGACTAAAGGTAGAATCGAAGCGATCAAAAAAGAGAATGAAGAGCTTGAGAGACTTGGCAAACCGCTGAAGAACATTCCTCAGTACATCTCCAGAGCACAACTGACAGACGAAGTGATCGCAGCTGCCGAAGAGGCGATCAAAGAGGAGCTCAAAGCAGAAGGTAAGCCTGAGAAGATCTGGGACAGAATCCTTCCTGGCAAACTGGAAAGATTTATCTCTGACAACACAACACTTGACCAAGAACAGTGTCTGCTTGACCAGAAGTTCGTTATGGACGACAGCAAAACCGTAGGTGAGTACTTTGAAGAGAAGTCAAACGGAAAAGCAAAGATCACCAAGTTCACGCGTCTTGAAGTGGGTGAGGGAATCGAAGTGGAAGAGGAAGACTTTGCAGCCGAAGTAGCCAAACAAATGGCATAAAATTCCTGCTTCACTGCATCTGCGAGGGAGTTTGCTCAGTCACTTACTGTGAGTAAGCTCCTTCACAACAACCCTCACATCTACAGTAAATCAGAAATTTTCTACATTTTAACTTTCAACTTTTAATTTTTAATTTTCCTCTGCCTACGACAAACTAAAAGGTTTGAAGCTTTTGCTTCACTGAACTTTTGAGGGAGTTCTCCCTCGTTTTATCACCCTAAAACCTATAACAAATCAGAAATTTTCTACACTTTTTAACTTTTCACTTTTAATTTTTAATTCTCCCACCCCTTTTATGCTAAAATACCCCAAATCCAACAAAGGTGCACCCATGTCTCAACCTCTCCTTGAAGCCAGAGGAATCTCCCACCGTTTCGATACACTGCTCTTTTCGGATGTCGATGTAACACTGCATCCAAAACAGAGCCTCTCTATTGTCGGACGCAGTGGGTCGGGGAAGTCTACACTGTTGCATATCTGTTCGACTTTTATTAAGCCTGATGAGGGAAGTGTGGCGCTTTTTGGTGAAGAGGTTTATGGAAAAGGTGACAATGCTATTGAGGCGATCAGACGGTACGATATCGGCATTGTCTTTCAGTTTCACTACCTCTTCAAGGGGATGACAGCAATGGAGAACATCGAAGTGGCGACACTGCTTGCCCAGGAGCAGGTCGACAAGACACTGCTTGAAAAGCTGGAGATTGCAGAACTGATGGAGCAGAAGATCGGTGAACTCTCCGGTGGGCAGCAGCAGCGAGTATCTATTGCAAGGGTGCTCAGCAAGAAGCCGCGCATCATCTTTGCAGACGAACCCACAGGTAATCTTGACAGCGAAACGGCATCACTGGTGATGGAGGTGCTTTTTGACTACATCCAGGCACATGATGCCGCACTGCTGCTGGTAACACACGACCTGCAAATCGCTGCACGCTGCGATGAGGTCTACCGTCTTGAAAACCGTACGCTTTTGGAGGCAGTATGAAAATTGATTTGATGCAAATACTGTACACCGTCATTATGGTGATATTGGCATTTCTTGCCGCCGTTGTTGTAACCAAGACATTCTCAAAGTGGCTGAAGCTTGATGAAAAGAATCATGAAGAAGAACTGTAGGGTGCGTAGCCACGCACCTTATAGAGGATGAATAAAAGTTACTTCGCCTGTGCGATCAGTACACCCTCAAGCAGTTTGTCAATGTCGCCGTCAAGGATGGCATCGACGTTGGTAAAGGCCTGGTTGCTTCGGGTATCTTTGACCTGCTGATAGGGTTGGAGGACGTAGGAGCGGATCTGATGCCCCCAGCCGATTTCACTTTTTTCTACCCCATCGATCTCCGCCTGCTTCTTCTCCATCTCATACTCGTAAAGACGTGATTTGAGCATCTTCATTGCTGAGGCTTTGTTCTTGTGCTGGCTTCGGTCATTCTGGCACTGTACGACAATACCGGTAGGGATATGTGTGATACGGATGGCCGAGTCGGTGGTGTTGACGTGCTGTCCGCCTGCACCGCTTGAGCGGTAGGTGTCGATACGGATATCTTTCTCCTCAATTTCAATGTCGATATCATCATCGATCTCAGGTGAAACCATCACTGAGGTAAATGAGGTGTGGCGCTTGGCATTGGAGTCAAAGGGACTGATGCGCACCAGACGGTGGATACCGTTTTCGACCTTAAGGTAGCCGTAGGCATTCTCTCCCTTGATGATAAAACTGACATCCTTGATACCCGCTTCTTCTCCGGGCTGGTAATCAAGCACTTCGGTTTTAAACCCGTGGCGTTCTGCCCATCGCAGATACATACGGTAGAGCATACTCGCCCAGTCCTGACTCTCTGTACCGCCCGCTCCGGGGTGGATGGAGACGATGGCATTGTTACTGTCGTGTTCGCCGCTAAGCATCATCTGTACCTCAAGTGCTTTGATGTGTGATTCAAGGTTTTCGGCATCTTCAAAGAGCATCTCGAGTGTCTCTTCATCTTTTTCCGACTTGGCAAGTTCAAAGTACTCTTTGGCATCGGCAAGTGCATCATTAGCGTTGTTGTATGTTTCCAAAATACGCTCAGTACGTGTTTTCTCCTGTGAGATCTTTGCTGCTTTTGCCGCATCATTCCAGAAGTCCGGATCCTGCTGCATCTGTTCTATTTCATTAAGACGTTTCTGCAGTTCGTCGGGTTTGACGATATTGGTGATATTTTCCATTTTGTTGGTCAGTGATTTAAGCAGTTCGCTGTATTCATAAGTATCCACGTGAAAAAGTTCCTTTTCCCCTGTAGGGTGCTGTGCCCCACAGCACCATATAAGTCTGGTACAGTAGTATGCATCATCTATAGTAAAAAGATTTTCGGTGTTGTCTGGGGACAATACCCTACAGTTATATTTTGCTATGATTTTACCAAACAAAAGCAAAATAGAGGGTTAGGTATGGTTATTGCACGTACGGTCGAAGCATTGAAAGAAGCCAGAGCATCACTGCAGGACAGTGTAGGGTTTGTACCGACGATGGGGGCACTGCATCAGGGACATCTTTCTCTTATTCAGCATGCAAAAGATGAGAATGATGCGGTGATCGTATCGGTATTTGTCAATCCCACACAGTTTCTTGAGGGGGAGGATCTTGATGCCTATCCAAGACGGGAAGAGGCAGACAGGCTGATTTGTGAACGGGCAGGTGTGGATGTGCTCTTTATGCCGACGATCGATCAGATGTATGAAAAAGATGAACTCTGTATCGGTGCGCCTGCCATTCGAGGCTATATTCTTGAGGGAGAGAAGCGTCCTGGACACTTTGACGGGATGCTGCAGATTGTGATGAAGTTACTCAATCTGACACAGGCAACACGGGCTTACTTTGGCAAGAAAGATGCCCAGCAGCTTGCGCTGGTCATGCAGATGGTCAGAAATTATTTTATGGATGTCGAAATTATTCCCTGTGAAATCGTGCGAGATGAAAAAGGGCTGGCACTCAGTTCGCGCAATGCCTATCTGACTCCCGAAGAGAAAGAGCGTGCGCTCTGCCTTTCCCGATCGCTGAAACGGGCTACAAAAATGGTGATGGCGGGTGAACTTGATGCCCAAAAGATCAAATCAGAAATGCTTGAGGTGCTCAAAGAGGCGGATGAGGTGGAGTATGTGGCTATTGTTGACCGTGCTTTCAGGGCTGTTGAAAAAGTTGAGGTCGGGAACACGATCATTCTTGTCGCCGCGTGGGTTGGCAAACCGCGGCTTATTGACAATATTTGGATCTAAGACCTAAAAGAGGTCTGCCGCATCTTCGATCTGACTTTTGCGGATCTTTGGCACGGCTTTTGGTTTGCGTTTTGGTACAGGAACCACCTTTTGCGGTTTTTCGACAACCGGCTGTTGCGGCTCTTTCGGTTTGGGCGGCGGTGGCAGGATAGGTGCGGAGACTTCTGTTTCACTGCGCTTTTCTCCGTAGAGCGGTGTATCGCATGCTACTTTCTCTTCGGCATTTGGATCTGGTATAAGGTAGCCCTGGTCGACCAGAATACGCACGGCATTTTTAAATGTAGGCACAGCAGACTGAGAAGCAAAGTATTTGTGGTACTTCTTGGCACGGATTACGAGTACGCCAATGGTATATTTGTGTCCTTTTTTATCGTTGGCAAAGCCGTAGAAGCTGCTGTGGTACTCTCTGACATAATGGCCATGTTTGGCAATGTGTGCCGTACCGGTCTTCCCTCCGATCTCAAGGCCAGGATACTGTGCTTTGACACCCGTACCCCGCTTAACAACCTCTTTGAGAATTTCATGTATCTCTCTGGCGGCTTTTTTGCCAATGGGATGTAGATCGCCACGGGTAGGCGGCAGAATATAGTGGTCACCTTTGGCATCTTCAAGATAGTCGGCAATACGCGGTGTTACTGCTACACCGTTGTTGTTGAATGCCGAGTAGGCTTTGAAAAGTTGAGCAAAAGTCACCACCATACCGTAGCCGTAGGAGCTATTGGCCCGGTGCATCTGGTTGTTGAGAAGATGCAGCGACTTAATATGTCCGGGAAGATCACGTGAGAGGTCAATACCTGAGGGCTGAGAGAGACCAAATCCGAGTAGCCCGTCACGGAACTCCTTGCCTGTCAGTCTCCATGATATTTGGGAAATACCGACGTTGGAAGAGTGGACAATGATATCGGTTGCATCGAGTGATTCGAATTTTTCATCATCACTGATGGTGCGGCGCTTGCCGATTTTTAGCTTTCCATTGAAGGTGTTGAATACGGTATGGGGCGTGACCACCCCTTTATCCAGAGCAATAGCCAGTGTCAGGGGTTTGATGACGGATCCCGCTTCGTAGGGATATTCTGCAAATTTTGGGCTGAGTGCGGGGATGTCTTTTTGGGTGATGTGCGAAGGGTCGTAGCGTTCTGTGCTTGCCAGCGCGAGAACATTTCCCGTCTTGCTCTCCATGATGCCCACAAGAATTTCATCAGTATCAATACGCGCTTTCATGCTGTCTATCATTTTTTCAACACGCCGTTGCAGTGCAAGGGGAATATTGAGGTGAAGATCCATGCCGTCAACACGTTGTTTTGTGATCGTGTTCTTGTCATGAATGATGTTGCCGCCGACATCACGTTTACCCCGGAAATAACCGTCTTTTTTGGATGTGATGTATTTTTCATATTTGCGTTCGAGCCCCTTTTTTCCTTCAGGGCGGATATAGTGGCCATCATATTTTTTGCCCACGTAGCCTACAATGGGGCTGAGTATATCATGCAGTGGGAAGTGGCGGCTTTCTCCAATCTCTGTAATATCAAGACCATAAAGCACTTCGATGCCCGAACGGGTTTTTATAGAGTGAAATACTTTCAGCTGTCTTAGCTTGTAGGCAAGTGATTTGAGCTGCATTGCCTGTTTTGCATTGAGATGTTTTGAAAGGATAATGTTACCCTTGATCTTGCGGCCTTTTTTATCGAAAAAGCGTTTGTTGAGTTTTGCTTCGGGAATGCCGCTGTAGATACTGAAAAGTTTAATGAAAAGGGCTTTTCTGTCAGGATCGATACTCTCCCCCCGAATAACTGCCTGGTAGGTTTTGAAGGAAGAGGAGAGGGTGTAGTGGTCTGCTGAAAGAATGGCACCCCGGAAAGAGCGGTCATGGATAGTGGCAAACTGGCTGGGAATGTGACGGTCTGAAGTAACCGTGTTGAGTACAGAAGCCAGAAAGATGGACATACCGATGACTAACAGGATGAAGAGTCCTGTGATCTTGCTGGTACGCTGCTGCATCGCCTGATTTTTTATCTCTCTGTTCATCATTCCCCCAGTTTATGTGGAATTTTATCAAAGATATCTGTTATATCTGATAAAATACGGCATTCAACTCTATAAAGTGATACTTCTATGATAGACAAACCGCTGCTTGCCGCTGTTATGGTTCTGCTGACACTCTCCCTGGTGATGGACTATTCACTTTCCGTCTATACTGTGCAGCATTTTGGCTATAACGAATTTCATTTTTTTATACGTCAGAGCATCGCAGTGTTTGCCGGGCTCACGATGATGGTGATTCTCAGCAGGCTCGACCCGGACAGATGGATCGCCCGTATCGGGATCGGGCTTTTTGTTCTCTTTTTTCTTTTAATGGTTGTCATGCCTTTTTTGCCGCACTCACTGGTAACAGCGGTCGGAGGAGCCAAACGGTGGATTCATCTCGGCCCTGTCTCCATCGCTCCCGTGGAATTTTTCAAGGTAGGGTTTATTGCCTTCCTTGCCTGGAGTTTTAAGCGTAAACTGGGAGATAAAGGGCATATGTCCTTTGGAGAAGAGATACGGCTTTTCGCCCCCTACCTTTTCATCTTTATGGCAGTGGTGGTACTGGTTGCCATTTTCCAGAAAGACCTGGGACAGGTGGTGGTGCTCGGTGCGGCACTGTTGACACTCTTTCTCTTTGTGGGAAGTTCCTATAAATTCTTTCTGATGCTTCTCTCTTCGGCTTTTGCTGCCGTTATTGCACTTATTTTTCTTGCACCCCACAGAATGGCGCGTATCAAAAGCTGGTGGATCAGTGTCCAGGACAGTGTACTCTCATGGCTTCCGTTTAAGCCGCTTCAGGAGCTTCGGGTAGCGGCAACAGTGAAAGAACCCTGGCAGATCTCCAATTCGCTCAATGCCATTCATAACGGTGGACTTTTCGGGCAGGGGCTGGGCAACGGACAGTTTAAACTGGGGTACCTTTCGGAAGTGCATACGGACTTTATCCTTGCAGGTATTGCCGAAGAGCTCGGGTTTATCGGTATCGTGTTTGTGGTACTGACTCTGCTTTTTATCATATTCCGTATTTTCAAGATCGCCTCGAAGGTCAAAGACCCCATGTACTACCTTTTCAGCATCGGCGTGGGACTGCTGATCGCATACGCCTTTTTGCTTAACGCATTCGGGATTGCCGGCATCACACCCATTAAAGGAATCGCAGTGCCGTTCTTGAGTTACGGCGGATCGCATATTATGGCAACCTGTATTGCAATCGGTATGGTGCTGATGATTTCCAAGAAAGTACCCAGAGATATGCACGGAAGAATACTGTAATCTGAAGCAGAAAAAGGGAGAATGAGATATGAGTATTGTAATGACAGGCGGGGGAACGGGTGGCCATCTGGCGATCATCCGTGCCGTCAAAGAGGCATTGGTAACAGAGGGAAGTGAACTGAAATCTAATGCCAATCTAGTCTATATTGGCTCTGAAAAAGGGCAGGACAGACAGTGGTTTGAGCATGACGATGATTTTGAAGTGAAGTATTTTCTGCAGACCAAAGGGGTGGTCAACCAGAAGGGGCTTGGAAAAATTCAGTCACTCTGGATGATGTTCAAAGCCTATCTTCAGGCACGAAAACTGCTTAAAGAACATGATGCGAAAGTGGTTTTTTCCGTAGGAGGTTTTTCTTCGGCAGCTACGGCATTTGCTGCAAAGACAAGCGGAGTGCCGCTGGTGATCCATGAACAGAATGCCGCTTTGGGATCGCTCAACAAACTGTTGAAACCCTATGCTGATGTGTTTATCAGCTCCTACCTTGAAGAGAGTCCCGTCAAAGCCTACCCTGTCAAGGAGGTTTTTTTTGACAATGCCCGTATCCGTGAAAACGTAGAAACCATCATCTTTCTTGGCGGCTCCCAGGGTGCACGTGCCATCAATGAGTTGGCGCTCTCCCTTGCTCCGGAACTCAATGCACGTGGTATCCGCATCATCCATCAGGCGGGTGCGAACAATATCGATGCGGTGCAGCAGGCGTATCGTGAGCTTGGCATCGATGCGGAAGTATTCGGTTTTACGACAAAACTGGCCGACTATATGCATGAAGCTGACTTCGCTATTGCAAGAGCAGGGGCATCCACACTCTGGGAACTTGCAGCCACGGCATTGCCGACACTCTTCATCCCCTACCCGTATGCGGCGAGCGATCATCAGTATTACAATGCCAAATTTCTTGTTGAAAAAGAGTTGGCATGGGTGATGCGTGAAAATGAGATAGAGAAAGACAAAGTACTTGCCCTGTTTGATGAAGACCTTTCCCACAAGAGCAGAGGACTGATGGAGAGCATTGAGCGCGACGGCAGCCGTCAGATTGCCACTCTTTTGGAGCGCTATCTCTAAACGTTTCACGATTTACCAACAGTTTTTTTTTATAGTTCCTTTCCGAAACTGTGTTTGAAAGGAACAGAGATGAAAAAAAGATGGATGATGATACTGCTTTTGGGTGTAGCCGCACTGACAATGACCGGCTGCGGGGGCGGCGATAGTTACGATACAGGATATGAAGATGGCTACGATGACGGGTTTTATGATGGGGCACGGGTACCGGTAGACGGTATGACAACGTTGTTTCTGATTGACCTGTCAGGTTTTTCTGCTGCAGGGGTCCACTATACCTGTGTCGATCCAACCGGTGCTTTGACAGCAGATGCCGTGACTGCTCCCAACGGTGAGTTTTCATTCTATCCCGGTGAGCAGTGTACTTTCGATCTGCTTGGTTTCGGCGGTACACCGGATGACCCGCTCTTTATTGAAGATGATATTGGGCAGGGAAAAAACAATATTGCCTACGCATGTGACGGAGGCGATGCGGGATTGACAGGGTACAATGTTGAGCTGGATAGAGACGGGTTTTTCAATTATCTGCCTGATGATGTCTGTACATTCTCTTTTTAGGAAAATGTTTCTAATTTCTTCTTCATAACATCTTGGAAGCCCCTTCTGCGGGGGCTTTACCTCCCAATAACCACAAATTGGCTAAAATATCCCAATTTTTAACGCAGGATATGCAATGATGGACATCAGAAAATCTTTTTTAGACTACTTCGAGGGGAAAGGACATAAAGTGGTGGAGAGCTCACCGCTGGTGCCTGACGATCCGACACTGCTTTTTACCAATGCCGGTATGGTACAGTTCAAGAACATTTTTACCGGGGATGCACCTATCCCCAACCCGCCAAGGGCGACAAGTTCTCAAACCTGTATCCGCGCGGGCGGAAAGCACAACGACCTAGACAATGTCGGCTATACCGCACGTCACCACACCTTCTTCGAGATGCTTGGTAACTTCAGTTTTGGTGATTACTTCAAAAAAGAAGCCATCGCCTATGCATGGGAATTTGTTACTGGCAAGGCGTATTTGGCACTGCCTGTAGAGAAGATCTGGGTAACGGTGCATGAGAGTGATGATGAAGCGTACGAACTCTGGAAAGAACACATCGCCGAAGAGCGCATTATGCGTTTTGGCGACAAAGACAACTTTTGGCAGATGGGCGATACCGGCCCGTGCGGCCCGTGTTCGGAGATCTTCTATGACCAGGGTGAGGAGCATTTCAACTCTCCAGAGGATGTGATGGGCGGCGAGGGTGACCGTTTCCTTGAGATATGGAACCTCGTTTTCATGCAGTATGAGCGTGATGAAAAGGGAGAACTCCACCCGCTGCCAAAACCGAGCATCGATACCGGTATGGGGCTGGAGCGTGTGGTTGCCATCAAGGAAGGGAAGTTAAACAACTTCCACTCTTCGCTCTTTATGCCGCTGCTTGAAGCCATTGGCAAACTGGTGGGGGCTCCGTATGACTACGATGCACCCAACTCCGCAAGTTATCGTGTCATTGCCGACCACCTGCGTGCGGTCAGCTTCCTTTTGGCTCAGGGTGTGAACTTTGACAAAGAAGGACGCGGCTATGTACTGCGCCGCATTATGCGTCGCGCCATCCGCCACGGCTATCTGCTGGGGCTCAGAGAGCCGTTCATGTACAGACTGGTCGATGACCTTGTTGCTTTGATGGGTGGACACTACACTTACCTTCAAACAAAATCCGAAGCGATCAAAACCTCTATGAAACTTGAAGAAGAACGTTTCTTCGACACTATCGAAGCGGGAATTAAACTTTTCAATCAGGAGCTTGAGCATACCAAAGATGTATTCAGCGGCGAAGTGGCGTTCAAACTCTACGACACCTACGGCTTCCCGCTTGACCTGACTGAAGATATGCTTAGAGAGAAGGGGATCAGACTCGATATTGAAGGCTTTAATGCCAGGATGGAAGCACAGAAAGCGCAGTCCAAAGCAAACTGGAAAGGCAGTGGCGATGCTGCGACAACCGGTGACTTCAAGCAGCTTAAAGAGCGTTTTGGAGAGAACACGTTTGTGGGGTATGAAACCACGCAGGTGCAGACCAAAGTACTGGCACTGCTCGATGAGAACTTCAAGGAAGTAGAGAGCATTGACGGCAAGGGCTGGGTGATGCTGGAACAGACACCGTTCTATGCGGAGTCTGGCGGGCAGGTCGGCGACAAAGGTGAATTAAGAGTTAGGAATGAGAAATTAGGAATTAAGGTATTGGATACCAAGAAATTTCTTGATATGAACCTTTCCGAAGTGGAAGGAAAGCTTGCTGTGGGGGATGAGGTGGAAGCGGTTGTCGATCAGAGCCGTGCGGAGATTGAGAAGCATCATTCGGCAACACACCTGCTGCATGCAGCGCTGCGTGCAGTGCTGGGAGACCATATCTCTCAGGCGGGGTCACTCAACGATGACAAGCGTTTGCGTTTTGACTTCTCTCATCCCAAAGCGCTCACAAAAGAGGAACTGCAGAAAGTTGAAGATTGGGTGAACGACAAAGTACAGCGTGCTATCCCTCGTAAAACGGAGATTATGAGCATCGATGAGGCAAAAAAATCCGGTGCTATGGCGCTCTTTGGTGAAAAATACGGTGACAAGGTGCGTGTGGTAAGTATGGGTGATGCTTCTGTAGAACTGTGCGGTGGTACCCATGTGGACAACACGGCACAGATCGGACTCTTTATGATTACCAAAGAGAGCGGTGTGAGTGCCGGTGTCAGACGTATCGAAGCGATCTGCGGCCGCGCGGCGGTTGAGAAGGTCAAAGGACTCAGAAGTGAGATCGAGCAGATCAAAGAGGAAGTGAAAAACCAGAATCCTCTTGCCGGCATTGCCAAGCTCAAAGAGGAGGTCAAAACCCTTAAAGGTGAACTTAAAGCAGCCCTCAGTGCGACCAAAAAAGAGCTGACACCTGTTGATGTAAACGGTGTGAATGTTATTGTCGAAGAGGTTGATGCGGGTGACATCAAAGAGATGATCGATGAGGCGAAGAACAAATATGACAATATTGCCATTATGCTCTTCCAGAAAAAGGGAGAGAAAGTTCTATTAGCAGCTGGTTCGAAAAATACGCCTGTCAAAGCGGGTGACTGGATCAAAGCAGTCGCACCGGTAGTCGGCGGCGGCGGTGGCGGACGTCCTGACTTTGCACAGGCAGGCGGAAAAGATGCTTCCAAGGTCGGCATGGCGATGGAAGAGGCAAAAACCTATCTTGCCGAAATCGTGGAGGGTGGTAACTGATGAAGCAGACAATGGTAGAGCTTTTCGGTACCTATGCACATGAAATTGTCTTTACCCACGTGCTTTCCGCCTTTGTCTGGGTGGGTGGTATGATCGCGATCCGTTTTGCGGTACATCCGGTGATGCAGAGCATTGAAGACCCAAAGATAAGACTGGGAAAGACACTTCAGATTACCAAAAACCTCTTTCATCTGGTGATTCCTTTTATTATTGCCATCATTGTTACAGCGGTACTAATGTCAGTGGGGCTTGGTTTTCGTGCTGCAGCAGTTGACGAGAGCGGCAATATTGTCAACCAGACAGCCTACAGCATTTACCAGATCGTGCACATCAAAGAGGTGATCTGGATGGTGATGACAGCCAATTTCACCTGGATGTACCTCAAGCGGCAAAAGGCACAGAAGCTTTTTAATGCAGGTGATCTGCCCGCTGCCAAGGCGACGGTAGCGATCGTACCAAAGTATCTTCTGCCTGTGAATATGGTGCTTGGCATACTGGCTCTTTGGTTTGGCGTGACACTTCGGGGGTTTTGATGCTTTATCTCTGTTCCCAGTCTCCAAGCCGTGCGCTTCTTTTGGAAAAGTTCGGTATTGCATTCGAGCAGAAACCGGTAGATTTTGACGAAGATGCCATTACCACGATGGTAGCCAAAGACTTCGTCTATCTGGCAAGCAAGGGAAAACTCGCGGCGGCAGAACAGCACTATGGGCTTGAAAACCCTCTCTTGACCGCGGACAGTGTCATTGCTACCCAAAGCGGCGAAATTTTGCGAAAACCCAAAGATATTGACGATGCCAGACGTATTTTGAAGCTGCAAAGCGGTGCGCAGATAAGCATTGTTTCTTCGGTACATTATAAAACCAAAAACCTGCTCTTTATCGATACTTCGGCGACACACTATCTTTTTGCCCCCTTTGATGAGGATGACCTGGAAGCCTACCTGCAAAGCGGAGAGTGGCAGGGTAAAGCGGGTGGATGCATGGTCGAAGGGTTTTGCAAAAAGTATATTCAAACGGTCAGAGGGTATGAAAGTACGGCAATGGGACTTCAAGTTGAGACACTGCTGCCGTGGATAAGGAGAGCCAATGTACACTAAAGAACTCGAAGTCCTCAAAAAAGCAGGGCGTTTCAGAGAACGACACCTCTATTCTGATATGCTCGATGATTTCGCATCCAATGACTACCTTGGGCTCTCATCAAAAAAGAAGCAGTTTAAAAAGGCGTGCAAACTGCTCGAGGAGTATACTACTGTCAGTTCCAAAGCAAGTATGCTGGTCAACGGCTACCATCCTATCCATAAGATTTTTGAAATGGAGATGGCAGAGCAAAACGGTTTTGAAGAGGGTTTGGTGGTCGGTAGCGGCTTTTTGGCCAACTTGGCGCTTATTGAATCGCTGGTACGCAAAGGTGACAGACTTTTTATGGATGAGGAGTACCACGCAAGCGGGGTAATGGCTGCACAGCTTCTTGGAGACCGTGTGACAATCTTTCGCCATAATGATGCGGAGGATTTGAAGCAGAAATTGCAAGCCCATCCCGCAAACCGGCAGATTGTCGCGGTGGAAGGGGTCTATTCGATGGAAGGCGATCTCTGTGTCCGGGAGATATTCGATGTGGGAGAAGAGAGCGGTGCGCTGCTCATTGTCGACGAAGCGCACAGTGCCGGTGTGCTTGGCAAAAAACTGCTTGGTATCTTTGAATACTACGGCATTACACCCAATGAACGGCATATCAAAATGGGTACACTTGGCAAAGCCTACGGCAGTTACGGAGCCTACATCCTCGCTTCCAAAAGTGTCATCAGTTTTCTTGAAAACCGTGCCAAATCGGTTATCTATACCACAGCACCCTCGGTTTTCGATACGGCACTTGCCTATGTGAATATGAAATACATCCGAAAAAACGCCAAGAAGTTTCGGGAAAAGATAAAGGCGCGTCAGGAAGTGGCTGAATCGGAGATTGGTAAAAAGACAGAGAGTCTCATTCTGCCTATTGAAGTACCCGATAATGACTTTGCACTTTTTATGCAAAAAGGGCTGATGGAGCAGAACTATCTTGTGGGTGCCATTCGTCAGCCTACGGTACAAAAACCTATTTTGCGTGTGATCCTCAATACCGAAGTATCGATAGAGAAACTTCGTCACCTGTTAAGACTCATTAGACTTAACTTGGTACAATAAAAGTAAAAACAGGTGGGTTTGTGTTCAGTCTAATCAAAGGTTCCATTATTTTGGCGATGATCTTCGCTGCTGCGCTTATTGCAGCGTTCATCTATGCCTATGAAGAGATTGCTCTCGATGCGGAGAAGCTTATACACTACAAACCCGAAATCTCTTCGGTGGTTTACGACCGCAATGGTGAAAAACTCGCCTATGTCTTCAAAAAACAGCACCGTCTTTATGCACGTTACGATGAAATTCCAAGCTATCTTGTCGAAGGGCTCATCGCGATGGAGGATACCAAGTTCTTTGAACATAAGGGGGTTAACCCCGATGCCATTTTACGTGCAATGCTTAAAGATATCAAAGCAGGGAAGTTTGTTGAGGGTGGTAGTACGCTTACTCAGCAGCTGATCAAAAACAAGGTGCTCAGCAACGAAAAGAAGCTTGCACGTAAGATAAAAGAAGCGATTTTGGCCATCAAAATAGAAGAGGTACTTACAAAAGAACAGATCATTGAGCGGTATCTCAACGAGATCAGTTACGGAAATAACTATTATGGGGTCAAAACAGCAGCAGACGGCTACTTCCATAAGCCGCTTGATCAGCTGACACTGAAAGAGGCAGCAATGCTGGTGGGTCTTCCCAACGCACCCAGTTACTATAATCCGCTCAAGCACTACAAACGCGCACTGAACCGTGCCAACAACGTACTTTACCGTATGAAGAGTCTGGGATGGATCAGCGAAGCGGCATATCTTAAAGCGGTCAAGGAATCTCCCAAGGTTTACAAAACCTCTCTGCGCCAGAACATCGCGCCCTATATTGTCGATGAAGTGGTACGCCGCTTTAAAAACAAGCTCGGAGATGTGCGGACAGGCGGATATCAGATCTATACTACGATCGATATGAAGCAGCAGCGTATTGCACGTGAAGCGGTGAAGTATGCGTATGAAAAGGTACTCAAACGCTATCGGGAAGACCCCAAGAAATCGACGCTCAATGCAGCTTTTGTATCGGTGGACAATGCCACAGGAGATATTCTATCCATGGTAGGCGGGGTAGATTACAAAAAGTCTGCATTCAACCGTGTAACACAGGCTGAACGTCAGCCCGGTTCTGCTTTCAAGCCCTTCATCTACCAGACAGCACTGGATATGGGGTACAACCCGGCAAGTCCACTGACTGATCTGGCACGTACCTTCCAGTACTACCAGAACGGCAAACCAAAAGTGTGGTCACCGAAGAACTATGAACGCAACTTTAAAGGGTTCATCCCGCTGCGTGAAGCGCTGGTGCACTCGCGCAATCTGGCGACGATCAATCTTGTTTCCGACATCGGTGTCAATACGATCATCCGGCGTCTTGCTTTTCTCGATGTACCACACATTCCACATGATATGTCCATTGCCCTGGGAAATCTGGGGCTGAGTCCTTTGAAAATGGCACAGATCTATACGGTATTCTCCAACAAGGGGCATATGATAGAGCCGAGGCTGGTCAGTAAGATCGTTTCTAAGGAAGGCGCGGTCATTTATGAAACCAGACCCAAGGAGATCGCTAACTTCACCACTCCGGAACAGGCATACCTGATGACAAGTATTCTTGAAGATGTCATTAAACGCGGTACCGGGCGCAATGCACGTGTTAAAGGGATAGAACTGGCAGGTAAAACGGGTACAACCAACAAAAATGTCGATGCCTGGTTCTGTGGATACTCACCGACGATCGAGACGATTGTGTGGTTTGGACGTGACAATAACCGTCCCATTGGACGCGGGGCGACAGGCGGGGCAGTGGCGGCGCCGGCTTTTGCCTACTATTACAAACATTTGCTTGCACTCTATCCTAAGCTCAAACGTACCTTTGACATTCCGGAAGGGGTTTTCATTGGCGAGTATGAGGGGAAGAAGGAGCTTTACACCAAAACTTCACCGCTGCCCAAAGCTCAAAAGAGCAGCAATATGTTTGATGGACAGGAAGCAGATAGTCCCGGCTATCGTGTAGACGATGACGGTTATCAAATCATGGATGATCCGGGAGAGAATATTGTTACAGAAAAAGACACGCCTATTATAGAGAGCAACAGTGACGATACCGGTTATGCGAAGCCGATCAATATTGATGAAGACCCCAATGAAGAGCGTACTGATGATGCCGATCCTCTCCATCCGCCGCGCATTGCACCCCAGCAGCCGGCTTCCGATGACAGCGGGACACTCTTCTGATGCCGGTACTCTACTTTGTTGTTGATCCGATGTGTTCGTGGTGCTGGGGGTTTGTACCGGTGATAGAAGAGGTACGTCAGAAGCTTTCAGACAGCTATGATATAGAGCTGGTCATGGGAGGTTTACGCACTAAAGGGGAAATGCCATGGGATGAGAAAGCAAAAGCATACCTGCGCTACCAATGGCGTCAGGTGGCCGAAAAGACAGGTCAGCCTTTCGATGAAAGTCTCTTTGAAAAGGCCGTTTTCGAGTACGATACCACGCCTGCCTGCAAAGCGGTGGTGACGGTACGTGAGCTGCTTGGGAGGGATGCTGCCTTTACCTACTTGCATAAGCTGCAGCACGCTTTTTATGCACAGGGTATCGACATCACCAACTCCAGGTTGCTTCAGGGTTTTTACGAACAGCTCTTTGGCAACAGCGGGAAGTTTGCGTTTTTCTTCTTGAGCGAACGTGCCGAGACCCTTACCGAACACGATTTTGCCAAGGCACGTTCGATGGGGGCAACATCGTTCCCGTCAGTCGTGCTGGTAGACAGTGCAGGCCATATGGTCTGCCAAAAGGGGTACCGAAGCTACCTCGAGATAGAACAGCTTTTAAAGGATGCCGACAATGCATAGTTTTGCCCCTGAAATCATGCTCATTACCATTTTGAGTCTTGTCATACTCTCTGATACACTGGCCGAGCGCTTGAAGATCCCTTCGGTTTTTTTACTCCTGACAGGCTCTTACCTTGTCTACACTTACTTCAAGGCTGCCGTTCCTATTGACCTGAGTGAACATTTTGATACACTCATTCTATTCTGTATCCCGCTCATTTTTATGGGAGATGCGCTTCATTTGCACTTTTCGGACATCAAAAAACATGGTTGGAGCATTTTCTATCTTGCTGTGGTTGCCGTAGCACTCTCCATTGCTGCGGGTGCGAGCCTTTCCTATTTTGGTGTATTCGAAGGGTTGACACTGGGTGCCTATGTGTCGCTTTTTGCCATCAATATGGCAACCGATGCGGTCAGTGTGCAGTCGGTACTCTCCCGTTTCAAAGGGATTGGCCATGATATCAAGGTGCTCATTGAGGGAGAATCGCTTGGTAACGATGCTACAGCGGTTATTGCCTTTTTCTTCATTGGTCTGCCGTGGATGATGAGCGGTCATATCGATGCAGGGCATGCGGCCATTGAAGCATTGCGTGTTTTCATAGTGAGCATTGGGATGGGACTTGCATTGGGATACGGTTTTTATATGCTGATGAAACTCTTCTCAGACCGAAGGGGTGAGCTCTTTGCCTTTATCATCGAGGGGTATGCCGCCTATTTGCTTGGCGAACACTACCACGCCAGTGGTATTTTGACACTCATTACCGCCATTATTGCTACCAAAGCATGGATTGACATGGATCTTGAAACCATGGAAGCAAAAGAGGGCAAGAAGCGCAAGAGTTTTTTCAGAAAATTGCGTGCAAGTTCTGTTGTTGCGACGACAAAGGATCGGCTGGAGTATATTTATGAGATGGCCAAAGAGTTTGGCTACATCGCTGCGGTACTCATTTTCTTTGCCCTCGCGGAAATGGTCGATTTCGGGCAGCTCTGGCAGTATCGGAACGAAATTCTCATCATGTTTTTGGTTACCACGCTGATACGTGCACTCTCTATGGCAAAGTTTGCCTATTTTGGCAAGGCGGTCGGTACGGAGGGGTGGTTCATTTTGACCTTCTCTGGAATGAAAGGCGCACTTTCAATCATTCTTGTACATATGATCCCTGCCGACTTCGCCTACAAAGCGATGTTCGAAGCGGTGACAACCGGGGTGGTCGTACTCTCCATCTTCGTCTACGGTACCGTGCTCTGGAGCTACTTCACCTTCTTCAAAAAAGAGAAAGAGCCGAAGCTGTTTGTTTCATAACGCTTTATTTTATTTGGTGCAACATGCTTTGGAAGTCTAAATTAATCTATGTCTCTGCGGATAATCCCCTTAGTTCCGAAATCCTGTTTACACCTTAACAGGAGTATTCCGAAAGGGATACACTTCGATAAGGTCTCGGAGTCCAATATCCTGCCATTCTTGCGAAAACAGGAATCTTAACGCTGTACAGAGATGATGTCTGTTACCTGTAGGGTGCGTAATCACGCACCATGCATACAAATGATCCATGAGGTGCGTGGCTATGCACCCTACGCGTTCTTTTCGTGTATGCTTGTTTAACAATGAAAGAGTCGTTGTGTATTAAAAAAGAAATAACATCATTGAGAAAATAAATAAGAAAGGGAAGAGAGGAGAATTCCGAGCCGAAGCCCGGAGAGTGATTTAGCAAGAGTAAGTAGAGATATACTCGTATGCTGTTGGTCTGCCTTCGACAGGAATGACATGTCTGTCAAACTGATAGTCAACATAGGTTTTGATGAAGTCTGCATCCATTACAGGTGTAAGGAAGCTGTAGTCTTCTTCAAGTCCTTCGAGTGCATCTCTGAACGTATTTGGCAGTTCAGGGATACCTCTCTCTTTCAGCTCATCTCTTGTCAGTTCGAAGAGGTCTTCGTTAAATGGTCCAACCAGCTCGTAACCGCCGTTTTTGATACCATCGATACCAGCCATCATCAGTACAGTGAAGGCGAGGTATGGGCATGATGTTGAGTCAGGGAAACGTGTTTCGATTCTGGTTGACTTTTCACCCGCTCCGTAAGGGATACGACATGCAGCAGATCTGTTCTGTGCAGAGTATGTAAGAATTCTTGGCGCTTCGAACCCTGGCAGGAGTCTTTTGTAAGAGTTGGTAGAAGCGTTGGTAAATGCTGCAACCGCATCTTTGTGTTTGAAAATACCGCTGAGGTAGTCAAGCGCTGTTTTGGAGAGGTTTGCGTATTCACCTTCTTTGTAGAATAGGTTTTTGCCGTCTTTCCAGATAGACTGGTGAACGTGCATACCGTTACCGTTGTCGTTGTAGATAGGCTTAGGCATGAATGTTGCAGTTTTACCATTGAGGTGTGCAACCATTTTCACGACATATTTGTACTTCTGTACGTTGTCCGCAGCAGTGATGATGTCACCGAAAACTACACCGATCTCACCCTGTCCCTGTGCCACTTCGTGGTGTCCAAGAACGACTTCAAGACCTACCTCTTCAAGAAGGAGCATCATTTCTGCTCTGAGATCTACCATTGAGTCAGTAGGCATTACAGGGAAGTAACCACCTTTGATTCTTGGTCTGTGACCCATGTTCCCGATATCATCATACTCGGCAGTATCTGCCCAGTGACCTTCATCTGTCTCTACTTTGAAAGACTGGTGGTTGTCATGGTCGTGGATCTTTACATCGTCGAAGATGAAGAATTCGTTTTCAGGACCAAAGTATGCAGCATCACCGATACCCTGCTCGTCAAGATACTTGAGTGCTTTTTTCGCGATTGATCTTGGACATTTCGCATACAGTTCGTTTTTGTAGATGTCATAAACGTCACAAATAACAACTACCGTACTGTCCGCAGTGAAAGGATCGAGGAATGCAGTCGGAATGTCCGGCTTGAGCAGCATGTCAGACTCGTTGATCGGCTGCCAGTTTTCGATGGAAGACCCGTCAAACGGAAGACCCGCTTCAAGCATCTCGTCTGTAACTGCGCTCATTCTGTATGAAATGTGGTGCCATGCACCTTTAATGTCTGTAAAACGGAAGTCTACGAATTCTACTTCGTTCTCTTCACAGTATTTCTTGAACTCTGCAAGGTTGTTCACGAATTTACCCATGTTGTATCGCTCCTAATTAAAATTTTAGTCCAGTCATTATAACCATTCTAAAATAAATTGTTTCCCACTTTTTGCTTAAAATTTGACCATTTCGCGATCTCTGCCTTTAAAGGTAACGGCTCTGTTAAATCCGACCTCTTTGGCAAGGGCGACAGACTCTTCATAGCCGAAACCTACCTGTCCTGGACTGTGCGCATCCGAGCCGAATGTGACGGGGATGTCAAGCGCGTACGCCTCCTCAAGCAGCATTTTTGAGGGGTATATCTCTCCTACGGGTTTTCGTAGTCCTGCTGCATTCAGTTCCAGAACCATGCCACTTTTTTTAATAGCCTCTAAGGATGCTTTTGCCAGCAGGCGTACATCCTGTTTTGGCAGATATTTAAAGACTTTGATAAGATCGAAATGCCCGACAATGTCAAAATATCCCGACTTTGCCATCGCTTCAATTGCCTCAAAATAAGCTTGCCAGATTTCGTCTACATCGCGATTTTTCCATCCGCCTATGAATTCAGGGTTATCAAAACTCCATTTGTCAATGAAGTGTACTGAACCGATGAGGTAGTCCACATTGGCATCCAGTACCCTCTCATCCATATGGCCGGGAAGCCAGTCTACCTCGTAGCCAAGCAGGATTTCGATGTCGTCTTTGTACTTCTTTTTTGCAGCCAGAATATCCTGTTCATAGGCAGCCATCTCTTCAAAGGAGAGTCGATACCCCTCGTCAAAATCCATGGGTGCGTGTTCGCTGAAGCCGTAAATATCGATGCCAAGTGCAATGGCTTTTTGGATGTATTCGTCAACGGTGCCCTCGGCATGGTTGCAGCGTGTGGTGTGGTTATGTAGGTCAATACGGGTCGTTTTCATGACAAGATTTTAGCATAAAACCTCTCTTTTACCACTAATAGGGTAAAATCATATCCATTTCAAATGTGCAATATCAATAGAGTTGGAGAGACATGGCAACGAAAAAAGTAGAACTTTTAGCCCCTGCGGGCAACCTTGAGAAGATGAAGATCGCCCTTAACTACGGGGCGGATGCCGTCTATGGCGGTACAAGCACCTTCTCACTGCGTATCCGTTCGGGCAAGGAGTTCGATATGGACTCTTTCAAAGAGGGGATTGACTATGCCCATGCACGCGGTAAAAAAGTCTATGCAACAGTCAACTCCTTTCCCTTCAACTCACAGATCAAACTCTACGAAAACCACATCGCCAAGATCGCTGAACTTAATCCAGATGCATTGATTGTCTCCTCTCCGGGAGTGGTGAAGATTGCCCACCGCATTGCGCCGGATATTCCCGTACACCTCTCCACGCAGGCAAACGTGATGAATGCGATGGATGCGGAGGTTTACTACGATCTTGGTGTCAAGCGTATCATCGTAGCTCGCGAGATCAGCCTTAAGGACTGTGAAGCGATTAAAACCCATCTGCCGGATCTTGAACTGGAAGTTTTTGTACACGGTTCGATGTGTTTTGCCTACTCGGGACGCTGCCTCATCTCGGCACTGCAGACCGGACGTGTGCCCAATCGCGGCAGCTGCGCGAACGACTGCCGTTTCCCTTACGAGGTTTATGCGCACAACCCCGAAACGGGTACGACCTTTAGGCTTGACGAAGAGCCCGATGTGGGGACCTACATTATGAACGCCAAAGATATGAATATGGCTTCCCACATCGACGAGATTCTTGAAAGCGGCGTCATCGACTCACTAAAGATCGAAGGACGAACCAAATCGCCTTACTATGCAGGCGTGGTGACCAAAGCCTACCGCCATGCCATCGATGATTTTTACGCGAATGATTTTGAACCCACACGCTATCAACAAGAGTTAAACACAACACAAAACCGCGGTTTTACCGATGCCTATCTGATCTCAAGACCCTTTGAGCGTAAGGATACGGAATCGCACGGATTTTCTATCCAGTATGGTACCCATCAGGTAGCCGGACTGGTAAGCGAAGATGGGCTTAGCTGGAAGTGCAAGGATAAAACCTGTGTGGGCGACAGTGTAGAGATCGTGCTGCCCGTAGGGGCTACAGTCGAGCTGGTCGACAATGAGATCGGCAAAATTGATGAGATCAATGGACAATACTGGCTGACATTCAAAAAGATAGAGACCGTAGAGGGCAAAGAGCGTGAGTGTGTTCACAGCGGCTACCTGGAGCCGATCAAACTGCCGACCAAACTGCCGGGCTACACCATCTTGCGCCGCAAGATCGATGAAGCTTTGGAGAAAAAAGGGCTGACAGAAGACTCCACACCAATGAAGATGGAGCCAAAGTGTGACTAAACAAATCAAAAAAGGAAATGATAAATGAAATTTGTATCGATTATTATGGGAAGCAAGAGTGACTACACGATTATGGAAGAGTGTGCAAAGACACTGGAGAAGTTCGGAGTGCCTTACGAGCTGATCATCTCCTCTGCCCACAGAAGTCCGGAGAGAACCAAGAACTACATCAAGACAGCCGAAGAGAAGGGTGCGCAGGTATTCATAGCAGCTGCTGGAATGGCAGCCCACCTTGCAGGTGCTGTAGCGGCAAGCACGACCAAACCGGTATTGGGCGTTCCTATGGAAAGCGGACCACTCAAGGGTGAAGATGCGCTGCTAAGTACGGTGATGATGCCTGCGGGTATGCCTGTGGGTACACTGGCGATCGGCAAAGCAGGTGCGGTCAACGCTGCCTATCTTGCCATCCAGATCATGGCGCTGCAGGATGATGAGCTGCATGTAAAACTTCAGGAAGACCGCATCAGCAAAGCCAAAAAGGTGGAGCTTGACTCAAGTGAGATTGAAGTCATCCTTTAAATTAGTGAAGCGTTAATAGATAATAGTGAATAGTTTAGGTAAGCGGTGCGTGGCTCCGCTTCTATTTTGATATAAAGGCAACCAATGGAACTTCAACTTAAAAATATCGGGATGATTAAAGAAGCCAATGTCAAGATTGATGGGCTTACCGTAATCGCAGGTGAGAATGATACAGGGAAGAGTACGGTTGGTAAAATGTTATTTTCTTTGGTTAAATCTGACAATATTGCCTATAAACAAAAAGCTTCAGGTGGTGATATCAATCATATTCTAGCAACAAGATTGAATTTGGTTTTTGATGGAAATATATCATTTGATGGTAGTGCGAAACTAATTGATAATCATGCTCATAAGGATAAATTGGTTATTGACGTAAAGATTCGAGATAAAAATTTTATTTCAAAAATTCAATTTAATCGAGAAAATAAAAATAGATTTTTTGATGCAACTTTTGTGCAGTCACCTTTGGTCTTTGATCTAGTTGATTTTTTTAATAGTGTATCTAAGATGAGAGAACGAAAAAAATATGATTATGGATTGGACTTTGATATATCATATCCTTATATGATGTGGGACTTATACGATAAATTATCAAAAGATAATCCTTTCCCACATGCTAAACGTCAACGAAAAATTGATGAATTAATTACTGAAGTAATATCAGGGAAGCTCCAATTTGATAATTCAAAGTTTTATTATCTCAAAAGGGTGCATAATAGTGAAATACAAGTTGAGATGGAAAATACGGCAACTGGTATTAAAAGTTTTGGTATTATCCAAGTTTTAAATAACAATAAATTTTTTACAAAAAAAAATATATTGATTCTAGATGAACCTGAAGTTCACCTTCATCCTAAGTGGCAATTAAAGATGGCTAAATTAATCGTTATGCTTGTTGAGAAAGGAATGACAATAATTGTCAATTCACACAGTCCATATATGATAGAAGCTTTAAAACAATTTAGTCAAATGCATTCTATAGAGAAGAAAACAAATTTTTATTTAGCAGATGATGGCATTATAAAGCAGTTAAATAATGAAAATTCAGAGACTCTGGAAGAAATTTTTGAAAAATTATCTGAACCATATGATTTTTTTGAAGAATTGGATAGTAAGCGTTTGGAGAAGTTTTTAAATGGCTGATGTTGGTCAACTATTAAAAGCATATGCAGAGTATAGAAGTACTTTTAAACAGACAAGTTATGATAGTCAAAACAATGAATATCTTTGTTATGATGAAACCCAAGAAGTTCTTGCATTTGATGATATTGTTGCAAAAAAATATCCTGTTAGCAATGAAAGACCAAAATCATTTGATGCTATTTATATACAAGGAAATAATATTTTTTTAGTCGAATTCAAAAACGAAAAGAAGCCTGACAAAAAAGAGATAGAAGAGAAATTAAAAGATGGTAAAGAAGAGTTAACTGCAATATTGAAGGCATTAAAGATTCCTAAAAAAGGTTATCGATTTGTATTTTGTTTGGTCTATAAGAAATATGTCCCAAAACATGAACGATACAAGCAGGGGTTATTTAAAAGTATCAGTTATGAATTTCTTGAAAAATACAAAAAAGATGGAACAGTAGATGAAATTTTCACAGAAGATGTAGACTTTTTTACAAAGCAATTCAAAAAAAATTTTCAAAAGGAATTAATGTGTTAACATTTAGCGAACTACTACTAAAACTTCAGCAATTCTGGGCAGAGCAGGGGTGTAATATCGTCCAGCCTTACGACATTCCTGCCGGGGCGGGGACGTTCCATCCGGCTACGTTGCTTCGAAGCCTCGATAGTAAGCCGTGGAGTACTGCCTATGTAGCACCAAGCCGCCGTCCAACCGACGGGCGTTATGGGGAAAACCCGAATAGACTTGGAGCGTACTATCAGTTTCAGGCACTCATCAAGCCAAGTCCGGACAACATTCAGGAGCTCTATCTGAAGTCTTTGGAGTATCTGGGGCTCAACCTCAAAGAGCATGACATCCGTTTTGTCGAGGAC
This sequence comes from Sulfurovum sp., assembly GCA_026983515.1. Taxonomy (GTDB): domain Bacteria; phylum Campylobacterota; class Campylobacteria; order Campylobacterales; family Sulfurovaceae; genus Sulfurovum. The sequence continues at coordinate 30,027 of JALWHT010000175.1, forward strand.
AACTGGGAGTCTCCGACACTGGGCGCATGGGGGCTTGGATGGGAAGTGTGGCTTGACGGGATGGAGGTAACACAGTTTACCTACTTCCAGCAGGTTGGCGGCATTGCTTGTGATCCGGTGGCAGTTGAGATCACCTACGGTACAGAGCGTCTGGCAATGTACCTGCAGGGAGTTGAAAGTGTCTTTGACATTGTCTGGAACCGCAACGGTGATGAGGTGACCACCTACGCCGATGTACACAAAGAGAGTGAGTATGAGTTCTCCAAGTATCACTTCGAAGTGGCAACGGTAGAGAAGCTCTTCAGACATTTTGATGATGCCAGTGATGAGTGCCGCCTCTGTCTTGAAAAGGGACTGCCGCTGCCTGCATATGACGAGTGTATGAAAGCTTCTCACGCATTCAATGTGCTCGATGCCAGAAAAGCGATCTCCCAGGCACAGCGCCAGAACTACATTCTTAAAGTACGTGAACTTGCCATTGGGTGTGCACAGCTTTACAAGGCGCAGGAAGAGGAACGCAATAAGAGGGTGAAGGGATAGTGTATATTCCGTAGGGTGTTGTGCCCTCACAACACCTCTTTATATTTTAATATTGATGTGGTGTTGTCAGGGGACAACACCCTACAGGCTATAAGTATATTTACAGCAAGATGTATCATAAAAAAGAGGCGAAGATGACCCTGCAAGAAATTTACAATCACTTAGATACCATCAGCCCCTTTGAACTTCAGGAGAAGTGGGACAATTCCGGACTGATTGTCGGTGATATGCGACGAGAGGTATCTCAAATCGTGGTTTCACTTGATATTGATGAATCGATGATCGATGAAGCCAATGAAGGGATACTTTTTATTGTGCATCACCCGCTCATTTTCGGAAAGCTTTCTGAACTTGATTTCGCAGCTTATCCTGCCAACCTCATAGAGAAGCTCATTCTCAAACGCCAATCGCTCATCGCGATGCATACCAACTTTGATCAGACACATCTGAACCGGTTTGTATTTGAAAAGGTACTCGGATTTGAGCTGGAACGTCAGGAGCCTTTTTTGTGTTACACAAGCACGGAGTGGAGCAAAGAGGCGCTTTATCGTCATCTTCAGGAGAAATTGGGACTGGAATGTATCAAAAGCGTAGCGCCAAAAGAAAAGATTGAGAGTATCGCGCTCTGTACCGGAGCAGGGGCTTCGTTGATGGATGAAGTGGAGGCTGACTGTTTTTTGACAGGTGACATCAAATACCATGATGCGATGAAAGCAGAGAGTCTCGGTTTGATGATGGTGGATATCGGGCACTATGAGAGTGAGCGTTTTTTTCCGGAGATTATGGCCGAAGAATTGAAAGTTTTACCAATTTTGGCTATAATTGCGAATTCTAAAAATCCGTTTCATTTTGAAACACCCCTCAAAACCTTAAAGGATAGAGATTGAACAAACATCTTAAAGAACTGATAGAGCTTTCAAAAATAGATAAAGCTATCGACAGTTACAACCCGCAGATCGAAGCCGCGGATAAAAAAATTGCCAGAGTACAGCGCAAGATCGATGCGGTACAGGCGGAGCTGGACAAGCTTAACAGAGAGATTGAAGAGAACGAAGAAAAGATCAAAGCTTTTGAAGAGCAGATCAAAGTACTTAACGATCAGCTTGCAGACAATGCAAAGAAGGCAAAAGAGATCTCTACTGAGAAAGAGATGAAAGCGCTGCAGCTTGAAGAAGAGATTGCCAAAGAGAAGCTGACTTTTGCCAATGAAGAGATTGAAAGACTTCAGGGGATTAATGAAACCAAGCGTGAACTTGCCAAGGAAGAAGAGGCTAAACTTGCCGAACTTCAGGAAACTTTCAATGAAGTTAACAAAGAGGTGACAGCAGAAAAAGAAGCCATTGAAGCTTCCAAAGCGGAACTCTTCACCAAACGTCAGGAACTTAGCCGGAACATCGAGCAGAAAGTGCTTGCTTTCTATGAAAAAATCCGTGTCTGGGCAGGCAATACGGCAGTCGTTCCTGTTAAGAAGCAGGCATGCTACGGCTGTTATATGAAACTCAATGATAAAACCTATTCGGAAGTCATCAAGGCCGATGAAATTGTCAACTGCCCGCATTGCGGTAGAATCCTCTATATCGAGAGCGTTACCGAAGAGGCATAGTAACAAAGAAACGTTCAGCATTCAGTGTTGAGCGTTCAGATGAGGGCTTCGCGCTCAATTGGGGGCATTGTGAATAAGTTGTTTTTTCTCTTCTATTCCTTTGTTTCCATTCTCATCTATATCATTGTACTTCCCTTTCTTTTTCTCCTTTCATTTAAAACAAAATATAGACAATCCATCCCGGCACGTTTTTTTCTATGGAAAAATCCGCCCTTGAAGCCCGATGGTATCTGGTTTCATTCATGCAGTTTTGGTGAAGCAAAAGCTATTGCACCATTGATTGAAGCACTGCCCAAAGCGCTGCTTCGGATGACGACAACCACCCAAACAGGAAAAAGTGTTATCGACACCTATACGAAGCAAAGCCGTTATTTGCCCTTTGAACCGCTGCTCTTTGGCTGGTTGCGGCCGCAAAAGGCATTGGTGGTAATGGAAGCGGAGTTTTGGTATCTGCTTTTTGCTTTGGCCAAACACCGTGGAGCACGGACACTGCTTATCAATGCGCGTATGAGTGACCGTTCTTTTCCAAAATACCTTAAAATGGTATGGCTATACCGGCAGATATTCCGTCATATCGATGCGGTTTATGCTCAGACACCCAAGGACAAGGTGCGTTTGGAACAGCTTGGTGCAAAGAATGTAACGGTTATAGGAAACATTAAACTGGCAATGCTTCCGAAGCCTACCAAACGTTTTGTAAAACCCAAGGATTTACTGGTATGTGCGGCAAGCACACACAAGGGAGAAGAGGAGATAGTATTGGATGCCTTCGGTGTATTTTTGCAGGAACATCCGGAGGCAAAATTGGTGGTAGTCCCACGCCATCCGGAGCGCTTTGATGAAGCGGCACAGCTTGTCGAAGCCTTTGCTGTCAAAAGAGGCGTAAGCTGGCACCGCTACTCGCAACAGGCAGACTTTGAAAGCACCGTTACGCTTGTGGATGCGTTGGGGGAACTGGTCAATATTTATGCCATCAGTGACATTGTGATACTTGGCGGTGCTTTTGTACCCGTTGGCGGTCACAACGCCGCCGAAGCAGCACAGTTTGGTTGCCGCATTCTCTCAGGAGCGCATTACTTTAACCAAAAAGATATTTTTGAAGCGGTGGAGGGGATTGCCATTGTAGAACCCTCCACCCTTGGACGAAGGCTGTTGCAGTATGGACAGATAAAAGCGGCAAGCCTTCGCTGGCATACCGACCTTGCCCCGATTGTAAATGAGCTTAAGGCGCTGATTTAGTTCGGATTTCTTCTCAGCCAGCCTATACTTTCTATTGGACGTTTTGGCTGTACCCCATAATGAGGAAAAAGGGGTAAATGCAAATTTATGGTATCCTTTCACTATTGGAAGGCAGAAAATGTTTTACGAAATCGATGATAATGAAGTAAGTTTGCGCATCAAGGCGCAGCCTGCAGCGAGCAGGAATGAATTTTGCGGTCTGTACGGTGATGAGGCGGTGAAAGTGCGTATCAAGGCACCGGCAGTCGAAGGTGCGGCGAACAAGGAGCTTTCAAAGTTTCTTTCCAAAAGTTTCAAAGTTCCCAAGAGCGCGGTTGTCTTTAAAAGCGGACAGAACAGCAAGATCAAGATTGTTGCTTTTCCCTTGACACCGCAATTTGAAGCATGGTGTGAAACGGTACGGTAAAACCATGCATTGTATAGAGCGTTACATCAGAAAAAAAGAAAGAGAATAATGGCAAGAGATAAAGCGTATAAAGTATTGGCCCGTCAAAAAGGGCTTTCGAACAACAAGGCAAAAGAGCTCATTGACAGAGGA
>JALWHT010000176.1 GCA_026983515.1 Sulfurovum sp.
AGATCCTGAAACAGAAGCGATCGTAATGATCGGTGAAATCGGTGGTGACCTCGAGATTCAGGCTGCAAAGCTGATTAAAGAGCAGATCACCAAACCTGTTGTTGCCTTCATTGCCGGTCAAACAGCACCAAAGGGTAAAAGAATGGGACACGCAGGTGCCATTGTTTCCGGAAGTGCCGGTACAGCCAAAGAGAAGATGGATGCACTTGAAGCAGCAGGTGTTAAAGTCGTTGTCTCTCCGGCAGATATTGGAAAAGCAGTTAAAGAAGTGCTTTCCAAGTAAGCTTTCTCCTTCCTCCGGGCTTTTGCCCGGTTTTTTACCTCCCATTATTGTATATCAGACTTTTAAATTCATCTCTTTCTTAACGAGAGGAGTCTTTTGGTCAATAATCCAATGAACATTATAAAGCCTGTGATTTTGTTTTCTATAAAATACTGAACATCTAAATAGTAACCAAACGATACACTTGTGAAAGTGCTGTTTAGAAAGGCATAGGCGCAGTATTTATTAGAAGTAAAAAGCTATCAAAAAGGTGGGTAAAAATGCTGCTTCGAATGGTAACAACACCCCTTATGCTACCAATAATTCAGGCTTATTCAAAGCAACCTTACAAAAAGTAAGCTATTCTTTATGTAGTGAATAAGGGATATCCCTGACATCCTGGGTTTGACTTGGAAGTTGCTTTTATAACTCTCAGGTCAAACCCAGGTTGGTGATCTCACGAAACAATAAACTTCAAAATTAAGGGGAAAACATGGCAGTAATGAAAGCTCCAGAAAATACTCCGGTATGGGTAAATACGGATCGATGTAAAGCATGTGACATTTGTGTGGATGCCTGTCCGGCAGGTGTTCTCTCAATGAAACTGGAACCAACATCAGTATTGGGGGCAATGATCAGCGTTGTCTATCCCGATGCTTGTATCGGGTGTAACGAGTGCGAACTCTGTTGTCCTGACTTTGCAATTTATGTTGCGGAAAAGAAAGAATATAAGTTTGCAAAACTAACAGAGTCTTCAAAGAAGAGACAAGAAATTATTAAAGAAAACGGGTATATGTTACCTGAAGATTACAAGGAGGCGAACTAATGTCAGCAACAAGAGAGATTATTTCAAGCGGTAATGACCTGGCTGCAATTGCAGCGGTAGATGCCGGATGTATGTTCTTCGGTGGGTATCCTATTACCCCATCGAGTGAGGTTATGCATACCATTTCTGATCTACTTCCAAAAGTGGGTGGAACTGCCATTCAAATGGAAGATGAGATCGCAGGTGTCGCAGCGGCGATCGGTGCGGGTATGGCAGGTGTGCGTACACTGACAGCAACTTCAGGTCCTGGTATTTCGCTTAAAGCGGAAAACCTTGGACTTGCGCAGATGGCAGAAGTGCCACTGGTAGTTGTCAATGTTATGAGGGGTGGTCCATCAACGGGTCTGCCTACACGTGTTTCCCAGGGAGATATTGCTCAAGCGAAGAACCCAAGCCACGGTGACTACAAGTCCATTACTGTGTGTGCCGGAACACTTGCAGAGTGTTATACTGAAACTGTCAGAGCATTCAATCTGGCTGACAGATTTATGCAGCCTGTTTTCGTTCTTCTCGATGAAACACTGGGTCATATGCATGGAAAGGCAGTATTGCCGACTGTTGAAGAGGTTAAAGCGGGTATCAAACCAAGAAAGAAATTTGAAGGTGCCCCTGAAGACTATAAACCATACGGTGTTGCTCAGGATGAACCTGCGGTACTTAACCCAATGTTTGAAGGGTATCGTTACCACTTTACAGGACTGCATCATGATGCCATGGGCTTTCCAACAGAAGAGATTGAAACATGTAGAAAACTGATCGACAGACTCTTTAGAAAAGTAGATGAACACAGAGATGAAATTGAAAGCAATGAAGAGTATATGATAGAGGATGCTGAGATCCTTCTGATCGGTTACGGTTCTGCATCACTTGCAATCAAAGAGGCAGTCAATGTCCTTAGAGAGCAGGGAATCAAAGCCGGACTTTTCCGACCAATTACAATTTGGCCGTCTCCTGAAGAGAGAATGTTCGAACTTGGACAGAAGTTTGACAAGGTACTGGTTGTGGAACTGAACCAGGGACAGTACCTTGAAGAGGTTCAAAGATGTATGGGAAGACGTGATATTGAAAAACTGACAAAAACGAATGGTCGTCCATTCTCACCTGCAGATATTATTGAAAAAGTAAAGGAGCTGTAATATGGCATTTAACTATGATGAATACTTAAGA
>JALWHT010000177.1 GCA_026983515.1 Sulfurovum sp.
CCGGCTACGCTGGTGGGAATGTAGGTCGCTGCCACTTTGAGTTTTTTCATCTACTACTCATTACTTACGCTTAACATTGAATCCTGACTTCTTACTATATTGATCATTTAACTTCTTTTCATATTTACTCTCTTATTCTTTATACCTTTATCTTCCTATCATACCTGTGTTATTGGTATATTAGTGTATTTTTTATACCTCTCGCCGTCATCCCGTTCTTGTTTTGGGATCGTGACGTTTCTTGGTTATCTGCTCAGTGCTCACTGTCTTAACCCTTTTTCGCTAAAATACCCTAACTAATTTACGCAGGATAAGACTATGGGAACAAAGATTGCTTCAGCACGAATTGCTACGGAGAGTTCAAAACTGCTTCAAGAACTGAACAATTCTCTTCCGTTTGACAAACTACTTTACAAAGAAGATATTACAGGTTCACTGGCACATGCCTATATGCTCAAAGAGCAGGGAATCATCAGCAATGAAGATTATGAAAAAATAGACAGAGGGCTTCGTGAGATACTTGACGATATTGAGTCTGGAAAATTGAGTCTGGACGGAGATGATGAAGATATTCATATGGCCATTGAGGGAGAACTGACACGCCGTATCGGCGATGCGGGTAAGCGTCTACATACCGCACGTAGCCGTAATGATCAGGTTGCCCTTGATTTTCGCCTCTATGTTCAAAACAATACAAAAGCCATTGCAGAGTTGTTGTTGGTGAATATTGCAACACTTATTGATGTTGCAGAGGAGAATGTTGAGACTATGCTCCCGGGAATGACGCACTTGCAGCATGCACAGCCAATAAACTTTGGATACCATATGATGGCTTATGCAAACATGTTCAAGCGTGATTATGAGCGCTTTATGAGCTCTTATGAGCGCAATAACTATTCACCCATCGGCTGTGCAGCATTGGCTGGTACACCCCACCGGGTTAATCGACAGATGACTTCGAAAAAACTTGGATTTGATGCACCGACGTCTAATTGTCTTGATACAGTCAGTGACCGTGATTTTGCGTTGGAGATTCTCTTTAACATTGCAACAATGATGATGCATATGAGCCGTTTGAGTGAAGAGCTTATTTTGTGGAGTGCGGCGGAGTTTAGATGGGTGACACTATCAGACCGTCATGCTACAGGCAGTTCGATCATGCCACAAAAGAAAAATCCGGATATACCTGAACTGTTGCGGGGTAAGACCGGGCGTGTCAACGGAAATCTTGTAGCACTGCTTACTGTGATGAAAGGGCTTCCGCTTGCATATAACAAAGATATGCAAGAAGACAAAGAGGGTGTGTTTGACTCCGTCAAAACAGCTCTGCTGAGTCTTCAGGTACTCAATGAGATGATCGCGGATATGACAGTTAACAAAGAGTCAATGGAGGCTGCTTGTATGGTTGGACATCTAAGTGCAACAGATCTGGCAGACTACCTTGTCAAAGAGCAGGGCTTGCCGTTTAGGGATGCATATCACATTACCGGTAATGTGGTTAACCTGGCAGAAGAGAAGGGAGTAGATATTTCGGAGCTCACACTTGAAGAGCTACAGAGTATCGATGAACGTATCGGTAAAGGAGTGATGGAACTGCTTGATATTCGTGCTTCGATGAATGCGCGGCAGTCTGAGGGTGGAACAGCGACGGTACGTACTCGTGATCAAATTGAGCAGCTTAAAGCATGGCTGCAGGAGCAATCACGATAGCAGATTACAACAAGGTTACAGCACCTTTGGTATTTTTGGTTTCGTTCTTTTTTTACCGACAAGTTTCAAGAGGGTATCTCCCTCTACAATCTCTTTTTCTATCAATTTTTTTGCAAGTTTGCTGATAGTCTCCCAGTGTGTATCAACCATTTTTTTGCTATAACGAAATGCTGTTTCATTCCAGAGCAGAAAACGTGCTTCAAGTTTTTCTCTCAGAAAGTTTTCACTAATCGGTGAAATTGTTTCGAGGTTGATCAGACCCAGTTCGCTGTCCATACCAAGCGTACTGAGCGCAGTATATATCTGGAACGATGCCTGTGAAAGATCATCGATAGCACCACTGTCCATTTGTGGATTCCCCGCTTTTTTCATTTTGGAGATACGTCCGGCCATGAGGACACAGACATCATAGAAGATAGTATAAAATAAAGTTCGCAATTTTCATTTACGATACTCTTTCAGAAGAAAGAAATGGAGTATAAAATGAGAATTGATGAACGAGAGTTGTTTAAAAGCGTCATGGTAGGTTTCATGACAGA
>JALWHT010000178.1 GCA_026983515.1 Sulfurovum sp.
CTACGACCAGCACAGCCCCTTCGATACCGTAGATACCCATGACAGCTGCCAGAAAAATAGCACCGTAAATGGCGAAGGAGGCAAATCCGATGGTGGCAAAGATCACCAGTGCCGAAAAAACAAAGAGTAGTGCGCCGCTGAGGTAGAAGAGCTCGAGAAAACTTTTTTGCTCTTCAAACGTGGGACTGAAGTACGCCCCGGCAAGTATGATACCGAAGATGGCAATGATTGTGAGCAGCAGGTAGCCGTATTCTTTCATATATCCCTCCTACGCTATCTCATAGAGTTTGAGCAGACTTTCAACTTGTGGTTTGTGTCCAAGCCACTCAAGGTAGAGTTCACTCATCTCTTTTGCGCCGCCGTTGCTGAGAATATGTTCTTTGTATCCTGTTGCTTTTGTTTTGTTGAATCCCTCTTTTTCGTCAAGACAGGCAAAGAAAGCATCAGCACTGAGCACTTCAGCCCACTTGTAGGAGTAGTATCCTGCAGCATACCCTCCTGCAAAAATATGGGCAAACCCGTGTTGGAAACGGTCATAACTTGGCGGTTTGAGAAGTGATGTCTTTTCACGTATATGGTCAAGGAGTGCCTGCACTTCTTCTCCCTGATAAAGTTTTTGATGCAATATAAAATCAAAAAGTGAGAATTCTACTTGGCGTAAAATACCAAGGGCTGCCTGGAAGTTCTTGGTCTCTTTGATTTTTCGCATCAGTGTCTCAGGGATCGCTTCACCATTTTTGTAATGAAAACCGAAACGCTTCAAAATAGCCGCCTCATAGGCGAAGTTTTCCAGAAACTGTGAGGGGAACTCCACTACATCCCATGCTACGCCGTTGATACCGCTTACTGAACGCTCTTCACATTTACCAAAGAGGTGGTGGATTGCATGCCCCATTTCGTGAAAGAGGGTAACCACGTCGTCGTGCCGCAGCAGCGAGGGAGTGACCTCGGTTGCAGGTGCGAAGTTGCAGACGACAAAGGCTGATGCAAGGTGTGTGCTGCCTTTTTTGTCGACAAAATGGGTCTCCCAGTCGTGCATCCATGCTCCGCCCCGCTTCTCTTTGCGTGCTTCGAGGTCGAAGTAGATGCGCCCTGAAAGTCTGTCTTCTTCATAGATGTCAAAGCTCTTTACGCAGTCGTGCCATACGGGCACATCGACCGCTTTAAAGCGTACATCAAAGAGTTCGGAGACAATATTTAGCATTCCGGCCAGTACCTTCTCCTGTTCAAAGTAGGGTTTTGTCATCGTATCATCAAAGTTGAACTTCTCCTTTTTGAGCTTTTCGGAGTAGTATGCAAGGTCATAGCGCGCGAAATCTTCGATGTCGTCAATACTTTTTGCAAAGGTGATGAGTTCATCAAGCTCTTCTTTTGCCTGCGTCAGTGCTGCGTCGGCAAGTGTGTTGAGGAAGCTGAGCACCTCCTCTTCGTTGGATGCATCTCTGGTCTCAAGCGCGTACTGGGCATAGTTGTCGAAACCAAGGATGTGAGCCTTCTCCTGTTTGAGTGCAAGGATGCGGTCTATCACTTTGGCATTTTCTGGTGCGCGGGTACTGTAGGCTTTGGAGAGTTCTTTTCTGTAATTCCGGTTGGGACCGTAGGTCATATAGGCAAGGTAGCTTGGGATCTGCAGGGTAAATCTGTAGACGGTTTTGCCGTCAATTTGGGTTTTTGCCGCTTCAATGTCGTGGGGAGGCATTCCTTTTACATCATTTTCATCTTCAATGATGAGTTCATAGGCATTTGTGGCATTAAGCAGATTTTGTGAAAAGGCGTTGGAGAGTTCTGAGAGTTCAAGGCTGATGGCTTCAAGACGCTTCTTTTTCTCTTCGGGCAGGTTGATACCGGAAAGTTTGAAGTCACGCACATCGTTGACGATAACTTTTTGTTGTTGGGCAGTTTCCCCCGTTAACTTTTCTATTTTCTCAAAGAGAGGGACATTTTGTGCCATTTCAGAGCCAAATTTGCTCAGGAGAGGTAATGATGCTTCATATGCCTGCTGGGTTGCTTCGGAGTTCATCACCGAATTGAGGTGCGAAAGCGGTGTGAAGAAACACTCAAGTGTTTCATCCATATCTTGGAGCGGTTTGAGGATGCTTTGGTAGTCGTCGGCATCACTTTTTACAAGGGTATCTATCTGTACACGCTGTTTGTCAAGAAGCGCTTCAAGGCGCTCTGGAAAGGTTGCAAGGTTATCTATTTGAAAAGGTTGAAACATCGCTCTGTATCCATTCTGT
>JALWHT010000179.1 GCA_026983515.1 Sulfurovum sp.
GATGTATGGGAAGACGTGATATTGAAAAACTGACAAAAACGAATGGTCGTCCATTCTCACCTGCAGATATTATTGAAAAAGTAAAGGAGCTGTAATATGGCATTTAACTATGATGAATACTTAAGAATGGATAAGATGCCGACACTCTGGTGTTGGGGTTGTGGTGACGGGGTGATCCTCAAGTCATTTATTCGTGCAGTAGACAAGCTGGGATGGAAAAAAGATGACATCTGTGTTGTTTCAGGAATCGGATGTTCAGGAAGATTTTCTTCTTACGTTGATTTCAACACAGTACACACCACACACGGAAGAACTGTAGCATTTGCAACAGGTATCAAACTGGCTAACCCGGACAAGCACGTTGTCTGTGTTGCCGGTGACGGTGATGGTCTGGCAATTGGTGGTAACCATACGATTCACGGATGTAGAAGAAACATTGATATTACACTGATTATTATTCAGAACTTTATCTATGGTCTGACCAATTCTCAGACATCTCCAACAACACCAAGAGGTTTCTGGACCGTCTCGCAAAAGGTAGGAAACATTGACCCGACATTTGACGGTTGTCAACTCGCGGAAGCATCCGGTGCATCTTTTGTCGGTAGAGAAAATGTAACTGCACCTAAGAAGCTTGAAAAACTTCTACTTCAGGCAATGGAGCACAAAGGCTTCTCTTATGTTGAAGCAATGTCTAACTGTCACATCAACCTTGGTAGAAAAAATAAAATGCAGTCTGCTATGGCAAACCTTGACTGGATTGATTCTATCACGCTTCCTAAAAAGAAGTGGGATGCCCTTCCAGAAGAAGAGAAGATGAACCATCTTCCTACCGGTATTCTGAAGCAAGATACAGAAGCACCTGAGTATTGTGAAATGTACAAAGAGGTTCAGAAGGCACATCAGGGACTCAGAGGACCTATTACGCCAGATGAATTCAAGAAAAAACTGTAAGGAGAAGAGCCATGAGTAGAATTGTAATGAGATTTACCGGTGTTGGTGGACAAGGGGTTCTTCTCGCCGGAGAGATTTTCGCAGCAGCAAAGATCAGAGGCGGTGGATACGGTGTTAAAACGGCAACCTATACTTCTCAGGTGCGTGGTGGACCGACCGTGGTTGACATTCAGCTGGATGACAAAGAGATATGGTATCCGTATGCAATTGACGGCCAGATCAACTTCATGCTTTCTGTTGCTGACAAGAGTTATCAGCTCTTTAAAGACGGTGTTGCCGAAGGTGGTACGATGGTTATTGAACCAAACCTGGTACACCCAACTGCTGAAGACAAGCAAAAGTGGAATATTTATGAGATTCCTATCATTACTATTGCAAAAGAGGAAGTGGGAAATGTTATTACCCAGTCAGTCGTTGCTCTCGCTATTGCCAATACAATGACAAAGGCGCTTGATGAAGACCTTCTTATTGAAACAATGCTCTCCAAAGTACCTAAGAAAGTACATGAAGCAAACCTAAAAGCATATGAGCTTGGTAAAAAGTATGCTCTTGAAGCACTTGAAAAAGGCCCTTCGAAGTAAACACTTCTCTATCTGGACGGGACTTCCCGTCCATCTTTAATTCATTCCTTATTTCCTCAATTCTCAACCTCTGTTTACCCTTTTTTGCTATACTTCGCGTATAGGAGCGACAGGTAGTTGCTGGCAGCATAATGCTGCGAGAGGAAAGTCCGGGCTGCATGCAAGAGAGGACTCCATCTAACGGATGGCCAGAGTAATCTGAGGGCAAGTGCAACAGAGAGTAGACCGCCTATGTACTGCCTTGTGCAGTGCAGGTAAGGGTGAAAGGGTGGTGTAAGAGACCACCGGTGCCTGTGGTAACACGGGCAGCCAGGTAAACCCTGTCCGCAGCAAGAAGCATATGGTAACAACTCTTGCAACGCCGCTTTGCGGCACTCATGCTTCGCTTGAGCCTGTCGGCAACGGCAGGCCTAGACAAATAACTACCCACGACAGAACCCGGCTTATCGTCGCTCCTACTATAATGCATAATCGTGCATAAAGATGCACAAATTCCCTATACATCGACAATAAACGGCTATTTTGAATAACTCATCTTTTTACTACTATGCATAAAAATACATCTTTTTAGAGTTAAAGTAAAGAAACGGGTTGCTGAAAACCTAAGCAAAGCCCGATACTATGGGAGTTAAAAAGGGATTATCTACAGATGGGTTGTAAAAAAGATGTCCAAACTGTAATTCTACACAGGTAAAA
>JALWHT010000180.1 GCA_026983515.1 Sulfurovum sp.
AGATCTTTGAGACGCTCGGTGCCGATACCAAGCGGCTGGAAGAGGGAATCGTTTCTCACATTCACAAGACGGTTCCGGCGCTGAAAGAAGCAGTGGAGCCCTTTGAAACCGTGGCGCTTTCACGTGCTATTAACGATATGATGACACACATCCATTCTGCCGGACGCAGTGAAGCGAAAGTAGGTGATATGCTTGCCGCGATTTTTATGCAGGAGCACTCTTACGCCGTTTACCTGATGAAAAAAGAGGGGATTGCCCGGGTGGACATCCTGGAAGTGATCTCCCATGCACAGAGTGAGACGGAAGCACCTTCGCAAAAAAGCGACAAAGAGGAGACACTGCTTGAACAGTTTACAATGGAACTGGTATCACTTGCCAAAACGGGTAAGATCGATCCTGTCATCGGACGTGTCGATGAGATCGACCGTGTCATGCAGACACTCTGCCGACGTAAAAAGAACAACCCGTTGCTGGTAGGTGAGCCGGGCGTGGGCAAAACCGCTATTGCCGAAGGGTTGGCACTGAAGATCAGCGAAGGGGATGTACCCGACATTCTCAAAAATGCGAAGGTCTTTGCACTTGATATGGGTGCGCTGATCGCCGGAACAAAGTACCGTGGTGATTTTGAAAAACGTCTCAAGGGGATTCTCAAAGAGCTCAAGCAGGAGAAGGATGCGATTCTTTTTATTGACGAGATCCATACGATGGTCGGAGCCGGTGCAACAAGCGGCGGGAGCATGGATGCAAGCAATCTGCTCAAACCTGCCCTTGCACGCGGGGAGATCAAGTGTATCGGTGCGACGACCTATCAGGAGTTCAGGAACTTCTTTGACAAGGATAAGGCACTCAGCCGCCGTTTTGCCAAGATCGATGTAGAGGAGCCAAGCATTGAAGATACCTTTACCATCCTCAAAGGGGTACAGGAGAAGTATGAGCAGTTCCACAAGATCAGCTTTACAGACGAAGCGCTTCAGAGTGCTATCGATCTGAGTGTCAAGTATCTTCATGACCGTTTCTTGCCGGACAAGGCGATGGATATCATCGATGAGGTGGGAGCGCATTTTATGCTGCGCGGTAAAGAAGGTGTCACTGTTGTGCCTGCCGATATCGAAGAGAGTGTAGCCAAGATGCTCAAACTTCCTTCCACGGTGATCGGTACAGATGATACCAAAAAGCTCCGAACTCTTGAGAAAGATCTCAAAGCACATATTATCGGACAGGATGAGGCGATCGGGGTGTTGGCAACGGCGATCAAGCGTTCCTATGCCGGTCTCAACGGTGAGAACCGTCCCATCGGCTCATTCCTCTTTGTGGGACCCACAGGGGTCGGAAAGACGGCACTGGCAACCCAGCTTGCTGCAACACTGCATGTGCATTTTGAGCGACTGGATATGAGTGAGTATATGGAACCGCATACGGTAAGCCGTCTTGTCGGAGCCCCTCCGGGGTATGTCGGGTATGAGCAGGGAGGACTTTTGACCGAGATGATCAAGAAACACCCCCATACGGTACTGCTGCTCGATGAGATCGAAAAAGCGCACCCGGACATTATGAACATTTTGCTTCAGATCATGGACGGTGCGAAACTGACGGACAATAACGGGGTAGTGAGTGACTTTAAAAATGTCGTGCTTATTATGACCTCCAATCTTGGTACCAAAGAGCCCAATGTCATGGGCTTTAACAAAGATACCTCGATGAAGACAGACAAGGCGATCAACGCATTCTTTGCACCTGAATTCCGAAACCGTCTCAATGCTGTCGTGGAGTTCAACCCGCTTGGCATTGATGCCCTTATGGAAATCGTCGACCGTGAGATTGAAAAGCTCAATGACCTGTTGAAAACCAAAAAGATCACTGTCAAGGTGAACAAAAAAGCCAAGCGATACCTTGCCGAGGAAGGTTACGACGAACGCTACGGTGCCCGTCATATTGCCCGTGTGATTGACGAGAAGATTAAAGAGGCACTGACCGATGAGATCCTCTTTGGAAAGCTTAAAAAGGGCGGCAGGGTCAAAGTGGGCTTCAAAAACGAAAAACTGACTTTCGACTTTGGAGCATAACATGGTTCACCCCGTAGGGTGTTGTGCCACCACAACACCAACATACCAAATAAATGGTATGGTACAACAATTTAAAAGTGATATATTGTTTGCACGGAAAAGGTGTTGTCGGGGGACAACACCCTACAGTATTAATAAAAGCATTGCAAAGCAATGCATACAAAAATTCCTCATTCCTTACCCCGAGGGCACTTGTCACTTCGTTCGGGCGCATTCCTCAGAAGGTAAATTGCGAAGCAAGAGAAGCTCCCCTGGGGGATTCCTCATTAACCCGCTCCAAAGGAGCGCTTAATGGGTTCTATGTTCGATGAAGACCACTACCTTATTGCGCCTTTAAGTGATTATTCCTACGCCTTTCCAAATCCCCGCTTTGCATCCGATGAAGGGTTACTTGCATATGGCGGAGACCTTTCTGTCAACCGGCTTTTGACGGCATACAGAAACGGTATTTTCCCCTGGTATGCCGAGGGTGACCCCATACTCTGGTGGTCACCTGATCCCCGACTGCTGCTGTATCCCGGTGATTTCATTGTGCGTAAATCGTTTCGAAGGGTGTTGCGCAATGGCGGATTTTCCGTTAAGTTCGACCACCGTTTTGCGGATGTAATACGCTATTGTGCGACGGTACCAAGGGAAGGGCAGAAAGGCTCATGGATACTTCCAGAGATGCAGGAAGCGTACATTCGGCTGCATGAAGAGGGCTTTGCTCACAGTGTGGAAGTCTATAAAGAGGGAGAACTTGTCGGAGGACTGTATGGAGTGTCGATGGGGAAAGCGTTTTTTGGCGAGTCAATGTTTTCTTTGGCCTCCAATGCATCAAAGGTCGCGTTCAAGGCGCTCAGTGACGTTTTAGGACAGAGAGGCTATGATTTTATCGACTGCCAGATGCGAACAGATCACATGGTGGGTCTCGGTGCGCAGACAGTGCATAGAGAGCGCTTTTTGAACGAGCTTGAAGCGACGCTTCAAAAGCCCAGCGATCTTGGGAGCTGGCAGAATTTTGAATGGACATACAAGGAAGATTGATGGTTGATAGAGAAATCGGGTTTTCACTCTGGCTGGACTTTGTGGAGCGTGACTACCTTAAGAACGAATTTGGAACACTCATAGAAAAAGGCATTATCAACGGTGCGACAAGCAACCCGGCGATCTTTGCTTCGGCGATTACTACATCCCCGGCATACAAAGCACAGCTTGAGTCGCTGGAGGGAAAGAGTCCCAAAGAGAAGTATGAAGCGCTTGCAATCGAAGACATTAAAACTGCTGCACAGGCACTCAGACCACTCTACGATGAACACAACGACGGCTACATCTCTATTGAAGTTGACCCTTTTCTCTCGAACGATACTGAAGGTACTATTGCAGAAGGGAAACGCCTCTTTGAAGCCATCGGTGAGCCTAACGTGATGATCAAGGTACCGGCAACGAATGCAGGGTATGATGCAATGACAGCATTGCTGGCAGAGGGTATCTCGGTCAATGCAACACTCATTTTTTCTCCTACGCAGGCGCAGCGCTGTGTCAAAGCGATGGAGAAAGGTATGGAGCAGACAGATGCAAAAGTAGATGGTGTTATTTCTGTATTTGTCAGCCGATTTGACCGTATGCTGGATGATGAACTGGCACAAAGCGGCATCGATACCGGTTTGACAGGCATCTACAATGCGGCAAAGATCTATAATCTGATCGAACGGAACGGGAACGAGCGTATCCGTACACTTTTTGCCAGTACCGGTGTCAAGGGGGAGAATCTTCCGCCATACTACTATATGCGGGCACTGCTTGCACCGCACTCGGTCAACACTGCACCGCTTGCAACCATCGAGTCATGGCTGGCTGTCAAACCCACACCGCCGCAGCTTCCAATGGATGATGCGGTTATCAACGGCTACTTTACCAGACTGGAAGACAGCGGTTTTGGAATGGATGAAGTTTATGCTACACTTCTTAAAGAGGGACTTGAAGCGTTTGAAAAGGCATTTGCCCAAATGCTTGAGAGTCTGAAGTAAAACGAAGCAAGGAGCGGGAATGGAAGAGAAACTCAAACTTTATCTGCGTACAATGATCAGCAATAAGGGAAGTGACCTCCACCTTAAAGCAGGATCGAATGTGCGCGTGAGGATCCACGGTGTATTGAAGCTCCTTGGAAAAGATGCACTGAGTGCAGCACAGATGGAAGAGCTGGCCAGAGAGATTATCACACCGGATCAGTTTGACAAACTTAAAAAAGAGCGCAACCTTGACTTCTCCTATGCTATCGGCAGTGATCACCGGTTCAGGGTGAATTTTTTTTACCAGATGGACGGGCTTAGTGCAGTTTTCCGTATTATTCCTGTTGAAATCCTCACTATTGAAGAGCTCAAACTTCCGTCTGTCGTGAATGAATTTGCAAACATCCAGCGTGGACTGGTACTGGTCACCGGCGTAACCGGTTCGGGTAAATCGACAACGCTTGCCGCAATTTTGGACAAGATAAATCGTGAGCAGAAGAAACATATCATTACCGTCGAAGATCCGATCGAGTTCGTACACAAGGACAGAGGCTGTTTGATCAACCAGCGAAGTATCGGGCAGGATGCCCACTCCTTTTCCGATGCACTGCGTGCGGCACTGCGTGAAGACCCCGATATTATTCTGGTCGGGGAGATGAGGGATCTTGAGACAATTGATATTGCAATGCATGCAGCCAACACCGGACACCTTGTGTTCTCGACCCTGCATACACTCGATGCCAAAGAGACAATCGACCGTATTGTGGGGATGTTCCCCAATGATGAGCAGAACCGTATCAGGATGTCTCTGGCTTCTGTACTTGAAGGGGTACTTTCTCAGCGTCTGATCCCGACAGTGAAGGGTGGTCGAGCCGCAGCGATCGAAATTTTGAAAAAGACCGCACGTATTGAACAGCTGATCGCAGAAAACCGTGACTCTGAAATTCCTGATGCCCTCTTTGAAGGAAAAGAGATCTATGGTACGCAAACGTTTGACCAGGCACTGCTCGATCTGCTTAAGAAAGGGGAGATAGACGGTAAAACAGCGCTTGAGTATGCGAGCAATCCTGCGGATATGAAGCTGAAAATGCAGGGTGTCGGAAAAGGTGCCATTGTCGATGAAAATACACACAACAAAGAGATGGACGTCTTTGAATTCAAAGAAGATGATGTGTAAGGTTGCCTGAGCGGGTTTCTCTTGCGGCCAAACATTTTTCAATTCCCCTTAAAATTATTTCGATATAATCCGCTTCTATTTTAAATGAAGGACATACATATGTTAGAAGGTATCGTTAGAGAGAGTATCGGAAAGACTACTGCAAAGAAGCTTAGAAGAGATGGTTATCTAACTGCAAACCTTTATGCCAATGGTGTAGAGAACATTCAGGCTGCGTTCAAGCGCGGTGAGTTTGTAAGAGCAGTCAGAGCCAAAGAGAACCTTGCGTTCCCTGTAAAAGTAGGAGACAAGGAACTGAATGTTGTTATCCAAGAGTATCAACTGCACCCGGTTCACGGTGAAGTGGTACACGTTGACCTTAGAGTGGCTGTTCCAGGTCAGGTAACAGACTACCTTGTACCTGTTGTGACTCACGGTACACCAATCGGTTTGAAAAACAAAGGTGTTCTTGTTATGTCCAAAAGAAGACTTAAGGTTAGAGGGGCAATCGAAAACATGCCGGCAAAGTTTGACCTCAATGTTGAGCCGCTGAACAGAGACGACTCTATCCTTATCAGAGACATTGAAGTACCTGAAGGGTGCAGAATGATGGACAGACCTGACGTCGCTGTTTGTGGTGTGATCAAGTCCAAGTAATGAAAGTGCTGTCGTGACACTTTTTGTCGGTCTTGGAAATCCTGGATCGCAATACGAAAATACACGGCACAATATTGGTTTCAAGGTCATCGACGCACTCGTCGAAGACTTTGCTGCCCGAGACATCTCCAAACACACATTTCACGGTGAAGTGTACCGTACCGCATCTACCCTTTTTCTCAAACCTGCAACCTATATGAACCTTTCAGGCAAAAGTGTACTTCCTGTCAAACAGTTTTTCAAAATCGACCTTGAAGATATTATTGTCATCCATGATGATATCGATCTTCCTTTTGGAGCGGTGCGTTTCAAAAGAGGCGGTGGTAACGGCGGACATAACGGACTTAAATCGATTGATGTAATGGTAGGCAAGGAGTACCTTCGGGTACGCGTAGGGGTTGGCAAGCCTGAACGGAAATCACAGGTGGCTGACTATGTACTGCATGACTTCAGTGAAAAGGAGATGCAGTGTATCCCCCGGCTTGTTACACATGTCAAAGAGGCTTGTATTGCTTTACAGAAACATGAACTGAACGAAGTAAAGTCGCACTATTCACTCAAATCCATTGAGGCGCTCTGTTCATGACACTGCAGCCACCTCTCTACTTCCGCTACTTGTCATGGCACTATACGAAAAATCTGATTGCCATCCTTTTTGGCCTCTCTTTCGCCTTTGCCGCCATTGACTATTTTCAGCACATCCCGCAGTTGGATGTTTCAGGAAGCTATAAAGTACTGTACCTTTACTATATGTGGCAGGAGGCGCTGGGAATGCTTTACCCCCTGGCGATCGTGCTGGCACTCATTATGACCAAACTGATGCTGGTCAAACAGAATACCATGACGATACTGCATGCATTCGGTTTCAGTAAACGTCGGCTGATCATTCCCTTTTTGATCATTGCAACCCTGACCTATGGGATATTTGTCGGACTGCATACAACCTCATTTTCCTATGCCAAGGATAAAGCGGCGATGCTGCTCAAAAAACAGTTGAGTGCCTACAATGTCAATGATCTTTTCTTTAAATACAATGATACGTTCGTGTATATCCAAAAGTTGGATCCCGTGCATAAAAGACTTGAAAATGTTACCATCTTCAAAGTCAAAGGCAACCGTGTACTCTATACGCTTCATGCTCCCTATGCGCTTTTCAACGGGAAAGCGTGGGAGGCAAGGCAGGCAACGATAAAGGTACATGTTTACAAAGCAGGAAGGCTGGTGCGTTACCGTGTAGAACATAAAGATACCATTATGACACTCAGCGGCTACAAGCCTAAGATCATTGAGTCGCTATACGAGGGAAAAGCACTGAACATTGTTGATGCCTACAACACTTGGAAACTGTTGAAAAAACAGCACCTCAATTCGGACAAGATCCGTGCGGCACTCTATGAAAAGACAGTGATGCCGCTTTTTGCCATTGCCCTGGTGATTATTCTCTTTTTCAAACTGCCTTTCCATGCCCGTATGATGCGTTTTGGTCTGGTTATTGCCGCGGCACTGGGTGTAACGTTTATCTCATGGGGAGTGCTGTTCGGGCTTTACCAAATGGGAGCCAACGGTGTTATTGCTCCTGAGGCAGCAGCTGTTTTGCCTATTGTCCTGCTGTGGATCTATGCCTTCTACGTTTTTGCAAGGGATGAACGCAAACTGGATTAAGCCCCTTCTCACCGACCCTTTGTAAGCCTAACTCCCCTCTTAGCGATTTTTGGATAAAATCACTTCAAATCACATAGAGGATACTTCATGTCCATAGATTACAAAGCATTGGTTGAAAAGTATGATACACCACTGTATATGTACGATTTTGACTATATTGAAAACCGTTACACCCGACTCAAAGAGGCATTTGCGGGTAAAAAATCACTGATTAACTATGCGGTGAAAGCCAATTCGAACCTTTCTGTCATTCAGCATTTGGCAAAACTTGGCGCAGGGGCAGACTGTGTGAGCATCGGTGAAGTACGCCGGGCGCTCGATGCAGGAGTAGACAAGTACAAGATCATCTTTTCAGGTGTGGGTAAACGTGACGATGAGATCGAAGAGGCGCTTGAACGAGATATCTTGATGCTCAACCTTGAGAGTGAAGCAGAAATGAAGCGTGTCGAGATGGTTGCAAAAAAGCTTGGCAAAGAGGCACGCATCTCCATCCGTGTCAATCCCAATATCGATCCGCAGACACATCCCTATATTTCAACCGGACTGCACGAAAACAAGTTTGGTGTCGAGATTGATATGGCAAAACGGATGTACATTTATGCGAATAAGTCTGAGCATCTCAATCCGATAGGAATTCATTTTCATATCGGTTCACAGTTGACGAACCTTGATCCGATCAAAGAATCAGCGATGATCGTTGCTGACCTGGTACGTTCGCTCAAAGCGATCAAGATCGATATCAAATTCTTTGATGTCGGCGGTGGAATCGGTGTGGTCTATGATGATGAAATACCGATTGTAGAACAGGCGTATGTGGATGCTATTGCAGAGGCAACCAAAGGACTTGACCTGACACTCGCGTGTGAACCGGGGCGCTATATGGTTGCCAATGCAGGTGCATTTTTTACTCGGGTACTTTATGAAAAGAACAATGGCGGCAAACGTTTTGTGATCGTGGACGGGGGGATGAATGACCTGATCAGACCAAGCCTTTACAATGCCTACCATCGCATTGAGGCACCGGGTGTAGAGGGTGAGAAAACTCCGGCAGATGTAGTCGGGCCGGTATGTGAAAGTGGTGATTTTTTCGGCAAGAACGTACCGCTGCCTTCTTTGCAGCACAATGACATTCTTGTGGTACACTCTGCCGGCGCCTACGGTTTTACGATGGCAAGCAACTACAACACACGGCCAAAGCCTGCCGAAGTGGCTCTGCAAGGGGGTGATGACCGTCTGATAAGACGTCGTGAAACATATGAGGACCAGGTAAGACTGGAAAAAGAATTTCTACGCTGAAAGCCGAAAGGAGATGGGATGACACTGAATCAACTGCGTGAAAAGATAGACCATATTGATGATACGCTGTTGAAGCTTTATAACGAACGGATGGAGCTTGTCCATCAGGTTGGAGAGCTGAAGAACACTACCGGTGCGCCCATCTACCGCCCAGAGCGTGAACAAGCGATCCTTCAGCGTCTCAAAGCACAGAACGACGGTAAATTGACAGATAAAGCGATCGATGCACTTTTTTTGGAACTCTTTGCTGTAGCACGTAATCTTGAACGTCCTGAAGCAGTGGCTTACCTTGGTCCTGAAGCGAGCTTCACCCATCAGGCAGCCGAGAGTAAATTCGGTGCTATGAGTGCCTACTTCCCGGTAGCGACTATCAAAGGGGTGTTCCGTGAGGTGAGCAACGGGAAGGCAAAGTTCGGTGTTGTGCCTATCGAGAACAGTTCCAATGGTATTGTCAGCGATACAATCAACTGTCTCAATGACTATGACCTCAAGATTATTGCCGAAGTGGTGGTGGATATTCACCATGTGCTGGCGACACAGGCAGAGAAGATTGAGAATATCAAACGTATCTATTCCAAAGATATTGCGTTTGGGCAGTGTCAGAACTTTTTGAATGATTTTGGATTGGACGATGTAGAACAGATTCCGGTTGAATCTACGGCAAAAGCGGCAAAACTTGCGGCGGAAGATCCGGAGAGTGCAGCGATTTGTTCGGTCGTGGCGGCAAAGATCTACAACCTGCCTGTACTCTTCGAAAATATTGAAGACAACCAGAATAACCGTACGCGTTTCTTTGTGATCAGTGATTTCGAGAATGCACCAAGCGGAAATGACAAAACGTCACTACTGGTCAGACTGCCGAACAAACCGGGTTCACTGGTAGAGTTTTTGAATGATTTTGAGA
>JALWHT010000181.1 GCA_026983515.1 Sulfurovum sp.
TACTCATTTCCTTATTTCAATCGGTGCGTGATTACGCACCCTACATCTTTTGGTGCCAAAATGGTGTTCCCACTGTCGGTGTAGAAGGGGAGGCAAACTCCCGCTCCTGCATCGCTCCTGCCTCATACCCCGTGCGCCCTGCTTCAACTGCCAGTGCAAATGCCTTTGCCATCGCTACAGGGTCTTGCGCAAGCGCTACTGCGGAGTTAAGTAAAATGCCATCATAACCAAGCTCCATTGCCATAACTGCGTGGGAAGGTTTGCCTATGCCCGCATCGATGATCAGCGGCATATTGGGGAAGGCTTCACGGATCGCTTTGAGGTTGTAGGGGTTCATCAGTCCTTTCCCTGAACCGATAGGCGATCCCCACGGCATCAGTATGTTACATCCCGAATCTACCAGTTTTTTGGCTACAACCAGATCGTCAGTAGTATAGGGAAAGACTTCAAACCCCTCTTTGACAAGTGCCTTTGCCGCCTCTACAGTTTCGTAAGGGTCAGGCTGCAGATTGTACTGGTCGCCGATGACCTCAAGCTTGATCCAGTTGGTACCAAATACCTCCCGCGCCATCTGGGCAATGGTGATCGCCTCTTTGGCAGAGTGGCACCCTGCGGTATTGGGCAGTACCTCTACACCCAGATCACGGATGATCTTCCAAAACCCCTCACCTGCCTCTTTGTTCACCCCCTGACGGCGCAAGGATACGGTAACCACTCCTGCCCCCGATGCACGGATGGCATCTTCCATTATTGCCGGAGAGGGGTAGAGTGCCGAACCTATGAACATTCTTGAGGTAAGCTGCCTACCGCCAATCTGCCATTTGGTATGGTCATTGTTTGTCATGGGTACACCTTTGTTTTTTCATTTATGTCATTTTCTCTTGTACTCTTTTATTCTATCCGCGTAGGGTGCGATGTTTCGCACCTTCAAACCGTTGTCAAGAGATGGACGGTTTGTTGCTTTCATGTATCTCAAAGGTGCGTGATTACGCACCCTACTTGAACGCACAGCGTTCACCTACCCTCCGCTTACCGGCGCCAGCACATCTACCTCATCACCTGACTTCAGAGAGGTCTTTTCAAATGCATCTTTGGGAACAAACTCTTTGTTCACCGCAACCCCAAGCCACTCATCATGAAAATTGAGCTTTTTTAGCATCTCTTTGATAGTGATCTCCTTGGGAAACGTTTTTGTTTCACCGTTGACCGATACTGTGATCATTGTCATTGCATCCTCCTTATCCCTTCGTTGAGAGCCTTCTCCACGATAGCAGGAGAGAGTAGATAGCCGTGGCGATAGAGCCCGTTGATACGCGTCAGCCCCTCTTCGTTCTCGATACGCGGCAGGTTGTCTTTGAATGCCGGACGGCAGTTTGTTTCACTGTTGACCACCCGTGCTTCACCAAAGTTCGGATGAAGCGTATAGAGTGCTGAGAGCAGCTCCATGCTTGAGCGTACCGAAATGGGTGAAGTATCTTCGCTCTCAATCTCCGTTGCACCGATAAGGTAGCGTTTGTAGCCTGTCGTCTGTGAGAGTTTGCAATCTGCACAGTATTCCAGGTCTATTCCCTCGCAGCCATTACCGCGTGGCACAACGTAGAGCTTGTAGCGCGGATGCATCAGGCGTGTCGGACGGGTGATATCAATGTCGTTTGCCTCCACCCAAAGCACCTCTCCACGTACACCTCGAAGCTCTTTGAAGTGCTCTTTGGCACCCAGACCGCGTGTGTCGAACACCCAGTCAAATGTCTCGACACCCTCTTTGGTATAGACCTTTTTGGGTTCAAGCTTCTCAACTGCCGTATACTCACGGAAAACAATATTCTCCATACGATCAAAGTAGTTGACCGAAAATGCCATAAAACGCTGGGCATCTACCACCCCCTCCTCAGGAATGAAAAAGCCCTTTTGGTGCATGGCAAGGTCTGGTTCGAGTGCGCCTATTTGGGTTTTATCAAGTGTCTCAATGCTCTGTGCCGCATCAACTTTGCGCTGCAACATCCCAATGAAATGTTCCAGCTCACCCATATCCTGAGGATGTGCGGTAATCACTGTACCATTTTGCTGATACCCGTCAAAGAGCCCTATCTCTTTAAGCAGTGCCGGCCAGAGTTCTATGGAACGCTTTCCAAGCTCGAAGATGACCGACTCCGCTGTTTCAAGCTCTGCATAGGGTGCAAGCATTCCCGCAGCGGTAAATCCGGCGGCATTCACACCTTCTTTGG
>JALWHT010000182.1 GCA_026983515.1 Sulfurovum sp.
ACTTCATCTAAAGTATCATTGCAGGAGATCATTGACCGTGCCAATGACCCCAGCGGGGTTATGACTTGACGATGCTTGTCTCCCAGCCGTCATAGCTGGCACCATGCGCTTCAAGCAGGTCGATCAGCGTGAGGGTCAGCGCATCAATATCGTGATAGAAGGGCTTATCGATGCGATAGAAGCTCAGCCCCTTGATGCCATCCTCATTTTCAATCTCATTTTGCACCCTGAAGCCCTCAGCTTCAAGCTTTGCCACTAACGCATCTTTTTGTGCCTCATTTTCGCTAAAGAAGAGTTTGTGTTCAATCGCACGTGGCAAATGAAGGTTGTCTTCTTTAAGGCGCATCGCATCGCACGCTTTATGGTTTTGGATGATCTGCCACTCTTTGGCTGTCGGGTAGAGAAGGTTTTTGTAGTATGCCCACGCCTCATCATCCTGATATCCGCTACTGATCTCATAACTGCCAAACTCATCGAGTGAAAAGTTGAGAAAATCCTGCCAGTTATAGGTAAACTGAAGATAGTACAAAAAGGTTACATACCCATCGCTAATGACACGCCCGACATACTTCCCGATACGAAACTTGATGAGTGATGCTTCAAGCTTGTCCTCAAGGTAGGCAATTTCGGGTTCTTCTGATGTGCTTAGCATCCCCCGTTCGTTGGGTTCTTTGAGTTTAACTTTGACAAAAGCGATAATGGGATAGATATATCGAATCGCCTCTACCTCCATTGAAATTCCGGCATTAAAGAGTACCGAAGCGGGTTTACCGTCGATACTCTTCATATAAAGTTCCCAATATTCTTGCATTTTTCTCTCCTTATTCCATTTCCAGACTCATGAGGTACATCTCTTCCCCATCAAGCACCTTGACTTTCAGACTCTCACACTTAGTGCAGAAGTAACGCACCTCATCCGTCTCAAAAATATGCCCGCAGTCGCGACACTCCAGCTTGAGCCTCTGCTCATTGATGATAAACTCCGCATCTGTACACATTGTCCCCTCCTTAAAGGTATCAAACGCCACTTTAAGCAGATGTATCTCGATGCCGCTCATCACTCCTATTTTACAGACCACTTTGGTGATCTTTTCGGCACCATTCTCTTCGGCAACCGCTTCACACTGGTTCAGGAGTGCCTGTACTACACTGTATTCATGCATATACTTTATCCTTATTTGTTGGTGTTATAAGGGGACAACACCCTACAGATTTTAACCGTTTTGGAGTCTCTCTTGGACAGACTTTGTAGACAAACTCACGTCTGAGCGTATGAAAGGGGCTCTCCTCTTCCCAAAATTCCGGATACATCACCTCAATCTCCCGCTCTTTGCACTGCTCAATCTCCTCTGCGTGTGTCTCCAGATACTCCTGTTTCTCCCAAAGGTAGTCATCATCGATCTTTGACTTGGCAAAGGCATGCAATGATGCAGCATAGTTCTTACTTTCAAAGAGCGCATCAATCATACCGATGGTATGTGCCTCCTGAGCAGAGATAGGCAGACACGCATCGAGTAGCTTCTGCGCTTTGTCATGCCCCACTCTTTTAGGCAGTGTGTAGGTGTGGTATTCGCTGCCTGTAAGCCCCAGTGTTTTATAGTGCGGGTTGAGTACCATACCTTGCCTGCCCACGACAAAATCACACGCCAGACCAAGAAATACGCCACCCGCTCCCGCATTGCGATGAAACGAAGCGATTGTTACCACATCCTCAGCAAAGAGGATCGAACGGATCAGGTCATTCATCGCATTGATATTTGCCCAGCCATCCTCTCCCTGCTTTTGGCTGTCTTCGAGGATATTAAGATGGATACCGTTGGAGAAGAAGTCCTCCCCACCCATCAGTACCAGCACATCACACTCATTGGATAGATACTCGACAGCATACTTGAGCCGTATGCACTGTGCGGTACTCATCGCACCGTTATGAAAGTTGAAGTGCAGGTATGCCACCCCCTCTTTTTGCTCCACCCACACTTCATGGAAGGTATCGTAGCTGCGGTCAAATATGAGCGGCAGCCTCTCCTCTTTGACCCCTTTAAGCCTCTCTTTGAGCACATAGGTAGCAGGCAATTTGAACTTCCCCACCTCTTTGAGATGGCTGATCCACACTGCACCATCTACCGTACCCAGACAGATCGCCCCGTCACGCTTGGCAAGTACCTCTTTGGGCTTTCCTCGAAACTTCGCCTCTTTGTGTGCGCCGTAGAGATAACAAGCAA
>JALWHT010000183.1 GCA_026983515.1 Sulfurovum sp.
GCGTGTGTGTGTGGACGAAGCACTGCCTGAGCGTGTAAGCTTCTACGGACGTCTGGAGGTAAAAGGCGAAGAGGAAGAAGAGAGAGACTATGCAGCAATACAGTTTGGGGTCGCACTGCACTATGCGTTGGAGATGATGGGCAGCTTCGATACGCAGAGCCTTGAAGCGGCGATGATCGCCGCAGAAAACCGGTATGGACAGCGTATCGGCAAAGAGGGGCTTGAAGAGATACGAAGGCGCATTGCCATGCTGCTTGCACATGAGCCGTTTATGCGACTGCTTGAGGGTGCCAAGATCAGCAAAGAACAGGCACTCAGCTACAACGGAGAGCTCAAACAGCTTGATCTGCTGCTTGCGTATGAGGATCGTGCTGTGGTAGTGGACTACAAAAGTTCACGCCGGTACAGTTTCAAGCATCGAGAACAGGTTGCATGGTATGCCAAAGCGGTGGCATCGCTGCTGCACAAACCGACTGAGGGGATCCTGGTTTACCTCGAAAAAGAGGGAATTTCACTATTAAACTTAAAGTAAACTGAATTTAAAATTATTTTAAGAATAACTGGGTACAATCCGTCCACAAAAAGAGCTGCAGTGCAGTTTTTTATTTAAAACAAGGAAACCATCATGAAAATGACAAAAGTCGTAAAACCTCATGAAGTACAGCGTGACTGGGTTCTGGTCGATGCAGAAGGCAAAACCTTCGGTCGTATCCTGACTGACGTCGCTTCTATCCTCAGAGGAAAACACAAGCCATCTTTCACACCAAATGTTGACTGTGGTGACTACGTAGTGATCATCAACGCTGAGAAAGCAAAATTCTCTGGTGTCAAAATGGATGAAAAAGAGTACTTCACGCACTCTGGATACTTCGGTTCAACAAAGTCTAAAAAACTGAGCGATATGCTTGAGAACCACACTGAAAAGCTCTACAAGCTTGCAGTAAGAGGGATGCTCCCTAAAACGAAACTCGGTAAGCAGATGCTCAAGAAACTGAAAGTGTATGCCGGTTCTGAACATCCGCACACTGCACAAATCAATAAGGAAGCGTAATCATGGCAACTATTTATGCAACAGGAAAAAGAAAAGCGGCGATCGCGAAAGTCTGGATTACTCCTGGTAACGGAGAAATGCTTATCAACGGCAAAACACTCGACCAGTGGCTCGGTGGACACGAAACACTGAAAATGAAAGTCAGACTGCCGCTTGAAGCAACAAAGCAGCTTGATTCTTTGAATATTAGAGCAACAACCCTTGGCGGCGGTTACTCTGCACAGGCAGATGCTGTAAAGCATGGTATCTCCAAAGCACTCGTAGCATACGAGCCATCTTTCAGAGCGATCCTCAAGCCTATGGGACTTCTTACACGTGACTCAAGAGTTGTTGAGCGTAAGAAACCAGGTAAGAAAAAAGCGAGACGTTCTCCACAGTTCTCAAAAAGATAGTCGGTACCCTCTACCGTACTTTATTGGCTCCAAGCCTTTCTGGGTTTGGGGTTTTTCTCTATTTTCTATTATCATCTGCTTAATTTTGTATTCAACGGTATATTTTATACTTTGATATGCAGTGCGATGCAATTTTATAGGGATCTTATAAAAGAGAAGCTGGGTAAAGATCCCCATTTTACTATTTACTATAGATAGCTACAAATTTTAGTTTGGATTGACCAAAAAGTAAGCCCCTACAGCAAATGCGATAGCCGCAACACTTCGTTTAATGACCACGCCGATATTGTTTCCGACCTGGCAAGAGGAGCACTGCTTGTATTTTTTCGATTCGTAAAAGGCGTAAATAAAGAAGCCCGTCATTAGCAGCAAAACAGTCGGGAAGGCAATCTTGTCGAAGATGTAGATGTTCTCTACGGTCGTTTTTTCAAACTTGAAAAGTGGTGTCAGTAGACTCAATCCCATGAAGAAAAGGATCTTATCCGCAAAAGAAACGAAGTAGTCTTTGCGTGAAAAAGTAGGGCAGACATCGCCCGCCTGTGGGGCAAGCCCCTTGCCTTCCAATGCATCGAGAATACGCTGTTTTTGCTTTTTGTCAATGCGGTCAAGCATGGTTCCGCCAAGGGAAAAGTCCATCATCTGCTCGAACATTGCAGCAAAGTGCTTGTCATTGTCGGCATCCATGTAGCAGGTGTTGCCGTTACGATCTTCGTAGACGATTTTAAGTTTTTCATGACGGGGGACGATGGCGGTTACATCCGGGTAGT
>JALWHT010000184.1 GCA_026983515.1 Sulfurovum sp.
GGGAGGTAGAAAGAAGCTATATTCAACCACAAAAGCTGGAACTGGTGATGGTTAAGCGTGAGGAGTTGCTGCAAAGTGCAGCCTAGTAAGACGAGAAGTGAAATTGCGAACATTTAAGGACACTATCTCATAGAAAAGTTCCTCTTTTGTAATGTTGGACATAGGTTCGTCGGCATTATATGAGACAAATCCCAGTGTTTTACTTCGGGGTGCGATGGTAACCTGCTCAATTTTAATATGTGGCAGAAGGATCGTGGAGAGTACAGCATGTGCAGCTTCGTGATAGGCAGTCATTTCCAGCTCTTTTTCAAGGTTGCGTACCATTTGCTTGTCAATTTTGTGACCGTACTTGATAATATTGATCTGTTCTATGAGAATATCTTCGGTAATTTGCTTTTTCCCCTGTTCTATTGTTTCAAGTACCGCCATACGTCCAAGCCGCTCAAGATCGACGGCACTCATGCCGTTAATGTATCGCACGATGCGCTCTTTGTCAATTTTTGGATCATGTGGTTTTTTCAGGATTTTTTCAAGGAAAAAGCGTCTGGCATCTTTATCAAGCTTGTCAACTTCAATAAGAAAATCCAGTTTCTTTGGTGCAGTAAGGACTTCGTCTACCGCCTCAAGGGTTTCAGACGTGGCAATGGTGAAAACCCTTGCTTCTGTCTTTTCGAGCACTTTGGCAATGTCAGAGAATGAGACATTGGTAAGAGTACCCTGCAGAAGACCTTTGATGTCAATATCTTCAAGAATGACAAGAGAAGGTGCATGTTTGGAGGCTTCTTTGTAAACCTCTTTGATATAGTCAATATCGAAAAGCAGGGAACCGGAGATTTCATAGTAGGGCATATCTGCTTCATGGGCAAAAGCACGAGCAAGCATACCTTTGCCGATATTGGCAGGCCCGTAAAGCAGCAGCCCTTTTGGCAGAGGGGTGTCGAATCGTTCAAAGAGTTCAGGCTGTTTAATGATTTTTATAATGGTTTTTAATCTTGTTTTGACTTTTTTATGTCCGACGATATCTTTAAAGCTTATGGTTGAACGTAGGGCTTTTGGGAGTTCGGTTTTGGTATGACTGGACATAGAATACTCTTTTTGTGTTGAATTTTATACTATGATTATAGAACAACCAATCCAACAGAAAGTTGAGAGCGGTCAATGACGATGGAATTCTAAGATTTTTACAGTATGCTTATGGAAAAAATAGAGGTGCGCTTACGATTTTGAAGGTTCTTTCGATCCGCTCAAAGCCAAGCCGTTACCTTTTGGCTTCTTTGGAAAGCTACTGTACAACCATCAATTCCATTTGTGATTCAGTTAAAATAAGCTACAGTATTATCTATAATGGACAAACGATTACTGAGAAGGAGTCGATCGCTTTCGGAAGCGGTGG
This sequence comes from Sulfurovum sp., assembly GCA_026983515.1. Taxonomy (GTDB): domain Bacteria; phylum Campylobacterota; class Campylobacteria; order Campylobacterales; family Sulfurovaceae; genus Sulfurovum. The sequence goes on from JALWHT010000184.1 coordinate 1,394, forward strand.
TGGTGTAGAGATCGAAGATGGTTTTGGCGGAGCGTGCTGCTCTTAAGAGTTTCTGCTATAATCCGGTCAAATCTCAGACCGGACAATCTCAATGATACAACTTACCAACCTCTCAAAAAGCTTTGGCGGACAGACTGTTTTCCGCGATGTCAACCTCAAAGTGGGCAAGAACTGGAAAATAGGCTTTGTCGGACGCAACGGTGCGGGCAAATCAACTCTCTTCAAGATGATCCTTGGAGAAGAGAGCTATGACAGCGGTGAGATCGCCATACCCAAGAACTACCGTATCGGTGCACTTAAACAACACCTCGTCTTTACCGAAAAGAGTGTACGTGAAGAGTGCGCGCTGGTACTTCCCGAAGATGAACAGTGGAATTTTTACAAGATTGAAAAGCTGCTTTTTGGGCTTGGTTTCAGTGAAGAAGATCTTGACAAAGACCCTTTGAGCTTTTCCGGAGGTTATCAAATTCGTATTAACCTTGTCAAACTGCTGGCAACCGAGCCGAACATGCTGCTGCTGGATGAACCGACCAACTACCTTGATTTGCCCTCACTTCGCTGGTTGGAGCGCTTTATTCGCGAATTTGACGGTGAGGTAATCCTCATTACCCATGACAGAGCGTTTATGGATGCAGTTTCTACCCACACGATGGGGGTACAGCGCAAAAGCCTTCGCATAACAAGCGGTGATACGCATAAGTACTATGCGACACTTGCGATGGAGGATGAAACTTATGAAAAGACAAAAGCCAATCAGGAGAAGAAGCGAAAAGAACTTGAAGAATTTGTCGCGCGGAACAAGGCACGGGCATCTACTGCAGCAATGGCACAGTCGAAGCAGAAAGAGCTGGACAAAATGGAGGAGCTTGGAGAGCTTGAAAACGAAGCCGATCTCTCCTTTTCTTTCAATTATGCGGATACACCTGCCAAAGTAGTGCTCAGAGCCGAAGAACTTGGTTTCGGATACGACCCCCGGAAGCCACTTTTTGAGAGGCTTAATTTCACGCTTGAAAAAGGCAAAAAAATTGCTATTATCGGAAAGAATGGACGGGGAAAGTCGACACTGCTGAACTACATTGCCGGAGAACTTCCACTTCAACAGGGAATGCTTTCGTTTCATCCTTCTACCAAATTTGCACATTTTGGTCAGACGAATATAGAACGGCTCAATACGGCAGCGACCATTGTTGAAGAGATCGCTTCGATGAGCAAGGAGGTAGGCATCCCACAGGCGCGCAGTATTGCCGGGGGAATGATGTTCCCTGGAGAGCTCGCGGACAAAAAGATAGAGGTGCTCTCAGGCGGGGAGCGCAGCCGAGTGATGCTTGGCAAGATTATCGCTACACCTGCAAATCTGCTCTTTCTGGATGAGCCTACCAACCACCTTGACATGCAGTCGATCGATGCACTGGCAGATGCCATCGAACAGTTTGAAGGATCGCTCATTATGGTCACCCACTCGGAGATGCTGCTGCGGCGTCTGGCAGATGCGCTGATCATCTTTCATAAAGGTGGAGCAGAGTATTTTGAGGGTACCTATGATGAATTTCTTGAGAAGATCGGCTGGGAAGAGGAGGAGGGCAGTAAACCCAAAAAGAAGAAGCCCAAGATCGATTATAAAGAGCGTAAACGTTTGCGGAAAGAGCTCATAAGTGAGCGAAATATGCTGCGTCAGCCTTATACAAAAACTGTGACATCGTGCGAAACAAAAATCGAGTCGAATGAAGAGGAGATTGCCGTACTGGAAAGAAAACTGGCAGAGGCATCTGTTGCAGGAGATAACAGTGCAATGATAGAATATTCTACGATGCTTGGCAAACTGCATGAAGAGGTGGAACAGTTGTTTGCATCGTTGGAAGAGGCTACGGAAAAAGAGGAAGCGATTACTGTGGAGTATGAAGAGAAACTGACTGCACTTGATGTGTAGCGTCTGGGAGTGTAACTCCCGATGCTTTGCCGGGAGTTAGGGATTAGAGGTTTTTATGCGGATCTTCATGCTGGTGGTTCCAGATCAGTTTTCCGCCACCGAGCAGATGGAAGTGCAGGTGTGGAATCTCCTGTCCGCCATCTTCACCATTGTTGGTAATGAGACGGTAACCGGTTTGATCGACACCGAGCTTTCGGGCAACTTCTTGAATGAATGGGGTCATTTTCGCCATTGTCTCACCATCGACACTCTGAAAATTTTCTATATGCTTTTTTGGAATAATAAGCACATGGATGGGAGCTTTGGGGTAAAGGTCGTGGAAAGCGAGGAACTCATCATCCTCATAGACGGTATTGTTGGGGATCTCCCCATTGACAATTTTGCAGAATATACACATAATTTTTTCCTTTTTATCGAACTGTTTATGCTTTGAATTTTGGTAATTATAGCACACTAAACCCCCTTGTTAGCAACTTTTCGTTAGAATCACGGCAATTATTATGCGATAAATGGAGCATTATGGAAAATTTGGAAGCAAAGATACTGCAGACCGATTCACTTGAGGCATTGGAGAAGGTGCGCATCGAACTCTTTGGAAAGAAAGGGATTCTTGCTGCGCAGTTTGCGAAAATGAAAGACATCCCCGGGCCTGAGAAGAAAGCTTTTGCCGAAGGTCTTAACAAGCAAAAAGCCGCACTTCAGGCACTGTTTGACAAGCGTTATGAAGAGCTTAAAGCCGAAGAGATCGAGCGTCTTTTAAAAGCTGAGGCGATCGATGTATCGCTCTACGGTGCATTGGCGCAGAAGGGAGCGTTGCACCCGGTAATGGAGACAATGGACAAGATTATTGACTATTTTACCGCGTTGAACTTTTCTGTCGAAACCGGTGGGATGATCGAAGATGATTTTCATAATTTTGAAGCACTGAATCTGCCAAAGTACCACCCGGCACGTGATATGCAGGATACATTTTATTTTAAAGATGGTGGTTTGTTGCGTACACATACATCGCCGGTACAGATTCGTACGATGCTCAAAGAGAAGCCACCCATCCGGATGATCGCACCCGGTGCGGTTTTCAGACGTGATTATGACGTGACTCATACACCGATGTTTCATCAGGTTGAGGGACTGGTGGTCGATGAGAAAGGAAAAGTTTCCTTTGCCAATCTCAAGGCGATTTTGACTGACTTTTTGCAGTATATGTTCGGTGATGTCGATGTGCGTTTCCGTCCAAGTTTTTTCCCGTTTACAGAACCTTCGGCAGAAGTAGATATCAGCTGTATCTTCTGCGGAGGAGAAGGGTGTCGTGTCTGTTCGCATACAGGATGGATAGAGATCCTTGGATGCGGCATTGTTGACCCCAATGTTTTCAAGGCGGTTGATTATAAAGATGTTAGCGGCTATGCGTTCGGCCTCGGGGTTGAACGTATTGCAATGCTGATGCACAAAATACCGGATCTTCGCAGTCTTTTTGAAGGTGATATCCGTTTGCTGGAGCAGTTTAGATGATAGTGACACGTACATGGCTTGACGAATTTATCGACCTGAAGGGAGTTTCGGATACGACACTCTATGAGACTTTCAATGCCATTGGGCTGGAAGTGGACAGTATGGAGAAGATCGACATCCCTGCAAAAGTGGTGATAGGAAAGATCATCTCCTGTGAAAAACACCCTGATGCGGACAAGCTCAATGTCTGTCAGATTGATATCGGCAGCAGTGTAGAGCAGATTGTCTGTGGTGCTGCAAATGTGGTTGACGCCGAATATGTAGCTGTTGCGACTGTAGGTGCGTTATTGCCGGGTAACTTTAAAATTAAACCGGCAAAGCTTCGTGGTGTGGAAAGCAATGGAATGGTCTGTTCCTCTTCTGAACTCGGCTTGCCTGAAATGGGTAAGGGGATCATGATTCTTGATGAGAGTATCGGTGCACTGGAAGCAGGACGTGAACTTGCTACCTATGAAAAAGTAGCCGATACTATCATCGAACTGGAATTGACAGCAAACCGTGGTGACTGTTTGAGTATTTACGGTGTTGCACGGGATCTGAGTGCCGCATTGAATATTGAAATGAAGCCCTTTGAGTATAAACAGGCTGAGCGTATGAAGCTTGGCATTGCCAGAAAAGTGGAGCTTCATCTTAAAGGTGATGTTGAGGCAGACCTACGTTATAAACTGGCTTCAATAGAAGAGATGAACAGCAGTTTTCTTATTGATCTTCGTCTCGCTATGGTGAAGGTGGAAGCACAAAATGTACTGGAAAAAATACTTGCCTATACAACACATACTACGGGTGTAATTCTGAGAATGTACGACTGTGCAAGTTTCTGCTCTGATGAGAATGAAAAAGTAACCATCAGTATAGAAGGACGTGAAAAAGGTATTGTTCATGTGCATCTCAATGGTAAACATGCGAGTATTGTGGGTGTTTCACAGACAGAAGAGACATTGCCAAAGGTGCATTGTAAAGAGGTGCTTATTGAGGCGAGTTATATAAATCCCGATCTCCTTTCTGAAGCGGTTTCCGATCTTGACATTGAAAAAGATGAACTCTTTTACAAAACTTCCCGAGGTTCCAACCCTGACCTTGGTTTTGGGCTTGCTTTCCTTGCCTATTTGCTGGAGACATATACGCAGATAAGCTGTTATGAGGGATCGCTTGATGTAGAAGTCGAACGTGAACCGGTGAAAATACTGATTGATGCAAGAGAGATATCTTCCATTGTAGGAATGGAGATCGAGCTGGGTAAAATTGCAACGGTATTGCAAAAGCTTGGGTTCAGCATGACAATGATGGATGAGCATCAGATTGCCGTAAAAGTCCCGCTTTTTAGACATGACATTAAAAACATTCAGGATATTGCCGAAGAGATCGTACGAATTATCGGCATTAACAATATCCCTGCCAAACCGCTTGTCTTTGCGGAGAAGAAACGCCTCAATGCAACCAGTGAGCGTTTCAAAGCCAAAAAGGCATTACGTAACCGTGCTGTTGGGGTGGGATTCTATGAAAACGTCTCCTATGTATTTAGCGAAAAAGCACTGCTCGAGAAGTATGGGTTTGAAGTGACAGAGCCAGAACTGGAACTTGCAAACCCTATTGCTGAAGAACTCAATACCCTTCGCAGCACGATGCTGATCAATATGCTCCAGGCAGTCAAGCGCAATGTCAGCTACTCAAAAAAATCTATTCCGCTTTTTGAAATAGGTGCTGTTTTCGATGCCAAGCGTAACCAGAGCGAAAAGGCAGCCTTCGTTTTTGCCGGCGAAGCAGAGCCTGAGAGTGTCAGGAATGCGGGTAAGCCGGCAGCGGTCGATTTCGCTGCATTTACGCAGAAGCTTGGCAGCGTTATCGGACACTTTGAGCTGATGCCATGTACTGACAAAAATGGGCTTATACATCCATACCAGTCTGCGGACATCGTGATTGACGGAAAAGTATGCGGTTTTATGAGTAAACTGCATCCTGTAGTACAGGAAGAGTATGGTATCCCGGTTACTTTCATCGCCGAGTTGGATTTTGAAGCGCTGCTGCCAAAGCACATCAATGCCAAGCCGATCTCCAAATTTCAGGGAGTCTATAAAGACTTAAGCATTGTGATTGACAAATCTGTGAACTACTATGAAGTAGCAAAAGTACTTGAAGCGCTGAATTTACCGCTGCTTAAAGAGAGTTACCCAGTAGATATCTATACCGATGAGAAGCTTGGAGAGAAAAAATCGTTGACAATCCGTTTTTTCATCCAGTCAATGGAGAGGACGCTTGAAGAGAATGATATTGAGAGCGTGATGAAACAGATTATGGAAGCACTTGAAAAAGCTTTCGGGGCGGAGCTTCGATAGATGAAAATACAGTTAGCATCAAGTTACGGATTCTGTTTTGGGGTGAAACGTGCCATCAAGATTGCGGAAGAGCATCAAGGCAGTAAAACGTACGGTCCGCTGATCCATAATAAAGATGAGATCAACCGTCTTAAAGAGGGTTTTCAGATTGGACTGGCTGAAAAATTTGAAGAGATCACACCGGAAGATTCCGTCGTTATCCGTACCCATGGTATTCCTAAAGATGAACTTGCACAGCTTAAAAGCCAAAAGAATGAGATTATCGATGCAACCTGCCCCTACGTGACTACGCCTCAGCACATTGTTGCTGATATGAGTGAACAGGGATACAGTATTGTTGTGTTCGGTGACAAAAATCACCCTGAAATTAAAGGTGTTATCAGCTATGCCAAAGACCCTCGAAATGCATTTGTGGTGATTGACGAGCATGAACTTGACGGTTTGCCCATTCTCTCCAAAGTGGCAGTTGTTGCCCAAACCACACGCAAACCGCAGGATTATCTTAAAGTGGTCAATAAGCTGATTCTTGAGCATAAAGAGGTACGTGTGTTTAATACCATCTGCAATGCAACCTTTGAGAATCAGGATGCGGCTGCTGAATTGGCGAGAGAAGCTGATGTGATGGTAGTCATTGGAGGGAAGCACTCTTCTAATACTAAGCAGCTGCACTCCATTTGCAAAACCTACTGTGACGACAGTTACCTGGTAGAGAATGAAAAAGAACTGGAGAAGCAATGGTTTGAAGGGAAGCAGCTCTGTGGTATCTCAGCGGGTGCCTCTACTCCAGACTGGATTGTACAAAATGTCATTGACCGTATTCAAGAGTTAGTGAAAGTGGAAAAGGTAGAAGAGGGTGAGTAGTCTTACACTCAAGCCCGTCAAGCGTATTGACGGTGAAGTAAATCTGCCGGGTTCCAAGAGCCTCTCCAACCGTGCACTGCTTATTGCTGCGCTGGCTGAGGGAACAACGATAATTACCAACCTACTTGAGAGTGATGACACGCGTCATATGCTCAATGCACTTAAAGCGCTTGGTGTAGACTATACGCTCTCTGAAGACGGTACCGAGTGCATTGTAACGGGAAATGGCGGTCCTTTCGTCAGTACTGAACCTGTTGAGCTTTTTTTAGGCAATGCCGGGACGGCAATGCGACCGCTTGCTGCGGCATTGACACTGGGAAAAGGGGAGTACGTTTTAACCGGTGAGCCGCGTATGAAAGAACGTCCCATAGGTCACCTTGTCGATGCACTGCGCCAGGCGGGTGCCAACATTGCTTACCTTGAGAATGAAGGTTATCCACCGATAAAGATTATTGCTGGTGGTCTGGCCGGTGGGGAAGTGAGTATTGATGGCAGTATCTCCAGCCAGTTTCTTACCGCTCTGTTGATGGCAGCACCAATGGCAGAAAATGATATGACCATTACCATTGAAGGTGAACTGGTCTCCAAACCTTACATTGATATTACCCTTGACATTATGCGTATTTTCGGCGTGGAGGTAGAAAATGAAAATTATGCACGTTTTCGAGTCAAGTCCGGGCAGCGTTACCGTGCCGTTGATTCTTTTATGGTAGAAGGAGATGCTTCCTCTGCTTCCTATTTTCTGGCAGCCGCTGCCATTAAAGGAGGACGGGTAAAGGTAACGGGTATCGGGAAACAGTCTGTTCAGGGTGATGTCGCTTTTGCTGACGTACTTGAGAAAATGGGTGCAGCAGTAGAGTGGGGAGATGATTATATTATGGTTGAAAAGGGAGAACTTCATGCGATCGATATGGACTTCAACCATATCCCTGATGCGGCAATGACCATTGCCACCACAGCACTTTTTGTGGATGGCACGACCACACTGCGCAATATCTACAACTGGCGTGTCAAAGAGACGGACAGACTGCATGCTATGGCAACTGAGCTTCGTAAAGTAGGTGCAACGGTAGAAGAGGGGGAGGACTATCTTACAATTACGCCTCCCAAACAGCTTAAGCATGCTGCTATCGATACCTATGATGACCATAGAATGGCGATGTGCTTTTCACTGCTTGCGCTCGATCCTGTCTCTGTAACCATTAATGACCCTGAGTGTACCGCAAAAACATTTCCTACCTATTTTGAGGTTTTGGAGAGTATTTCTCACTATTGAGGATACACTTCGATAGTACCCTCTTCATATCTTCCCTTTTCTCTTTCCGCTCAAAATCATTTTTCATAAGCATCCTGATACAAAATTTCGATATAATAACGCAAATTTAGTGTACACATAAGGATAGGTATGAAGTTCGAAGATATCGAAATTGAAGATGTTGATTTTGAGGCGATGCTTGAGGAATCGTTCAAAAAATCTGAGTCAAAAAGTGATTTGGTAACCGGTACGGTTGTGAAAATTGATGAGAAAGACAACCTGGCGGTTGTAGATATCGGTGGTGGTAGAGATGCAAATCTTTCACTTGATGAGATTAGAGACGAAGAGGGAAATATTCTCTTTAACGTCGGTGATGAAATTGAAGTAGTCAATCAGGGCAGAGGACGTGTTTCACGTAAAGCGGCACTCAGCCGTGTTGCACTCAATGAGTTTATTTCTGAATATGACGAAGATCAGGAATATATTATTGAAGGTGTCGTGACCAAGAAAAACAAAGGCGGTTACGTTGTTGATGTTGACGGGCTAGAATTCTTTATGCCGCGTACACTTTCGTACCTCTCTTCCAAGATCGACCCAATCGGTAAAAAAGTTAAAGCTGTTATCGTTAAAGTTGACAAGGACAAGGGATCTGTTGTTGTTTCCAGAAAAGAGCTGATTGAAAGAGACAGAGCGAGAACAGAAGAGATTGTCAACGAACTGCTTGAGAACAAAGAGCCGGTTGTCGGAACGATCAAAAAGATCACGTCTTACGGAATGTTTGTTGATGTAGGCGGTATGGATGGTCTGGTTCACTACTCACAAATCTCCCACAAAGGACCGGTAAATCCTTCCAAATATTTTGAAGAAGGTGATGAAGTCAATGTTGTTGCGCTTGACTATGACAAGAAGAAGAGACACCTCTCCCTTTCCATTAAAGATGCAAATCCAGATCCTTGGGAAAACATCGATGAAATTATCGGTGTAGGCGATACTGTTACTGCAACTGTTTCTAATATTGAGCCTTACGGTGTATTCGTTGATCTCGGTGAAGATCTTGAAGCATTCCTTCATGTTTCTGAAATCTCTTGGGACAAGAATGTCAAGCATCCAAAAGACTACCTTGAAAACGGCGAAGAGATTAATGTTGAAGTTATTGAGATTGACAAAGAGGGAAGAAGACTCAGGGTCAGCCTCAAAAACCTTCTTCCAAAGCCTATGGATGCCTTTACTGCAGAACATAGAGTCGGTGATATTGTGAAAGGAACTGTTACTTCTATCACCGATTTTGGTGCATTTGTAAAAGTTGGCCCTGTTGAAGGTCTTCTGCACAATCAGGAAGTATCATGGGATAAATCGAAGAACGCGAAATCTGAACTCAATGTCGGTGACGAAGTTGAAGTGAAGATTATCAAAATTGACAGAGATGCTGGTAAAATCTCTTTGAGCAAAAAAGCACTGGAAGACTCTCCTGTTGCTGCATTTGCCCAGGAGCATAAAAACGGTTCGATTGTTACTGGAACAGTCAAAGACAAAAAAGACTTTGGTGTATTCATTGCGCTTGACGACAATGTCGATGCGCTGATCCGTACGGAAGACCTGCACCCGCTGAAATTCGATGAGATCGAAAAGGGGCAGGAGATCAAAGGTGTGATCAGTTTCATCGATCCTAATTCTGATAGAATCAGAGTTTCTGTAAAGAGACTTGAGCGTCAGGAAGAGCGTGAAGCAATGGAAAAATTGAATCTTGATCAGGATGATAGCATGACTCTTGGTGATGCCTTTGGAGACATCCTTAAAAAATAAACCTTCACTGCTTCGGCATAGATGCCGCGTGAATACACTTCTTACATCGGTCTCTTCTGCGAGACCGTGTACACTTCTAAATTAACTATAAAGGTATACGATGTCAAAAAAAACCGTTGTCGTTTGTGACCATATACACCAAAGCGGACTGGACATTCTTGCGAACGATCCTGAAATCGAACTGATCAATGCGGCAGATGAGCCAAAAGACAAACTCGTTGAAGAGATCATCCCGCTTGCAGATGTTGCTATTACGCGGTCATCAACAGATGTTGATGACAAGTTTCTGGCTGCTGCAAAAAAAATGAAAGCGATTGTACGTGCAGGTGTCGGTGTGGACAATGTCAACATCCCCGGTGCGAGCAAGCAGGGTATTGTTGTCATGAATGTACCTACCGCCAATACCATTGCTGCGGTGGAACTGACCATGGCACATATGCTTTCATGTGTGCGTCAGTTTCCTTATGCCCACAACAACCTGAAGCTTGACCGTGTTTGGAGACGTCAGGACTGGTATGGTACGGAACTGAAGGATAAGAAACTGGGGATTATCGGTTTTGGTAATATCGGATCACGTGTAGGAAAGCGGGCAAAAGCTTTTGAGATGGATGTTGTTACATATGACCCATATGTGGATGCAAGCAAGGCAACCGATCTTGACATTGCCTATACGAAAAATTTTGACGACATACTTGCCTGTGACATCATAACAATTCATACGCCAAAAACAGAAGAGACTATTGGAATGATCGGTAAAGACGAGATCGCCAAAATGAAAGACGGTGTGATTCTTATCAACTGTGCACGTGGAGGGCTTTACGATGAGGATGCCCTTTTAGAAGGCTTGAAGTCAGGCAAGATCGCTATGGCGGGAATTGATGTGTTCAATAAAGAACCCGCAACCTCAAACCCGCTGCTTGATTTGAATAATGTAACGGTCACGCCACATTTGGGTGCGAATACAGTAGAGTCACAGCGTAACATTGCAACACAGGCAGCAGAGAATGCGATTGCAGCAGCAAAAGGCATAGCTTATCCTAATGCACTTAACCTGCCGATCAAAGAGAACGAACTGCCTGATTTTGTGCGCCCTTACCTTGAACTGATCCAGAAGATGGGACATCTCTCTTCACAGGTAACGAAGAGTGCTGTCAAGTCCATCAAGGTAACGGCAAAAGGTCCTATTGCCGAATATCTTGCTTCCATGCAGACTTTTGCCACTGTCGGTGTATTGACTGAATCTCTCGCAGATCAAGTCAATTATGTAAATGCCGAGTTTGTTGCCAAAGAACGAGGCATAGAGCTTTCCAACGAAAAATTGCCAAATACCAGTGGATTTACCAATAAAGTCGGCATAAAACTTACAACAGCAGACAGTACAATCTCTATTGCAGGAACAGTGTTCGATGATACGGTACAGCGTATTATTGAGATAGACGACTACATTCTTGATGTTGAGCCGAAAGGCACGATGATCTTCTTTAGGAATACGGACACTCCGGGTGTTATTGGTGATGTGGGACATATTCTTGCAAACAACGGTTTGAACATTTCTGACTTCAGACTTGGACGTGACACAAAACAGCAGGCACTTGCTGTTGTACGTGTCGATGGTCAGGTTTCCAAAAAAGTCATCGAGGAACTTTCTGCACTCGATGCCTGTATCAGCGTCTCTCACGCGACACTGTAACTGCTTTTGTCTCCTTTTGGAGACAACCCCGCTCCCTTAAACATTAATTCAAATTATATTAGTTATAATCACGGCAAAATTAAGATAAAATTCGCCTATATAGGTATCTTTTGCTATAATTGTAGATTAACTTTAGGAGTTGGATCAATGAAAAAAACACTGCTTGTCCTGTGTTTGTCACTGCCTTTGTTTGCAGACGTAAAGCACCTTAGCCTGCCTCAGGCAATCAAAATACTTAAACATGATAACCTAGAGCTGAAAATTGCAAAATTCAATGCTCGTATGAAAAAACTGGAAGCGGAAGCAGTCCAGGCTAAAAATTACGGAAGAGCAGATTTGACCATTGCTGCCATTCGCTCTAACGATGCGTTGAATGTTTTTGGTTTTAAGCTGCAGAGCCGTGAAGCAACGTTTGCTGACTTTGGATTTGCAGATTTCATGGGAGCGATTGGACAAGGTGCTATACAGGCGAATGGTGACTTCGGTGCATTTTCACAGGGGCTTGTACAAAATGGAGACAGTATTTTACAAATTGCACCTAATGATCTGAACTATCCCGGTGCACGTAACCATTTCCAGACCAAATTTTCCTATAATGTACCTCTCTATACCGGAGGGAAGCTGACAGAATATGGACGTATCAGCAATATGCTGTACCAGATGAGCCTTCTCGACCGCAGAAAACTGTTCAATGCGAAAGTGTATGAGACTAAAAAGGCTTTTTACGATATTTCTTTGGTAGAAAATTATATTGTCAATCTCCGTAAAATCATTAAGAATATCAGTACATTGGAAAATGTTGTAAAGTCTATGCAGAAAGAGGGCTATGCCAAGGAAACGGATCTGTTTGAAGTGCAGGCAAGAAAGGCGGAAGCACAAAGTATGTACAATCAGGCGAAACTCAATCGCGAACTTGCCTATCAATTTCTTTCGTTTTTGCTCAATACTGAAGTCAGTAGCATCCGACATGTGCATGAATCGGCACCGATGCCACGTGTCAGTAAAAGAGCTCTGGCAATGAATAACCTCGATATTCAGAAGGCGGAGCTGGGGCTTCAGATAGCAAACCATGCGATGCATCTCGAAAAATCGCGTTATCTCCCTGAAGTAGGTGCTTTTGCAGAGTATGGCAGTGCCGATAACCATTTATGGAATGACTTTACCGGCAAAGATGCCTACACTGTCGGAGTACAGATAAAATGGAACCTTTTCAGCGGTGGAGAGGATGAGAAAGAGGTAGAGAAAGCACGTCTGAAATACCTGAAAACCAAAGACCAGGTTGCCCTTGCACGCAAAGGGATCGCATTGAAAGTCAAAAAACTGCGTACAGAAATTCTCAGTATTGATTCTGATATTCACAGTTACCGTACCCAGCTCAAGTATGCACGCAGGGTGTATGAGAACTATAAAACACGATATAAAGAGGGGATGGTTTCCATCTCTGATGTACTCATTAAACAGTCAAAGGAGCTTGAGATGCTGCTTAAACTGCTTGGTGCAAAAAACAAACGTAATACAAAAATATTTGAACTTGACAGTATCTTAAACAGAGGAGGCGAAGTATGAAAAAATGGATGGTAATGGCACTATTGGCCGCAACAACGTTGTTGCATGCAGTAAACTTTGAATTGAGTGGGGCAGTTGTATCGGACAATCAGAAAATGATGACCAGCCGCTACATGGGGTATGTAAAAAAAATGGCTGTCAGTGAAGGGGACATTGTCAAAAAAGGGCAACTGCTTTACGAGATTGATTCTAAGGACATTGAAGCAGCAGAACGTCAGGTTGATCTGGCAATTTCCCAGGCAAGACTTGCACTGCAGATGAACCGTAACCAGTTGAACAATGTACTGATCAACCTCGCCCGTCACAAGCGCCTTTATAAAAAAAATATGGTTTCAAAATTTGAAGTGGAAAACCTTGAACTTGCGGCAAAAAACCTTAAAGACATGGTGAAGATTGCACAGGAACAGGTAAATCAGGCACTGGCGAAAAAAGAAGAAGTGCTCAATCAGTATAAATATCTTCGTATTACCGCACCGAACGATGGTGTCATTGTTGCCAAAAAAATCAATGAAGGTGAGATGGCAATTCCAGGTATGCCAGCAGTGGTACTGACGGATTTGAGTCATCTGAAGATTGTGGCTGAAATTTCAGAAACCCAGTTGCAGCATATGCATCTTGGTAAAAAAGTTTTAGTGGAAATACCATCCCTTGGCTACAAGACTGAAGGAACGGTTTCTTCAATTATTCCTAACTCCAACCCGATGACACACAAATTTAAGATCAAGATCAAGTTTGACCACTCCAACAAATCGATCTATCCTGGTATGTATGCAAAAGTCATAGTAAGGTCTGACGATGGGAAATAAGCAAGAGTATCAGGTTACCGATTATGCAGGAAAACTTGCCAAAGGGTTTCTGCACAACCCGCTTACCGCTGTATTGGGTGCCTTTTTGCTTATTATGGGCTATCTTGCACTCAATGTTATGCCACGTGAAGAAGATCCTCAAATTGCTATCTCCGGAGGTGCTGTGGTCGTTGCTATGCCTGGTGCCAGTCCACGACAGATTGAAAATATCATTATTAATCCGTTGGAGCGAAAACTGAGGGAAATCAAGGGTATTGAACATATCTATAGTCAGGCCTTCAACAATTACGGTACAGTCAGTGTCATGTACTACATTGGTGAAAATCGTGAAGATGCCAACCTCAAGCTTTATGACAAGGTGATGCAGAACATGGATAAAATGCCCAAAGGGGTAATGCAACCGCTGATCAAGCCGTTTGATATCGATATTGATATTCCTATTCTTACGTTTGCATTCTATGCAAAAGACAAAAAAGTAAATGACGTTGAACTTTTCAAGGTGGTACGTAAACTGCAACAGAAGATCAATGCGGTAAAGAATGTTGCCAAAACAACCTTGAAGGGAAACCGTATTGAACAGTACAATATTGAAGTTGATATGGGGAAGCTTTCTGCCTACCATTTGTCACTTGGACAGATTATGAAGGCAGTACAGTCGGTTGCTGTCGATGTACCTGATGTCAAGGGAAGAACCAAAAAAAATGAATTGCTTATTTTTGGGGTGAAGAATGCCATTGAAAATATTGATGATGTGAAAAATGTTATTGTTGCCCAATATATGGGATCACCAATTTACCTGCGTGATGTTGCCACGGTCAAAGATGGTATTGACTTTCAGAATTTCAAGACAGCTGATGTACTCTTTAAAGACAAACCGAATGAAAAACTTGGCAAAGAAAAGAGCCAGGTAACACTGACTGTGTCCAAACTGGCAGGTACCAATGCAGTTTTTGTAGCAGAAGATGTATTGAAGTTACTTGAGGAACACAATGTTGAACTTAATAAAATAGGGATTGGCTATGTTGTGACCCGTAACTATGGTGTACGTGCGGATGAAGCGGTTAATGAGCTGATGCATCATCTTATCATTACCATTGTGATCATTGCTCTGATGCTGGTTTTTGCACTCGGATGGAAAGAATCCCTCATTGTTACCTTTACCGTCCCTGCCATTTTGGCTGTGACACTGTTTGTTGCCTACCTGACAGGACAGACAATTAACCGTATTACCCTCTTTGCTTTCCTGCTTTCGCTGGGACTCCTGGTTGATGCGGCGATCATTGTTATTGAGAATATTCATAGACATTTGCACGCCCATGATGTGGAGGACAAAGATATGGACGAACTGCTCATTGAAGCAACCGATGAGATCGGTGCACCAACGAACGTGGCAACACTGGCGATCATTTTGACGATGGTGCCCATGGCATTTGTCGGGGGTATGATGGGATCGTTTATGAAACCCATTCCGCTTAATGTACCTGTAGCACTTGTTGCTTCGCTCTTTGTTGCCTATATTTTTACACCGTATCTGAGTTTGAAACTTTTGAAAAAACCGACACATCACAAGCACGATAAAAAAGGGGGTAAGTAATGAAAGGATTGGAGCATTTCATTTATACCATCCTTGGTAGTAAAAAGAAAAAGCGTTTGGTTATTATTTTGACAGCATTGGCATTTTTCGGTACGCTGATGATGTTCCCTACCAAGATGGTACGGGCAAAGATGCTTCCTGGAAAGAGTGACAATACGTTTTCCATCTATGTCGATACACCTACGGGAAGTTCCATTGAACAGACCAGGCAGGTAAGTGAATGTGTTATTGATGCGATCAAGGATGAAAAGAATATTATGAATATTGAACTTTTCCTTGGTCAGGGGATCCCGCTCGACTATGCCGGACTTGTAAAGGGATCGGCAATGAAACACACAGAAAATGTTGCAGAAATCGCTGTGAATCTGACAGACAAGCATACACGGAAAGAACCTTCATTTTTAATGGTTCATCGTTTAAGACCTGTAGTAAAAAGTAAGTGTGAATCGGTGGTTAAAGGCTCCAATATCCGCTTTATAGAACAACCTGCAGGTCCTCCTACGCTGGCAGCTATTGTTGTAGAAGTACATGGTGATAATCTGGATAAGATCCGTACTATCTCCTACCAGACAGCCAAGATTTTGCAAAAAACAAAAGGGTTGGTCGATATTGATGTAATGGCGGATGATATTTTCGATAAATATGAACTGATCCCCGATAAAGAAAAGATTGCGCGTAGTGGTTTGAGTGTAAAGCAGGTGAATAACATTATCTATCTGGCATTTGAAGGTATGGAGATTGCACATAAAAACTCCAAAAACAACCCCGACCAGATTCCTATTTTTCTTATTCTTGCCAAACACAGCAAGACTTTTCCGGATAAAAGCCGTCTTGCACTGTTAAGTAAACTTTCCTCCCTGAACCTGATGAATCAAAAAGGGATGATGGTACCGTTGAGTGAAGTTGTGAATATCAGAAAGGTCAAGTCCAATCCTAAAATCATGCATAAAGATCTTGACCGTATGATCAATGTAACTGCCGAGACAGATATGGTTTCACAGGTCTACCCGCTGCTGGATGCACGTGAAAAGATGATCAAGTATTTTTCGCGTGAATACATTGTTACCAAAGAGCCGGGAATGAGTACGTACATGTTTGACCTCCATCTCAAGGATAAAAAAACAGGAGAGAAGTTTTTGCTGCGATGGGACGGGGAGATGAAAGTTACTCTCGATACGTTCCGTGATCTTGGTGGTGCCTTTATTGCCGCATTGGTCCTGATCTTCCTGTTGTTGGTGATTTACTACAAAAGTTTTTCTATCAGCGGTATTATTCTGCTTGGATCGTTCCTTTCGCTTATCGGGGTGATCCTCGGACACTGGGTGGCAAATTTCTTTACAAGTGAAACGTTCTTCCTGACGGCAACGTCACTCATTGGCTTTATCGCCCTGATGGGAATCAGCTCGCGTAACTCGCTGCTTCTCATTGACTTTACCAAGTCACTGATGGAGTGTCATGGTATGGAAAAACGCAAAGCTATTGCGGTAGCGACAGCCACCCGTGCGAAACCTATTGCTTTGACAGCTGTAGCGATCATTCTCGGTTCCGCACTTTTGGCATCTGACCCAGTCTTTGGAGGACTGGGAGTTGCTCTTATTTCGGGAACTGTTGCCGCTGTTTTT
This sequence comes from Sulfurovum sp., assembly GCA_026983515.1. GTDB lineage: Bacteria > Campylobacterota > Campylobacteria > Campylobacterales > Sulfurovaceae > Sulfurovum. The sequence goes on from JALWHT010000184.1 coordinate 18,363, forward strand.
GTATCGCTCATATTTGTACCGGTACTGATGCATAACTCCAAAGCGATGGATTTTAAACCGGCTGACCAGTGTGATATAGATAATATCTCTATTACCAAATAACTGCCTGATTAGGGGCTCTCTCTTCTCTATCATCCCGCACTTGATGCGGGATCTTGACACTATTTTATTATTTACCTTATTATTTATAAACACTTTGCTATAATCACCCAATTTACGATAAAGGACACACTATGGCGACAATCGGTATGGGAGATATTAAAAAAGGAGTAAGACTCGAACTGGACGGAAACCCTTTCAAAGTGATTGAATTTCAACATGTTAAGCCAGGAAAAGGTGCAGCATTTGTGCGCGTGAAGATCAAAAACCTTCAAACCGGAAAGGTGATTGAGAAGACTGTACACGCAGGGGATAAGTTTGAAGTGCCTGAGCTTGAACAGAAGACAATGCAGTACCTTTATGATGACGGTGAGATGCTGCAGTTTATGGATACGACAACCTTTGAGCAGATTGGTCTGACACATGAGCAGGTAGGTAAAGATACATTTGACTTTATGGTTGACGGTATGGAGGCGGAGATCCTCTTTCACAATGGTAAAGCGATCTCAGTTGAGATCCCAAACACATATGTGTATGAAGTGGTTGAAACACCGCCAAACTTCAAAGGTGACTCTCAGGGCGGTAAAAAGCCTGCAACACTTAACAGCGGGGCTGTTGTACAGGTACCTTTTCACGTTCTCGAAGGGGACAAGATCAAGGTCAATACCGTTGACGGTGAGTATCTCGAAAAAGCCAAGTAAACATCTTTCCTTCCTCCCGGATACTTCTCCGGGATATTAACATCCCAAAACATTAACGTTCTTATTCATCCGATACGATATATTGATATAGATATGCAGATAAGTGGTATGGATTCTTGTCAAGTCAGGTATGTAAGGAGAATAACCCGGGCATTCATTCCCGGGTTTTGATAAATTACTTCTTCTTTCTGAATACGCGCTGTGACTCTTTGAGAATAGCATCAGGGACTGTGGCAATGGTCATGAATTCAGACATTTTCAGCAGTGGGTACATTACTGAAATGTAGTACTTTGGATCCATAATGTAGGCTTTGTCCCCTTTAATAAGAACAGGGTATGGAAGCAGTGCGGCATTGTTGGTACCGATGCGATAAGGGAACTTTTGTGTACGTTTTCTGAATTTCATACCAAAGAGTATGGTTCCGTTGGGGAGCTTCTGTTCAAAGACAACCTGTTTTTTGCCATGAATATTTTGGTATAGGTCACTGCCCATAGCAACTTCTACCATGTCTTTATATTGTGGCATACCATTCATAAAACGGTAATTTGGAAGCAGGTTGTACTTGAGTTTGTCTTTTGAGTTGACAAGCCCTTTGAAACGCTTTTTTATTTTAGCAAGGAGTGCTTTTGGGACTTTGGTGTCAAAATTGTCTTTTTGAATGAATGCACGTGCCATATAGAGGGGATTGGTAATAGAGATATGATTATCTTTTTTATCGACAAGCAGACGCAGTGATGCAAGGAATTCTGAATTGTTGTCTACTGCGAATTTTTCAAGTGCATCATTGGTAAAGACAATGGTTATCAACTCTTTTTTCTTCCCAAGCGGCGCAACGGCAAGTATTTTGAAGCCTGCCTGTTCCAGTTTCTTTTGGGCTTCGGCAACATCCATGTAGGGTGCTCTAAGATAGGTAGAAATGCGGCCCTTGTCAATCTCGCCAATCTTTGTAGTCGTATTGGCCGGCTTTGTTTTTGCAGTACGTGCTTCAAGAGGGATATACCCTGGTGGTACACGTTTGGAAAATTGAATACCACGCATGTTTGTCAATCCGCCATTTTCAGTGTGAACTTTGACAGGCGTTGGTACTTTGGGGGGAACAGGAATAACAATATTGACAGTATTTCCGCCATTTTCAATCGTTTGTGTTTTCGCTTTGGCCGGTGTTTTGGAAGTGACTGCCGGTTGAGGAGAAGACTTTGCAGCATTTTTTGTTTTTGTGACCATCTTTTGAGGTGTCTGCTTATCTATTGACGTTTGTTCCTCTTTACTGAAGATAGTACCCGGTACAGAACCATATGGTGTCATGTTGACCTTGATCGGTTTGGGTGTCTCTTTAAGCGGGTTGACATTGGTGACTGCCTGCATGCCCATATCAGTAAGGATCTGCGGAATTTCTCTATCGAGTTTGTCCATCCATCCTGCGCGTTTTGCCGAAGTGATATGCAGGGTATTTTTGACGTTGGCAAGGCTTGGCATGCCAAGATACATCTTATTGCTGTCTTTTTTAATAAAGACATACATGGTGCAGGGCGCAAAAAGTCCTGCATCTGGGCGTGCACCTTTTGTATCGAAAACATTGTAGGAGTAGGTCAGGTGACAAAGTGAATAGCTCCAGAACGCATCGAAACCTTTGAGGTAATCCTCCCCGTTGTCTGTATCCATGAAGTTGTGGAATCCGGCAATAAGGTAGTGTTTTGCAATGAAAGCCAATTCAAATTTGTTCTGAAATTCTTCAATGAATTCGTCAAGTTCTTCTGGTCGCTCAAACGTGTATTCAAAAGTGATCATCTTCTGTTTGGTTACATTTTTATATGGGATATATTCGGTTTTGTACTTTAATCCGTTGGATTTGAAATATGACTCTACAAAAGCGTCGAGTTTATCGAAGGACGCAATGAACGGTTTACGAACACTCTCGTCGGTAATACCAAGCATATCAAGCATCGCTTTTGGCATTAGGTGGCCGACATGGGTGACTTTGTCAGATTTTTTCTTGTAGATGAGCATATTGAATGGAGAGAATCCTGCCAGCCTCGGATCGGTATTGAAAAGTTTCATAACCAGGTCATCGTTGACAGCCGGGAGAAAACTGAGTACATCCAGTGTGGTAGAACCATATTTGGCCTCATATTGGTCATTGACACGGTGGTGTGGATCGGCCATTACAAAACCGATTTTTTTGAGTTCCTTTTCAACCAATGTGTTGTATGCCTTTTCAACATTGCCGTCGAGTACATAAAAGACAGCCAGCGCGTTATCACGGTCACTGTTGGGTGAGGGTGTAGCAGAGATCAGTATGGGAAGGAGAAGGATCATGAGAGATCGTAGTAAATGTTGTCGTGTGTGCATGGGCATCCTTTTTCTCGAAGTACATCTCTATTGAATGGATCAAAGAGAAATATATAGAGTAGAATAGCATAATATTTATATAAAAAATGAATAAAAATGATAATATTTGATAAGTAAAATTGAAAAGCTACCAAAGGTATCTTTGGTAGCCGAAATAAAGCGGGGATAAAAGCGCTTATTTATCGTCAGTCGCTTCTTTGACTGATTTTCGTGTCTCTTTTGAAACAGTTTTTGCAGAATCGTTTGCATTGTCTGAAACTCTTTTGACAGAATCTCTGCTGTCATGTGAAATGGTCTTGGTAGAGTCATTGGCATTGTCAGAAACTTTTTTCACTGAATCTCTTGTATCGTTAGAGACAGTTTTTGTTGTGTCATCAAGGTCATTGGAAACCTCTTTCACTGAATCTCTTGTATCGTTAGAGACAGTTTTTACAGAGTCTCTTGAATCGTTAGAGACAGTTTTTGTTGCATCGTTGATATCTTTTGAAACAGAGATCGCAGAGTCTTTCATATCTTTGGAAGCGATGGTCGTTGAATCTTTCAGGTCTTTGGTGGTGTTGGTGATGGAGTCTTTGGTGTCTTCTGCCACTTCCACTGTTGCATCACGGACATCTTTGGAAGTAGAAACCTGGGCTGTTTTAAGATCATCAGAAACTTTGACAGAGGTATCTTTTGCATCATGGCTTACATTGGTAACCGTTCGCTCTGCACTTTTACTGGTTTCAACCGCACCGTCTTTCATAGACTCGACACTGTCTTTAGCATCTTTACTCATGCTGATGGCTGCCTCTTTCATGTCTTTGAACATATCACCGAAGCTGAAGTCTGCCTGTACACTTGTCATGAGTGCAGCAGCTGCTACACAGGAGATTAATAAGGTTTTTTTCATCGTTGTATCCTTTTTATTTTTTTGATGTACTACAATCTTATCAGCAATACTTTAAATAAAAACTTAAATTTTATAAAAAAATGTCATCAATTTATGTGATGTTTATAAATAGAATTGAGTAATTAAAAACAATATGCTACAATGCTGATGTATGATTTATGAAACGTATAAGGAGACACTATGAAGAAACAATGGTTACAGGTTGCGACTGCTCTTATTATAGGTAGTACAACATTCGCAAATGCGGAAGGTTATACCCAGGCTGACAGGATCATGGATATGCAGAAGATGGCACAGGCAATGCAGGATATTCAGTCCGGACTGCTGTACAACAACCTTGATATTATTAAGGCGGGAACGAAAGTCCTTAAAGATACAATCGTCAAGATTCGTCCGATCGATGAAGAGGTCAATAACAAAGATATTTACGAAAAATGGCTTAATAATAATCTCAAGATGACCAATAAAATCCAGAAGAAAATCAGAAACAAGGCACAAACCCTTGAAGAGCGTTTTGCCGATGGTGATGCCGTACAGGCACTTCAGGAATACAGTAAGATCATCGGTCAGTGTATGCAGTGCCATGTACGTTTGAGAAAATGGTAACCGGGTGTCAATGAAAAGATTTTTACTTGTAACGTTTTTACTCATCACAAGTGGGTGGGGAGGTGATATTGTCTTGACCGGTACAGTGATTTCGGATGGTCAAAAGATGATCGGAAGCCGCTATATGGGGTATGTCAAAAAGGTCTATGTCAAACTCGGTGACAAAGTCAAGCGTGAAGATGATCTTTATGAGATAGAATCAGCGGAGTTTGACATCCTTAAAACACAGTCAAACCTGATGCTTGAGCAGGCACAGATTGCGTTGGAGTATTGGAAAGACCGTCTGCATGTACTCAACAAGAAAAAAGAGAATGCCAAAAAGAAATTTGGCATGACCGGGTTTGACTGGGATGACCTTGAAGGGCAGATCGAAAATGTCAATGCCATGATGGAGTCGACCAAGATCATGGTCAAACATGCGGCTGAGCAGGTCAAGCAGATGGCAGTGGTGTTCAACTATCTGAAAATGAAAGCACCCTCTGACGGTGTTGTGGTACAAAAGAACATTAAAGTGGGCGATATGATCATGCCGGGCATGCTGGCAATCGTTATTGTAGATACGGAAAACCTTGAGATCGATGTGTCGATTTCAGAGAGTATCATCGGCAAGGTAAAAGAGGGAATGCGTATTCCTGTAGAGATTCCTTCCTTGCACTACAGTACCATTGGTACGATCCATGCCATTATCCCCGATGCTAACCCTATGACGCACAAGATCAAAATGCGTGTGATGTTCGATAAAAAAAAGCTCAATATTTTCCCCGGTATGTATGCCAAAGTGAGAATTCCAAACTAACCTGAGCAGTGCCTCTGTTATTCCTTCGTTTGTAAAAAGGTGATAGAATTTTTACAGCAAACAGTATGAAGGAGCGGATGGATGGAGAACATATATGACCTCGTCATTATCGGTGGTGGTCCTGGAGGTATCGGTGCCGCAGTAGAGGCAAAGATGCTCGGTGTCAACAAAGTACTGATGATTGAAAAGACTGATAACCACTCCCATACCATCCGACAGTTTTACAAAGACAATAAGCGTGTCGATAAAGACTGGCAGGGTCAGGCAGTAGAACTTGAAGGTAATGTTGAGTTTACGGATGGTACCAAAGAGAGTACGCTGGACTACTTCGATGCACTGCTCGATGATGACAGGATCGATACCCGATTCAACTGTGCAGTAGAGAATATCGAGAAAAAAGATGGTATCTTTCATATATACAGTAGCTGCGGAACGGACTTAGCAAAAAATGTTATCGTTAGTATCGGTCGTATGGGCAAACCCAACAAACCCTCTTACAAGATCCCCCCTTCACTAAAGTCACAAGTCAACTTCAATCTGGATAAGTGCGGCAGCGGCGAGAAGATACTGGTCGTCGGTGGCGGGGACAGTGCTGTGGAGTACGCATGCGATCTCAGTGAAAGCAATGATGTCATACTTAACTATCGCAGGGAATCTCTCTCCCGTCCCAATCCTACCAACCGAAATATGATTGCCGATTACTGTAACAAAGAAGCAGTACGTACCAAACTTGGTGTGGATATTGAAGGGTTGGAAAATGAGCATGGCAAGGTGAAGGTCAACTTTACTGACGGGTCGGAACTTTATGACCGGGTTATCTACGCCATTGGCGGTACGACCCCAAAAGATTTTTTAAAGACGTGTGGCATCACGCTCGATGAGAGCGGAGAGCCGATTTTCGATGAGAACTACGAAACAGAAGTTCCCGGTATGTATATTGCAGGGGATATCGCCTTTAAAAGCGGCGGTTCCATTGCGATTGCGCTCAATCACGGATACCGGATTGTAAACCACATTCTAAATAAGGAGGCATAATTATGGCAAGTGTACTGTTACCATTGGCAAAAGGATTTGAAGAACTCGAAGCGGTGGCGTTGACAGACGTGATGCGCCGGGGAGGCATCGATGTGCGTCTGGCGTACATTGAAGATGAACTGCACGGAGCGGAAGTGACAGGTGCCAATGGCATCACGATCAAGGCAGATACTTCCATCAACAATGTTATTGTCGATGATTTTGATATGATGGTACTTCCCGGCGGGTGGGGCGGTACCTATGCGCTGGCGGAGAATGCACGTGTTCAGGAGCTGCTTCGCGAGTTCAAAGAGAAGAAGATTGTCGGTGCGATGTGTGCCGCACCCTATGCACTGAAGAAAGCGGGCGTACTTGGTAACCGTTACACTGCGTATCCCGGTGCAGTCGAAGAGATCGACCATCCCGGCTATGTGGCCGATGAGAAGGTGGTAGAAGACGGTAATGTCATCACTTCACAGGGACCGGGTACCGCAGTCTGTTTTGGGCTGGCGATTGTCAAAAGGCTTGTCGGAGAAGAGACCGCGCAGCAGATCAAAGAGGGCATGCTTCTTTCTTACTGTTAGAGATATTTATTTAAATGATGAAACAGAAATTACAAAATCTTCAACACAGAATGGAGCACGACCCCAAACTCAAAAAGGCGGTTGACTCCATCCGTCCCAAGCGTACCATATGGGGTGTCATTGGTATTATCCTCTTTTTTTTCGTTCCTGAACTCATCACTTACATTTGGCAGCCCGAACTTGTCAACTGGGCACATGCCCACAGCATCACCGAACCGTTAGCAATGCAGCGTATGCTCTATGCGCAGCTTGAAAAGATGTTTGCCGATGGTGTCAGCTGGCTCAACATCGGCATAGGAGCAGCTTTGCTGGTGTGGGTGTGGAGGGTGGAGAAGTAGTATCTAATACGTCTCAATCTTATGCTGCATCGATGATCTTCCTGAAGACTTTGAAGTCTATGATCTCATGCTGTTTTCGTACTTCATATTCGGGTCGCATCTCATGGTCTTTGAGCAGGATGCCGTGATAGATGATCGATTTAAGCAGATAGATGTTATGTGTGGTATTGAGGATGATGAGGACAATCTCTTTTTGCAGTGCCTTTTGCAGTGCATGATGCAAAGAGAGTCTGGCATCAAGCGAAGTATCCTCCAGATAGACGGCAATATCCACATCGCTTTTGGGTGTCGCCTCATTTGCGGCATAGCTGCCAAAGAGGTAGCCAAAACGAACATTACTCTTGGCATTGAGGATATCTTGGATGGTTGCTTTCATGGGATGATTATAGCATAAATCTATTTTGATGAAAAAATGACAATTTGTCATGATTTTGCTTTAACTTTTTAAAATAGAATAAAATTTGATGGTAGTTTGAATGAGTTGCGAGTATAAAGACTATGGATGAATTGATTGTAAGTGAGCAAAGTATACAAAACAGGATCTATAATATTCGAGGTCAGCAGGTAATGCTTGATAGGGACTTAGCAGATCTCTATCAGGTAGAGACCAAAGTGCTCAATCAGGCTGTTAAGAGAAACATCAAAAGATTTCCAGATACTTTTAGGTTTCAGCTGTTGGAAGATGAAAAAAATGAACTGGTCACAAAATGTGACCGGTTCAAAACCCTTAAGCATTCTACTGTTTTGCCTTATGTTTTTACTGAACAGGGTGTATCAATGCTTAGTGCCGTGCTCAAGAGTGACCGAGCCATTGAAGTGAGTATTAAGATCATCGAGGCATTCGTAGCAATGCGACGCTTTATAGCATCGAATAGTTTGGTATTTGAAAGATTTGAAAGGATAGAGCAAAGACTCTCAAAACATGATGACAATTTTGATAAGATATTTAAAGCCATTGAAGATAAAAATATAAAACCAAAACAGGGCATCTTCTTTGACGGACAAATCTTCGATGCGTATGTGTTTGTCAACGACCTGATCAAAAGTGCCAAAAAGTCGATAGTCCTGATAGACAACTATATCGACGAGACGACGCTGACACTCTTTGCCAAAGTCCCCGACATCGAAGTGACCATCTATACCCACACCATTACCAAACAGCTCAAACTTGACTACCAGAAATACAATGTACAATACAACAACATTATGCTAAAGACATTCAAAAAATCCCATGACAGGTTTCTCATCATCGACGGTACGGAGGTGTATCATATCGGCGCGAGTCTGAAGGACTTGGGTAAAAAGTGGTTTGCGTTTTCGAAGATGGATAGGGAGAGTGTGCGGGTTTTGGAGAAAATAGGATGAATGTAGTTTGAGATACAAAGATATGCGTCTTATTTTGTTCTAAGTTGATATTGTATACTTTTGCAACAGCAAGGAGTTTTACCATGAATTTTGCACTAAGAATTCCAGACTATTACAAAAAAGAGATAGAGTCTCTCAAAGGAGAGGTTTCTATGAACCAATTTATTGTCAATGCACTGGCAGAGAAGATCGCTTCTATGAAGACAGTTGCGTACTTGGAAGAGAGAGCCCAAAGAGGTTCAAAAGAGTATGCATTGGATGTGTTAAAGAGGGTAGCTGCGAGAGAACCGCTTGAAGAAGATAGGCTTTGAGTGGATCAGAAGGCTCAATGAAATATCAAAAATGATCAATGGTTTAAGCAACTATCATAAAAGCAAGGTCAAGAACATATAAACATCAAACCCCTAAATCCTCAACACTCAATCCTAAAACCTAACTCGGTTTGCTTTTTCAAAGATGGATAGGGAGAGTGTGCGGATTTTGGAGAGTAGCATAAATGACATATACTAATGTGAATTTCAAAGAGGATATAATACTGTATTCTCAAAATAAAACTATAGAAACGTAAGAAATAAAAATGGCACAAAAAGATTGGCAGGAAGTTCTGCATATTATCAAAGACAAAAAGTTCGAATTATTTGAAGCATTTTTAGTATCCGAACAAAATTTTTTGCCAAACAAAACACTATTCAACCCTTTTAATGAAAAACATTCAAACTTTAGTGCTTCTGATCTTGGTAAAGGGAAGCCAGGACAATGGATTCCCGTCTACTACTTAAAAGATATTCCAGAATTTCTTCGGAAAAACAGTATTGTACCTGTAAGAGCAGGACCGGCAGAATTCTTTTTTTATAAAGGTGAAGTTTTTTTTGACTTAACGAAGATAAGATTTGAAAAAGTGGTTACTTCCAATATTATTCCCATAGAAAACTATATCCCTGCTACACTTAGAGCAAATTTTCAAAGAAATGAAAATGCTTACCTAAATAAAGCGGTTGCTTTAGGGTATATCAATCATTTTGTTGATGATACAAGGTTGGCAGTTTTTGAGCATGAAATAAAAACCAAAAAATATAAACGTTTGCTTTATGGGCAGTTTGGTAAGATAAAAATAACCAAACCCCTACAGTTTCAGACAGCTAAAGGTAATAAAACTATCCATCCTGGATTTCAGTTTGAAATAGATCTCGTTCTTGAAAATGAGAACGAAATTATTATATTTGAAGCCAAAACCGGGAGTAAGTATTTTGATAACTTTTCCCTTTTGCAGCTTTACTATCCCTTGATCTACCTGCGGTCAGTTATTGATCAGCCTAAATCAATTAGAACTATCTTCATAGATATTACGACATCTGAAACAAAAGAAGTATATCGTTTATTGGAACTACGTTTTGAGAATGACTTTTTTGATGCAGTTAAAATATTGTCAGCTTGCGAATACTTAAACGATTTATAGTATGTTCCTAAGGGGTTGCTTGGTGAGAAAATATTTCAACCCATTTTCACCAAACCTCTGCTATATTCAAGTAAAATTATAAACATAGTGGCTTTGCCACAGTGAATAGTGAATATATGCGTTGCAGGAAACGCTACTATCTGATAGATAAATAGAAGGAATACCATAGATGTCCCAAGAGCCAAACAAAAAACCGCAGTTTACCCACCTCCACCTCCACACCGAGTACTCGCTGCTTGACGGTGCCAACAAGATCAAAGCACTTGCCAAGAAAGTAAAAGAGCTGGGGATGACGTCGGTGGCGATGACCGATCATGGCAATATGTTCGGTACCATCGACTTCTACAACACCATGCGCAAAGAGGGCATCAAGCCGATTATCGGGATGGAAGCTTATGTGCACAACCAGCCGGAACTGGGTGACAAGTCGGTGCGTCAGCGGTTTCACCTCTGTCTCTATGCTAAGAACGAGACGGGTTACAAAAACCTGATGTTTCTCTCTTCCAAGGCTTACATTGAAGGCTTCTACTACTATCCGCGTATCAACTGGGAGCTTCTCAAAGACCATGCCGAGGGGCTTATCTGCTCTTCGGCGTGTCTGCAAGGCGAGGTCAACTGGCATCTGAACCTCTCTGAGCGTAACGTCAAGTTCGGCGCGAAGGGCTATGAGGAGGCAAAACGGGTAGCACTGAAGTACAAAGAGGTCTTTGGTGATGACTTTTACCTTGAGATCATGCGTCACGGTATCGGCGATCAGCACCGCATTGACAAGCAGATATTGCAACTGAGTCAGGAGACGGGCATCAAAGTGGTCGCTACCAACGATACCCACTACACCAACCCCGAAGATGCCGATGCACATGAGGCGTTCATGTGTATCGCGATGAACAAACTCTATGACGACCCAAACCGTCTGCGCCACTCCGTGCACGAGTTCTATGTGAAGTCGCCCGAAGAGATGGCAAAACTCTTTGCCGACATTCCCGAAGCCATCGAAAACACACAGGAGATCGCCGACAAGTGCAACCTTGAGATCAAACTGGGTAACCCCACACCGCCAAACTTCAAGTTTGCAAGGCAGCGTGCGGCGGACATTGGGCTGGAGCTGCCTGAGCCCGACAAAGAGTACTCTCTCGAGAATGATAAAACACTCTTCATCGAAGAGTCGCGAAGAGGGCTTGAAGAGCGTTTGAAGATTGTCCCCGAAGAGAAGCATCAGGAGTACCGCGACAGACTGCAGGTGGAGATAGACATCATCAACAACATGAAATTCCCCGGCTATATGCTCATCGTATGGGACTTTGTCAAGGCTGCCAAGGATATGGGTATACCGGTAGGGCCGGGGCGGGGGTCTGCAGCGGGGTCGCTGGTGGCCTATTCGCTCAAGATCACCGATATAGACCCGATGCCTTACGGGCTGCTCTTTGAACGATTCCTCAACCCTGAACGTGTCTCGATGCCGGATATCGATATGGACTTCTGTCAGGCACGTAGGCAGGAGATACTCGACTATGTGGTAGAGAAGTACGGGCGGGTCAACGTCGCGCAGATCATTACCTTTGGTAAACTGCTTGCCAAAGGGGTCATCCGTGATGTTGCCCGGGTGCTTGATATGCCGTACTCCAAAGCGGATGCGATGGCGAAGCTCATTCCTGATGAGCTGGGTATCGACCTCAAAAGCTCGTATGAGAAAGAGCCGAAGATCAAAGAGCTTCTCGATCGTGATCCACAGGCAAAGCGGGTCTGGGAGTATGCCTTAGCGCTTGAAGGACTGAACCGGAATGCCGGTACGCATGCGGCAGGAGTGGTGATTTCCAACGAACCGCTCTGGCAGAAAACACCATTGTTCAAACCGACGGGGCTTGATACGCTGGCGACACAGTACAGCGGGAAGTATGTCGAGGATGTCGACCTGATCAAGTTCGACTTCCTTGGACTCAAGACCCTGACGGTTATCGAAGAGGCGCTGCAGCTGGTGCAAAAGCGTCACGGCAAGCGGATCAACTTCGTTGAGGAGAACATCGAAGACCCTAAAGTCTATGACTATATCTCGACAGGTGAGACACTCGGACTCTTCCAGATCGAATCTGCGGGGATGCAGGATCTGGCAAAGAAGCTCAAGCCCTCCGGCTTTGAAGATATCATCGCGATGCTGGCACTCTACCGTCCCGGACCCATGGAGTCGGGGATGCTCGATGACTTCGTCGAGCGTAAGCACGGGCGGGCGGAGATCACCTATATGTTCCCTGAACTTGAGCCGATCCTCAAACCGACCTACGGGGTCATCGTCTATCAGGAGCAGGTTATGCAGATCGTGCAGACGATTGGTGGCTTCAGCCTTGGCGGGGCGGATCTGGTGCGTCGTGCGATGGGTAAGAAGATCAAAGAGGAGATGGACAAACTCAAAGGAGAGTTCGCCGACGGTGCGCAGAAAAAAGGGTTTGACCGTGCCAAAGCCGAAGAGCTCTTCGACCTGATCGTAAAATTCGCCGGATACGGATTCAACAAGTCCCACTCGGCAGCCTATGCGATGGTCACTTTCTACACCTCCTACCTGAAGTACTACTACCCCACAGAGTTCATGGCAGCGATTTTGACGCTTGAGAAGAACAATACCGACAAAGTTGTCAAGTATGTCGATGAGCTCAAGCGTATGGGTATCAAATTGCTTCCGCCGGACATCAACCGCTCCGGATTGGTCTTTGAAGCAACCAATATCGATGGTGATGAGGTGGTTATGTTCGGTATGGGAGCTATCAAGGGAGCAGGGGATATTGCAATCAATTCCATCCTTGAAGCACGGGCTGAAACACCTTTTAAAGACTTTTCGGACTTTGTATCGCGTATTGATTCGAGCAAAGTGAACAAAAAAGTTATCGAATCGCTCATCAAAGCAGGGGCGCTTGACAGCTTCGGGTACAGCCGTAAAGCGATGCTGATGCAGATTGAGGAAATCATTGAGACAGCCAAAAAAGCGGGTGAAGCCAAAAAGATGGCAGTAGGCTCGCTCTTTGGCGAAGGGGAGGAAATGACCACCGTAAAGCTGGAGCTCAAGGAGATGGATGAGTTCGAGGCGATGGAGATACTGGAGATGGAGAAAGAGTCACTAGGCTTTTATGTCTCCGGGCATCCGCTGGACAAGTACCGTGATACCCTCGAAGGCATCAATTATACGCTCAGCTCCGAAATAGATGACCTTGCTGACGGTTCTCAGGCACTCTTTATAGGGAAAATAGAGAGCATTACGGAGAAAATCTCCAAAAAGGGCAATAAGTTTGGTATTGCCAACATCATGGACCTGCACGGTAACATCGAGCTGATGCTTTTTGAGAACCGTCTGAAGGAGCTTGAAGAGGACTTCGACATGACCAAGCCGATCGCCTTCAAAGTTAAGATCACCAAAGATGGTGACTTTACCCGTATGAATATCCTCAAGATCGAATCACTCAAAGATGCGAAAAAAGAGAAAGTCAAGGTAAAAAAGGAACAGAAGCATACACCTGAGCCTGAACAGCCGCCGCTGATTCTTGCTGTCAATCTGATGCCTGATGCCAAAACGGTTGAAGAGCTGATGTGTCTGGTGGAGCGCTACCCGGGCAAGCGTCCGCTTGAACTGCATATCAAATCCAAGCTTGCTGATGTCATTATTGAAAGTAAGTACAGGGTGAGCGACCTGATTTTGGAAGAGGCGAAAACACTTGGTATTTATAAAGAGGAAGCATTGGCTGTCGAAGGCTGAGTGTATCCGTTCAAGTTTGAATGACCGTTGAAGTCGTAAGCATGATGTAGTCAACTATTTGTGACTGCGCTTTCCAACTGTCTGTTCATGTAAACGTTTTTTAAGCATAAGATCGATGATGGGCTGTTCTCTTTTGTTTGCTTTTTTACAGTGATTCTCATCGAAAAAGTCTGTAATTTTGATGACAATTCTTGCCCACCGTTTCTCTTTTGCTCTCCAGGCATGGGAGGAGAGTGACTCCCATGCATATCCGTTGAAGAGCGTGGCATTGACAAAATGATCCATTGCACGTACTCCCTGCCGAGCCCGGTCAACTTTTCCAAACAGTCCTACAACAACAATGAGCAGATAGCCCGCTACGGCCATCGGTACAATGGCACACATCAGCAGTGTACCTGCAAGACGCTCTTTAAGGTTCATCTTTTGTCTCCTCTTGGTATGAGCCGGATAGGCATACCGTTTAGCGAACGTGTTGTCAGTCTGCCTGCTACATCGGGGATAAAACCGGGTTTGAGTTCGAGGCGGTACTCTTTTAGAATAGTTGAAAGCAGGATGGGGGCTTCCTGCATTGCAAAGCGTGTACCAATACAGATGCGCGGTCCCAGTCCAAAAGGGAAATAGGTATATTTTGTGATCTTCTCGGGATGATCGAAACGGTATGGATCGAAATGGTGAGGATTTTCCCAGTAACGGCTGTTGCGATGCATCAGCCAGGGGGAAACCATGACCGCATCACCGGGTTTGATGGTTTTGTTCCTCATCACAGTTGTTTTTGCAGCAATGCGGGGCATGAAACTGACCGGAGGATAGAGCCGGAGTGCTTCGTTGAATACATTGGTGGTTAAATGCAGTGATTTTACCTGTTCGGCAGTGAGCTGTTCTGTTGTACAGACCCGGTCTATTTCGGCATGCACCTCTGATTGAATATTTGGATGGAGTGCAAGCAGGTACAG
>JALWHT010000185.1 GCA_026983515.1 Sulfurovum sp.
TACACCAGTCACGCAGGTCGTTCATCCATGCGTTATAGGAGTTGATCCAGTGGCTTGGGAAGAATTTCGCCTCGCCTGCGTTTACCTTTTCGATGGAGGACTTGGCAAACTCTTTTTTGACAAACCATTGCTTGGAGATGTAGGGCTCGACAACATTCTTACAGCGGTAGCAGTGGCCCACCTGATGCTGGTGATCCTCCACTTTTTCCACAAAGCCTTCGGCCTCGAGTTTTTCCATGATCTTCTCACGTGCCTCAAGGCGCTCCATACCGGCAAATTCGCCACAGTGCTCGTTGAGGATACCGTTCTCATCAAAGATCGTGATAAATTCAAGATTATGACGCTTGCCTACTTCGTAGTCGTTGGGATCGTGTGCCGGGGTGACTTTTACAAATCCGGTACCAAACTCCATATCGACATGCTCATCGGCGATGATCTCTACTTCACGGTCAATGAGCGGGAGTTTGACCTTTTTGCCTATGAGGTGCTTGTAGCGCTCATCGGCAGGGTTGACCATGACCGCTGTGTCACCAAAGTAAGTTTCAGGACGTGTCGTCGCTACAACCACCACACCAGAGCCATCGACAAGCGGATAGCGGATATGGTAGAGTTTGCCAGCATGGTCTTCGTACTCCACTTCGATGTCTGAGAGCGCTCCGTCATGGGTACACCAGTTGATCATGTAGTTGCCACGGACAATGTAGCCGTTGTCGTACATCTGTTTGAAGGCTTTTTTGACTGCATTGGCAAGTCCCTCATCCATTGTAAAGCGTTCACGGCTCCACGCAGGGGAGACTCCCAGTTTACGCAGCTGAGATGTGATGGCATTGCCTGAGTTGTCTTTCTGCTGCCATGCACGCTCCAAAAAGGCTTCACGTCCGATTGCCTCTTTGGTGGTACCCTCTGCCAAGAGCTGCTTTTCTACGACATTTTGTGTCGCGATACCGGCATGGTCGGTTCCCGGCTGCCAGAGTGTCTTGTAGCCGTCCATTCGCTTGTAGCGGACAATGATATCCTGAAGCGTAAAGGTCAGCCCGTGCCCGATGTGCAGATGACCTGTGACATTGGGTGGCGGCATCATGATACAAAAGTTCTTCCCCGCTTCCTGAATGGCTTCGTTACCGCCTACTTCAAAATAGCCACGCTCTTCCCAGAGCTTGTAGTATTTCTCTTCTATCTCTTTTGGATTATAGACATTCTTTTTTGTTTCGCTCACAAATGATCCTTCAATGTCCGCACAATAGCGTAGCGGACGCATATAATTGTCGCGATTATACCCAAAGGGGACTAAAAGCAGGAATAGTTGGGGAAATCTTTATCTAAATCTTGGAATTGTACGGTGCGTGATTACGCACCCTACATTATATGGTATGCACTTTTTTAGATGCCACCCGCAACACAACATACCCAGCAACTCCAGAAAAGAGTGAGCCCAGCAAAATGGCGAGTTTGTCCGCGTAGGCAAAAAGGTCGGTGTCACCAAAGGCGAGGGTGTCGACAAAGAGGCTCATGGTAAAGCCGATGCCTGTCAGGAGCGCTACACCGTAGAGCTGGAGCCAGGTACTGTCTTTGGGGAGTTTGGCAATACCTGCTTTTATGGCAATAAAAGAGAATGTGAACACGCCAAGCTGCTTACCGATGAAGAGTCCAGCCATGATGCCAAGGGGTACTGTCTCTTTCATGCCTCCCGGAGAGATGCCGCCCAGATCAACACCGGCGTTGACAAATGCAAAAAGCGGCAGGATGAGCAGGGCTACCCAGTAGTGCAGATCGTGTTCGAGCTGGTGGGCGATGGAGAAGGTTTTGCCCTCACTGTCAGTGGATTTGAGCGGAATGAAAAAGGCAAGTGCCACCCCGGCAAGGGTGGCATGAACACCGGATTTGAGCACACTGACCCACAAAATGACCCCTACCATGATATAGGCAGCCTTACGCACCACACCCATACGGTTCATAATAAAGAGCGCAGCCAAAGAAACAGCCGCAACAAAGATGGAGAGGGTAGAGAGCTCCTGCGTGTAAAAGAGGGCAATAATGACAATAGCACCCAGGTCATCGATGATTGCCAGTGCCATGAGAAAGATCTTCAACGATACAGGCACCCGTTTGCCAAGCAAAGAGAGAATACCCAGTGTAAACGCAATGTCCGTTGCCGTAGGGATCGCCCAGCCCTGCATAGCAAATGCATCCCCTTTGTTAAATGCAATATAGACCAGCGCCGGTACCGCCATGCCCCCTACAGCAGCAATGCCCGGCAGGGCTATCTGGGAAAGTGAGGAGAGGTGTCCTTCCATCACTTCACGTTTGATCTCCAGTCCTACAAGCAGGAAGAAGATGGCCATCAGTCCGTCGTTAACCCAGAGGAGCAGGGGTTTTGCAATATGCAATGCCCCAATACGGATTTCCACAGGCGTATGTAAAAACCCCATATAGTAATGGGAAAGGGGACTGTTCTGTAATATGAGTGCGGCAATGGTCACCACGATCAAAAGTATCCCGGGGAAAGAGTCTTTCTTGATAAAATCATGGATATAATGTGTCGTTGTCATAGTTACCTCTTTAGTAAGAATGGGTTATTGTAACAAAATTGCGTGTAAATGTTGACAAACGCAGCAGAATGAAATACAATATCTTCAAATTACCCTGAAGGAACAGAGATGAAAGAAAAAATTGAAAAAGTGATTAAAAAGATCGAAGATTCCGACAAGATCGATGCAGAGCAGAAACCTTTAATTATCCAAAAGATCAAAGAGTGGAAAGAGGAAGATGAAGCGATCAGTGAAATTGTACTGAAGCTGGAAAACTGGTGGCTTGAGCTTGAACCGATCTTTGCGGAGATGGGACTTGTCTAAAGAACAACCTGTCATTGAAACCCAGTTTCTCAAAGAGAAGCGCTGGGTACCCACCACACGGAGCGAAGCATTGAAAATCATTCTTGACGAAATGCCCCAGACCGATGCCGAACCGACACTGAACTATCTGCTTTCAGAAACAAAAAAAGGCATTACCGTAACTCTCGGTGAGTGCCGTTTCAGAGCCCTTCAGCCTGCATAAACCCTATAAAGTGCCAAAAAGCGGTTGCCGTCATCGGCAAATTTGATTTTCCCCTTGTAATACTTCCTGATTTCAGAAATTGTTTCCAGCTCTTTGCCGAGTGTCCGCATCATCCGGTGTGACACAATAAGTGTCTTGGGGTTTGCCGCCTCGGCGACCCCTCTAACCTTTATACAATATGACTAAAACTTAATTAGCATAATGATTTAACTTTAGTTAAACTTTTGCTTCTATAATATGTAAACAAAACAGTAAAAAGGAGCAAATGATGCTAAAGAAAAAACTTACCCTCCTCGCACTTCCCCTTGTGGCAGCCGTATCACTTCAGGCACAAAGCCCGGTGAACGATCCGTTTAACGATCCTTTCTTTCAGGATCCGTTTGGAGATGACATTTTTAAAGAGATGAGTCAAATGCAGCAGAAAATGGACGAAATGTTCAGAAAAATGCAGCAGCGTATTAACCAGCGTTCGGCAAGACTGGTACACCCGGGCATGGGAATGTACAAACTCTCTGCGCAAAGCGAATTTACGGACAAAGGTGACCATTACGAACTGGTAACCAACATTCCTGAAAGCAAAGAGAACCATATCAACATCCGTACGGAAAACGGTATGCTCTCCATTACAGCAAAAATCGTCCATGAAGAACAGCAGAAAACCAATGGCATGGTCAGTACGTCAAAATCCATTCAGTCATTCCAGCAGGCGACATCACTGCCGGCAGATGCGGATGCTTCAAAGATCAAAAGTGAATTTGTCAACGGTCGGCTGGTGATCATTATCGGGAAAAAAACCAAGGGCGATGCAGCTCATATCACACCGCTTCAATCTGCACCGTCCACACCGAAAGCAGTACCGGCTCAGCCGACGGCTCCCAAAAGTGAAAAAATAGATGTAAGCAAACTCAAAAGAGAAGTACCCAAAGTTGATGAGAAGCTGAAAACCATTCAGCCTGCTGCAGCCACACAGCCAGCCCAAAATGCCGGCAAGTAAAATACTAAACACTTAGGAGAAGAGCGGTTTTCCTCTCTTCTCGTACCATCCGGTAACTGCTTCCCACGCCTCCTCGGCATTTTCCGCATACACAAAGAGTTCTTTGTCTTCAGCGGCAATGGTTCCTTCTTCTACAAGAAAATCAAAATTAAGTATATTGTCCCAATGGTACCGCGAAACCAGGACAATAGGAATATGCGGGTTTTTCCCTGTCTGTACCAGTGTCAAAATGTCGAAGAGTTCATCGAGTGTACCGAATCCTCCAGGGAAAACCACCAATGCTTTGGCACGCTGCATAAAATGCAGTTTACGGATACCGAAGTAGTAGAAATTGAATGAAAGTTCAGGTGTAATGTAAGGGTTCGGTTTCTGCTCATGGGGCAGCTTGATATTAAGCCCGATCGACTTGGCACCTACATCATGCGCACCGCGGTTGGCTGCTTCCATAATGCCGGGGCCTCCGCCTGTACAAAGTGTCACCTTGCAGTCATCGGGGCCTTTTCCACTTTTGCCCACAAGCTGTCCGAATCTGCGTGCCTCCTCATAGTAGAGACTCTGACGCAGAGCAACCTGGGCACGGTTAAGCTCTTTAAGCAGATTTTCGTTGACAGTATCTTCCTTAAGCGCTTTTTCAATGCGGTCGATCTCTTTTTGCGCCTCACTTGTCGGTTTGATGCGGGCACTGCCGAAAACAACTACGGTATGTTCTATACCTGCTTTTTTGATCTTGACTTCAGCCTTCTCATAGTCAAACTGTAAGCGAATGCCTCGGGCTTCGTCCGATGTAAAAAAATCAGCCGATTCTTCAAAAAAACCATATTTGTCCTGCATTGTTTTCATCCTTTATAGTATTGATTTTCGGCTTAATTGTAACGTATTTGCATAAAAGCACTATGTTATCCAACTGACACTTTTGATGAAAAAAACGTGATATAATAAGCCTAATTGACGGAGACAAGGAGAAGCAGATGGCAAAAGTAGTGTCCTATGGTGCAGCAGAAGTAGTGACCGGTTCATGTCACATACTGCAAATTGAAAATGGATCAACAGTCATGATCGACTGCGGCATGTTTCAGGGAAAAGAGGAAGATCGCAACTTCAATCCGTTCGATTTTGACCCTAAAACCATCGATATACTGCTTGTGACCCATGCACACCTTGATCATGTCGGGCGGATTCCAAAGCTCATCAAAGAGGGGTTTGCAGGAAAGATCTATGCTACTGCCCCAACGCGAGATCTTGCCGAAGTGATCTTGCTCGACAGCGCAAAGATCATGGAAGAAGATTACCAGACCCGTTACAAGAAAGCACAGCGCCGGGGGGAAGAAGAGGATGAGAGAGTACCGCTTTACGGTGAAGAGGATGTCAAGCATACGTTTGAACACGCCTGGCAGATTGTTGAGTACGATACAACACTCAAACTTAACGATACCATCAAAGTGACCTACCACAATGCCGGGCATATTCTTGGTTCGGCTTTTATAGAGGTTGACTACCACGAAAACGGCGTATGGCAGCGTGTGGTCTTTTCCGGTGACATCGGTAACGATACCGATATGGTCATGCCGCCGCTTCACCCCTGTAAGCATGCCGACTATCTTTATGTCGAATCGACCTATGGTGACAGGAACCACCAGAGCATCGATGAAAGCATCGATGAGTTCAAGCGTGTCATTATTGAAACCATGCAGCAGTGGGGGAATGTGATCATTCCTTCTTTTGCAGTCGAACGTACGCAGGAGATCCTCTGCATTCTCAAGCAGATGCATGACCGCAAAGAGCTGCCGCAATGTAAGATTTTTCTTGATTCTCCCATGGCGATGAAAGCCACCGATATTTACCGAAAATACGCCGAAGAACTGGGAGAGCACTGTCAAGTCTTCAAGAAAGAGACCGGCACGATCTTTGACTTTGAAGGACTGACCTATACACTCGATGTCGAAGCTTCCAAAAAGATCAACGACTACGATCGCCGTACCATTATCATCGCCGGCAGCGGTATGTGTACGGGAGGGCGTATTCTCCATCACTTTAAAAACCGTCTGTGGAACCGTAAAAATGCCGTCATTTTCGTAGGCTATCAGGCTGTGGGCACGCTTGGGCGTGACATTGTCGACGGCTCACGCTGGGTAAAAATATATAATGAAGACATCCTGGTGCGCGCTTCGGTACATACTATTAACGGCTTTTCTGCCCATGCCGACCAGCGCTCCATTCTACGGTGGATTTCGGGCATTGATGGACTGAGAAGCATCCACCTGATACACGGAGAAGAGGACAAAGAGGTGATCTTGCGCAGTGTACTGACCAATGCGCTGAACATCAAAACCCATATCGTTGAACCGGAAGAGACGGTCTATCTTGGATAATACACAATGATTGAATATCTGATATCACACTTTTCATACACGATTCTTTTCTTCTGGAGTTTTCTTGAAGGAGAGATTGGCCTGGCGCTGGCCGGGTTTATGATTGAAAAGGGGAAATTTGATTTCCCTACCGTGTTTGTCATCACATTCAGCGGTGCCATGATCGGTGACCTTCTGCTCTTTACGACCGGACGGCTTTTTAAAAAGAAAACCGAAGCTCTGCTTCACCGTTACGACAGAAAACTGCAACGGGTAGAGAAGTGGTTTCGCCGTTTCGGCAGCTGGATCGTTGTCTTCGAGCGTTTTATCTACGGTACGCATATCCCGGCACTGCTGATGCTCGGTGTTTCCGGATTTAACTTCTGGAAATTTTTGCTGCTTGAGATCATCGGTGTGACACTCTGGTCCGTAACCTTCACCTCACTTGGGTACTATTTCGGCCAGACCGTCATCGATCTGCTCAGCTTTACACAGCGCCATCTGACCATCGCATTTCTGGCACTGCTGTTTTTCTATAGTATCTACCTGTTACAAAAAGAGGAAGAGGAGGAAGAAGCATGAACCCCTATGCAACCCTGATACTGCTGCGACACGGACAGAGTGTCTACAACAAACAGAACCTTTTTACCGGCTGGACGGATGTGGAGCTCAGTGAACAGGGAAGACAGGAAGCGAAACATGCCGGAGAAATATTAAAACGTATGGTACTTTTCCCCGACATTGTCTTCACCTCCTGGCTCAAACGGGCTATTCATACCCAGCAGATCGCTTTGGCTGCAATGAACTGGGAACATATTGACGCTGTAAGAAGCTGGCGCCTCAATGAGCGTCACTACGGAGCCTGGCAGCAACGTAACAAAGATGCAGTCAAAGCGGAAGTAGGGGAGGCACACTTTCTTGCAGTAAGAAGAGGATATGACACGCCGCCGCCACCCCTGCCTGAAGATGACCCAAGAGCGGTACAGTTTGATCCCAAATATGCTGGTATCAACCCTTCACTGCTGCCAAAGAGTGAATCGCTTAAAGATACCCATGCCCGGGTCAAACCCTATTTTGATTCAAACATTGTCCCTTGTCTGAAAGAGGGGAAAACGGTACTGGTCAGCGCCCACGGAAATTCGCTGCGTGCATTGGTAAAAGAGATTGAACAGCTCAGTGACGATGCGGTTGTTACACTGGAGATCCCTACCGGGAAACCGCTTGTCTACCGCTACAATAGACACCTTGAAGTGATGGAAAAAATAGAACCTGATTGATCTATGTTAACTTTTTTGTAAAATGATGAAGTATAATAATTTATATGGTTTTGCATGCCAAATTACCGGTAGCAACTTAGATTTATGAAAGGAAACAAAATGCCTGAAACACCAAAAACAACAGAACAGACACCGGAAACAAACACGCAGACAAAAAAAGCTTCCAATGTACCGGCTTCTGTTACTGCACTACAAGGATTGAGCAGTGAAGAAGCTAAGAAACGTCTTGAAAAATATGGTCCAAATGCGATTGAAGAGAAAGAAGAAAGTTGGCTGCACCGTCTCTTCAGACGTTTCTGGGGACCCATCCCGTGGATGATTGAAGTTGCCGCCATTCTCTCCGCGATGGTTAAACACTGGGAAGATTTTACCATCATTACCATTTTACTTCTGGTCAATGCCGTTGTAGACTTTTACCAGGAATCCAAAGCGCTTAACGCTCTCAAAGTACTTAAGGACAAACTGGCACGCAAAGCACTTGTACTGCGTGACGGCAAGTGGCAGCAGATCGATGCCAAAGAGATCGTACCCGGTGATATTGTCAAAATAAAAATTGGAGACATTGTTCCAGCAGACATCAAATTGCTTCCCGGCGGTGATTTCCTTCAGGTAGACCAGTCAGCATTGACAGGTGAATCACTGCCCGTTACCCGAAAAACAGACGATACGGTGTATGCTAACGCCATTATCAAAAAAGGTGAAAACACCGGTATTGTACTTGAGACAGGTGAAAATACCTACTTTGGAAAGACTGTCAAGCTTGTTGCAAAAGCGGAAAGTGAGCAACGAAGCCACTTTCAGGAGATGGTCATTAAGGTAGGGAACTTTCTCATTGCAGTAACACTGGTAATGGTTTCTATCATTATTTACTTTGGAATAAGCCGGGGACAGAGTCTTCTCGACCTGCTCGAATATGCACTCATTCTGACGGTTGCAGCCATTCCTGTGGCACTTCCTGCGGTTTTAACTGTCACCATGGCAGCAGGAGCCAAAGTGTTGGCAAATATGCAGGCTATCGTCAGCCGTCTTTCCGCCATTGAAGAATTGGCCGGCATGGATGTACTCTGTTCTGACAAAACAGGAACACTGACACAAAACAAGATGACCATCAACGACCCCTATACCGTCGGAGACATCAGTGATGATGACATCATTTTCTATGCTGCACTTGCTTCCAAAGAGGAGAATAACGACCCCATTGAAGTCCCCATCTACACGTACCTTAAAGAGCACAACCTGTATGAAAAACTGAAAAATTATACCCTTGAAAAGTTTACACCGTTCGATCCCGTAAGCAAACGTACCGAAAGTGTGCTCATCCATGACAAACAGACCATTCAGGTAACCAAAGGTGCTCCACAGGTGATCATTGAAATGTGCGATGAAACGACATTTGACAAAAAA
Organism: Sulfurovum sp.; assembly: GCA_026983515.1. Lineage (GTDB taxonomy): Bacteria > Campylobacterota > Campylobacteria > Campylobacterales > Sulfurovaceae > Sulfurovum. The sequence continues at coordinate 9,078 of JALWHT010000185.1, forward strand.
GCCGCATATACACAGGTAGAATCGTTTGCACAGAAGGGCTTTCGTACACTGGGAGTTGCATGGAAAGAGGTCACGGAGGAGAAGTGGCACTTTATGGGGCTCATTCCACTCTACGATCCGCCAAGAGAAGATTCCAAAGAAGTTATTGCAGATGTAAGAGCACATGGCGTGGCAGTAAAAATGGTTACTGGAGACAACGTCGCCGTTGCCAAATACATTGCGGGACTCCTTGATATTGGAGATGATATCCGAGATATCAAAGCACTTAAAGGGGAGAGTACAGAAGAGTACGTTTTCCTTGCCGAAGTGATTGCCGAAGCACTTTATAAAAAGCTTGAACCCGAAAAAGTTACTGACGAAGCGGTGAAAAAGTTTGGTAAAGAGATCAGCAAAGAGGTACAGAAGCTGCTGATGAACCGTCCGTTGCCAAAAGGCAGCATCAAAGAGCATGAATCGGATATCATTAAAGCCATTGAGGAAGCAGACGGTTTTGCACAGGTCTTCCCGGAAGACAAATACTT
>JALWHT010000186.1 GCA_026983515.1 Sulfurovum sp.
AGGTATCAAGAATCTTCTCGGCATTGGAGCTTTTCACATACAAACCGTTTGTCGAAAGATAGGTAACAATACCAAGCTCCCTGCAGCGCGCGGCAATGTCAAACAGGTCTTTGCGTGTCAGCGGCTCTCCTCCGGAAAAGATAAGGAACTTCACACCGTTGGCTTTAAGCTTGGGAAGCGTTTCCATGATATTTTCGGTTGTCAGCGTATCGACGGCATCGAGATCTGCTTTGGAGTAGCAGTGCAGACAGCTGAGATTGCACCGGTTGGTAAAGTTCCAAATGGCAATCGATCCGTCAAGTACCCGTGCAGGCTTGCCCTCAGTGACTGATTTTAGGAGGTTGGAGAGTCTGAACATCTACTGTACCTTTGCATTTTTGTAAGAGAGGATGTAATGTGTAATCGCATCAAGCTCCTCCTGGTTCAGCTTGAAAGCCGGCATTGCATTGCGCTTGTAGCCGAATACTTTCGAGACTGCTTCAGGGTCGGTGATCATTGCCTGTATCTCTTCGGCACTGCGTTTTTTGGCGATCTGCACAAAGGGCGGCCCAAATGCCACAGCTGTCTGATGGTGACACCCCCAGCAGTAGGTCTCAAAAACCTTTTTACCGTCGGCACCGGGAAGCTGTGAAGCCCCCAACAGCAAGCCTGCCATTGCAAAAATCCATACTCGTTTCTGTTTCATACCAGCATCATAACAACTTTTCCATTTTCCCCACTTGATACAGAACAAGAGAATGTCAGAAATCGACTCCAAAGAGCAGTTTTGTGGTCGTTTTGTTATTTCCCACTTCCGGGTTTGGGTTACTGTCGTTAATAAAGTCAAATGCCAGCTTTACCGAAAAGAAATCAAACAGCGGCACGGTAAAGTTGAGATTGGATCGCATGATCCAGTCTTTTTCATAGTCAAGTCCGGGATAGTAAAGCATAAACCCGTCTACAATAAGTGTACGAAGTACAGGTACTTCATCCCACTGATACTTTCCAAAAAGATTCAAGGCAGCAATACACCCCTCTTTAGTATTTTTGATCATGGGATACCTCACAATTTTCTTCTAATCTCTCAATCGTAATCGTTTGATACGCAAATTTCAAACCATTGCGTTCAAATATCTCCATAATTTTATACATGACATCCTCTTTGACACGCAGCCACTCATCCCATACCGTTGACTTGCTAAATGCACTGACAAGAATACTGACCCCTGAGGTATCGAATTCATCCAAATAAACCAGTAGCGTACGTTTGACACCAAGCGCATCCTCTTTGGAGACCAGTTTCGGGCTCTTTTTGAATTCTTCTTTATAGTTTGTTTTATCTGTTGCGATATCCGGATGGGTCTGTAACATTCGGCGTATCTCTTTTACCGCTTTTTGAAGGGCTTTTCTGTCTGCTTCGTAGGTCACTGTCAATTTCATCTTGATGCGTCGTCCTACCACCCGTTTGCTCCAGTTCAGGACCTCTTTATTTGCCAATGTTGCATTGGGGATGGCAATAAGTGCATTATCGGGCGTTCGTATGGTTGTAACACGCAAGCCAATTTCAACAACGCTCCCCAAACGGCCGTCTACTTCTATCAAATCTCCCTGGGAAAAGATTTCACTGACAAGGATCGATATGGTTCCAAAGAAATTCGAAAGACTTTCCCTCGCTGCAAGGGCAACGGCAAAACCGCCGATACCAAGTCCGGAGAGCACAGCAGTAAGGTTGACACCCGCAAAGTGCATCACAAAAAGAAAACCGATAATGATCACAATAAAGTTGACAATCTTAATCGTAATATTGAAAAGCTCGCTCTTCACCTTTTTTTGCGATTGGTCGATATGCTCAAGTTTTACCCTTGCAATACTGTTCAGCGTACGGAAAATAATATAGGTAATGATAATGGAGTAGCATATGCCAAAAATCCTGGCACTTGATGCATCATAACTGAACTCATGGTAAATAAACAAGATCAACTGTAGATTGATAAGCAGCAGCAGCAGTGATATGGGTGCACGGATATCATCGAGTACTTCTTTTGCATAGGAACCCACCACACGCATACGCAGCAATACCTTCTCTACCGCTCCAATGAGTACTTTTCGGACAAACATAATTACCAGCGTAATACACAGCATTAGCAGCAGTTTTGTCACACTCAATCCATACGGCAGCAGCATTTTGTTGAGCCGTCCGACTTCCGGAATGTCTTCTATATAAAGCGCCGGTTTGAGAAGATGCAGTTTTGCATACTTGTTTCTGCGGTAGAGCTTCTTTGTGTTGTCTGAAAAGTAGCGCAGTATATCACTGTTGATCTCCAATAGTGCAAAGAATTCCCGGATATTCTGCTGTACCTGCTTTATCAAACGGTTTTTAGGCTTCTGCTTTAGAATCTCCTCATACGCATGATGTCTGTTATCCAGTTTACCGATCTCTTGCCATCCCTGCGCAAAAATATCGTGCATCTGCTTTTCAAACGATACAATATCATCATCATCGAGTGCTTTAAAAATCCTGCGTACCATCCTGTTCTGAAGCTTGAGCAGACGGTAGGATTTCAACTGTACTTCATCACGCAATACCGCCTCTTTATTTCCCCGCCTTTTGTTCAGGGCTATCATCTTTTCAAGCAGGAAAATCTTTTTATCAAGATTTTCAATATCACTGTAAAGCAGTTTTTTGTTCAGTAAAATCCGATGAAAAATATCAGAATAGAGCACGTCACGTTTCTCTATCAGTGCCTTCATTTCTGCATTGCTTATATTGCTGTCCCTGCTCTCATAGATCAGCTGCATCTGCTTTTCAATCCACGGGTGGTATTCACTACTTGCATGTAATGCATCAGTACCGGCTGTAAACACTGACAAAACATAAATGACAATAAGGGATTTGCGTAAGAAATTCATTTGAAAAGTATAGCCAATTTCCCGTCCAAAGCGGATTAGTACCTCGCTAAGGCATTCTCCAATAGGCTTGGGATATAATAGCGCAAACGCCAAATCCCCACCTTGATGCCAGGAGCTACCCGTGACCAGACTCGATACGCTATCGCTTGAAGATGCTTATGAAAAAGCAGTAACCCATGCAACCGCTAAAACCGAAAGTGAAATCATCACCGTTACCGAAGCACTCGGACGTATTATTGCCAGTGAAGTAACGGCATGCAAAAACCTTCCCTCTTTTGACAACTCGGCCATGGACGGCTTTGCCTTCAAAGCTGCCGATGCGGGGAAACGCTTAAGCGTACAGCGTACCATCTTTGCAGGAGAAGTACCGCAAGCTTCCCTCTCCGAAGGGGAGTGCTACCGCATTATGACCGGTGCTCAGCTGCCAAGTGATGTTGACACGGTCGCACCTATCGAGCACTGTAGTGATGTCACAGATGAAGCGGTCACGCTTCCGGCCGATATTAAAACGGGAAGCAACTTCAGGAAAAAGGGTGAAGAACTTTCCGCGGGTGAAACACTTTTTCACACCGGCCACCTGCTGCGTGCCGCCGACATTGCCCTGCTCTCCGCACAGGGGATCATGGCGGTTGAAGTATTTCGGAGCCCAAGCATCGCTATTGTCTCCACCGGCAATGAGATCAAGGAGCCATGGGAGCATGCCAATGAAGATGAAATCTACAATGCCAACGCCTTTGGCATCTCGGCACTGCTCAAATCGTTTGGGTTCACCCCTACCTATGCCGGCGCCATTCCTGACAGTCTGGAGGCAAGTACCGACTTCATCGCGACACTGAAACGCTACGATGCTGTCATTACTACCGGCGGTATCAGTATGGGAGATGCCGATTTTCTCTATGATGCCTTTCTTGCCAACGGGCTTGAGCCGCTCTTCCACGGTATTAGCCTCAAACCAGGCCGACCGACGATGATGGGCACCATGGGCAATACGTTTGTCATGGCAATGCCGGGTAACCCCCTGACCACCATGCTGACCGTACATGCGCTAAGTATTCCGGTACTCTACAAAATTGCCGGTGCAAAAGCAGTGCACCACACTTTCGCCTATGCCGAGTTTTCCCATGACCTCAGGCTCAAACCCGGACGTACCAATATTGTCATCGGAAACCTCGAAAACGGTGTCTTCATCCCCACACGCAACAACAAGATCGGATCAGGAATGCTCACCCCTATGAGTGAAAGCAATGCCGTTGCCTATTTTGAAGAAGAGATCGGCACTGTTGAGCGTGAAGACCTCATTAAGGTTGTGCTTTTTGAAGATACCACACGCGCTGCGGAAAACCGTACAATCAATCGGTGGTAGCCTTCCTTTCTTTTTTCTGTGACCACAGCAGCCTTAGCATCGTTACCCAAAAAAGCCCCAGCCCAAAACCGCCGACAACATCGGTGAACCAGTGCACCCCCAAATAGAGCCGGCTCCAGCCGATCAGCCCTGCCCAGGTCAAAGCCAAACAGCACAGCAGACGCTGCAAACACTTTGAATCGGTTTTTTCCCGCAACACAAAATAGAGTGCAAATGCCATAGCTGTAGCCATCGTCGTATGTCCGGAAGGGAAAGAGTAGCCGCCTGCTTCAAGTACAGACGCTTCAGGTCGCATGCGTCCTACTGACAGCTTTACAGCAATAAAAAGCGCTGTTGCCCCCAGTGTTGCTGTCAAGAAGTAGGCAATATCGCTATACCAGCGCTTCCAGGCAAAAAATACCACAACCGGCAAAGAAAACAGGAATGCACCGGCAAAACTGTTCATATCCGTAAGCGCTTTCACAAAAGGCACCATCGCATCCATACGCCACTGTAACATCATTTCCTGTACCCAACCATCCACTGCAGGAGCATGACCTGTTGTCTGTACCAGCAGCAGCATCACAGCAAAAAGTGCCAAGGCGAATATCATCACGGTAAAAAGGGTATAACGGGTTTTTGACATAGACATACTCCAGCACTTTTTTGGTATGGTAACGTATTTTCCATTTCGATAAATGCAGCACAAAAAAACTGTCGGAATTAACTACCCCTGAAGAAAACACACATCATAAAAGACCTACGGCAAAAACAAAATCATCATCTCCGATAAACCGATATAAAAAAGGACGATTCCCCGGCGGGGAGAAGCGAAAACATAAGGGAAGTAAAAACAAGGAAAGGGAATGTTATGAAAAGGCGCTTCTACCGCCGCAGGTGACGTTAAGAGAAAAACAAGGAAGTTTACAAAACCCAGCTTAGGAAATACACCCTAAACCAAAGATACATAAAAACTCTTAACATCGCTGAAAGAGTCGAAACTCTTTCTTAAGAGCAGTATAACCCCTGAAGGCTAATCGTTGAAAAACAGTTGGTTAACCAACGGATAACATCTATCACTTTTCAACGATTTTTCCTTCAAGCGTTTTCAAAAAAGCCACCATATCCGCAATCTGCGCCTTGGCAAACTCCTGCCCTACCTGATATTTCAACATAATGCGCACCACTTCCTCAAGTTTATCTACCATGCCGTTATAGGTTTTTGCATGGGGACAAGATTGTGGAAATCGGCAGCCTGTCGTAACTGCGCATCTGTCAGCACAATCTCTTTTTGCGGTAGCAGCATCGGCAAGGACAAGAGCAGTACGATCACAAAGAGGGTGATCGTTACGGGGTGAAACAGCTTTTTCATAATACCCCTCCCTTTTTACATTTCAGTCCATTTTCACTGCGAACCGTTCTCCAGCTTTTCCAGCTTTTCAAGGGCATCATTTTTAACATAGAGTACAACCCTTGTCTGCCCCTCCTCTTCAGCACGCATTTTGTCATAAAGATTTTGCATCTCTATCTTCTTCTCTCTTGAAACCGGCTCCCTTACAGACTTGTACTCAACAGGTTTGCCCTCTTTGATGACTGTGGACATTCTGGCATAGACCCAGTAGTAGCCCTTGTCCTTTCGCAGATTTTTCACATACCCTTCCCACACTTCTCCGCGCTTGAGTGTCTCCCACATATCGGCAAAAGCAGATTTAGGCATATCGGGGTGGCGAATGACATTATGCGGTTTGCCAATGAGCTCTTCGGGTCTGTAGCCTGATATCTCGGCAAAGGTTTCATTCACATAGGTGATATTTCCGCTAAAGTCCGTCCGGGAGACGATCAGTTCGTCTTCGGGTACCTCTGTTTCAATGAACATATCAAAGGTTGTTTCCATATTCATCCTTCCTCTTTTGCAAAATATCATTCATTATAGCATGCCGCCAAAACCTTTTTCATGATTTATATCATCTTTTTTCATATACTGGCTTTCATTTTATCGCCTTTGTGGCATAATAGTTATACCCTCCTTTAAACGGATATACCGATGATACGTAAACATATAACCGAACAGACAATCATTCTTTTAAGCGTTACAAAATGGGTATTTCTCTCTTCTGTTGTCGGGGTGATCATCGGTGCAGTCGTCACGATCTTTCTGAATATTCTGGAATACTCTGATGTTTCCCGTGCACTGCTGCCTTTCCCCTTCTACTACCTGCTTCCCATAGCACTGGTATTTACTGTATGGCTGGTAAAAACTTTTGCCCCCAGTGCAGAAGGGCACGGTACGGAAAAGGTCATCTCTGCTGTACACAGAAATGACGGCAAGATTGATATTACAGTCATTCCTGTTAAACTTCTGGCAACGGTTATCAGTATTTTTGCAGGTGCTTCCGTGGGTAAAGAAGGACCGGGAGCACAGATTGGTGCAGGGGTTGCATCAGGTCTTTCTGATCTCTTCCGTTTTGACAAACAGGATCGTAAAAAACTGGTCATTTGCGGTATCAGTGCCGGTTTTGCCACCGTATTCGGTACGCCTGTAGCGGGAGCTATTTTCGGTGTAGAGGTGCTTATTATCGGTGTCATCCTCTATGATGTCCTTCTTCCCTCCTTCATTGCAGGATTCGCAGCATTTACGACAGCCCAGTTTCTGGGTATCAAATATACCTACTATACCCTCCACTTCTATCAGGACATCTCTTTGGACATGGGACTGATTATCAAAGTCGTCATTGCAGCACTCTTTTTCGGTTTTGTTGCAGACATCGTCATCACTTCAGTCAACTATACGCACAAAGCGATCAAGAAGATTCCTGTCAGTGCCTACGTCAAAGCTTTTGTCGGCGGAGTGATCATTGTCATCCTGGCACTCATTTTCGGTGATGAGTATATCGGGCTCGGGCTCGATACTATCAACCATACCATCAATCCCAATGCCGGTTATCTGCTCGACATCCACTGGTACACATTCCTGCTCAAAACCGTTTTTACCTCTCTCTCGCTGGGGGCAGGCGGAAGCGGCGGTATCATTACCCCCATCTTCTACATCGGGGCTACCAGCGGACATGCATTCGGTGCCATTGTTGCACCAGAACATGTGGTACTTTTTGCTGCATTGGGGTTTGTGAGCGTTCTTTCGGCTACAACCAACACACCGATCGCCTCAACCATTATGGCAGTTGAACTGTTCGGAATCGACATTGCCCATTATGCTGCACTGGGAGCGGTCATCAGCTTTCTGATCTCCGGACACCGCAGTATCTTCACCTCACAGATCCTCGCCATGAAAAAATCGGAAATGCTCTCGGTCAAGATTGGAGAAGAGGTAGAAAACATCAATGCAGACCTGGAGGACACCCAGATCAACCGCTTAAAAGAACGTCTGCATATCAAACGTCAAATGATGAAAGGTCCCAAAAAGAAGAAAAAAGAGTGATTTACAACTATTAATTAACGCAACTCAATTCACTTTTTCATACAAAACGCTACAATAGCAGCAGACCATAACAGGAAATGTCCATGACCAGCCAGGAATTCCTCCCCTATCTCAAACTTGTCGGTACCGGTCCCAAGCGTAACCGCGACCTCACCTACGAAGAGATGCAGACCGTTATCCGTGCCATGCTCGAAAACGAGGTTGTTCCCGAACAGGCAGCTGCCTTTCTGCTTGGCTGGCGTGTCAAGGGTGAGAGCATTGAGGAGTTCAAAGCTGCACTTGATGTCTTTGACGAGTTCATCCTGCACGACCCGAAACCGCACACGGTGGAGTTTGGCTACCCCTACGACGGCAAAGTCAACAACCCCTACCTGCTTCCGCTCATGGCGCAGGCAGTCGAACCCTTTGGTGTGGAATTCTCTGTGCACGGTGGGCTGTTGCAGCCTGCCAAAGGCGGGGTCACACTCAAAGAGGTATGCGATGCAGTTATCTTGCCCAAAAACGTCCATTTCTACGACCGCAAAACCTATTTTCCGGAACTCTACCGCTTCAGTCAGCTTCGTACAAAACTGGGACTGCGCAGCTCCTTCAACACCATCGAAAAACTGTTGGGGATCACCAAAAGCGAAACTGCCGTCATAGGCGCATTTCATAAACCCTTCATCCAAAAATATATCGCACTCTACAAAGAGCGCTACAAAAAACTCATCATCATCAAAGGCAATGAGGGAAGTCCGGAGATATTCGGCAAATGTGCCATCACAGTTATGGAAAACGATGACATAACAGAGTTCAAAGTAGACCCAAAAGCGTACGGCATCGACTATACCAAATCGTTCAAACCTATCACACTTGAGGATTCCCTGAAGCAGACCAGACATCCGAGTGAAAGTTTTATGAAGCTGGCACAGTTCAATGCCGCGGTATTGCTCTTTTTACTGGAAAAAGTAGATTCGATTGAAGAGGGATTTGAAACTATCAACAGAGCAAGATAATAAGAGAAAATAGCGTCTGCCATTATCTTTTTAGAAAGGACACAAACACAAAAGTGTCTGTATCCAGAGGAGGGAAAACTACTTCAGCTTACTGCTGACATCTTCGAACTTCTGCTTGGTAAGCGTATGAAGCTTCACGATCTTCTTGGCGTTGAAGTCGAACTTCTTCATGTCAAGCATCTTGATGTTCTGATCATCATATGTCTTGTAGTAGTAGCGAAGGTTCTTCGTATCACGTACAACTGTCAGCATCGTATAGTCGGAGAAGATCTTCCCCTCTTCAATGGTTCTTGCCGCACCGACAGGGATGTCGAAGCTGTTGAGAATATGGAAGACCTGCATGACACCCTGCTCCGCCTTTGCATCAGGGATCGTACTTCCTGCGAATGCTGCCGCTCTTACAAAACGTGACGGCGGTGTGAAGTCACCTGGAAGACCCAGCATACCCGCACCCTGTCCAAGCGGCTTGAGCTCAAGACCGAAGACCTTTTTGGGGTCAGGCGTATTGGCACCCAGTGTCACGTAGTTTCTCAGGTTGGTCATGTGCCAGTCAAATGTAGGAGAGTTGGTAATGACACCGATGGGGTTGTCATAGACTTTCAGCTTGCCGTCGATCGGCTCGAAAACAATGCTCTTGCCTGTCTTATCGTAAACAATAAAGTGGAAAGGCTGCACCTGGGGAGGGAAACCCGGTGTCAGTACCGGAGAGATCGCCACTTCGTTGTTCTCAAGCGCCTTTTTCACCTCATCAACCGTAGAAAACATAGAGAGGATCCACTGCACGATGTCAGTTGAGGACATGGAAATCGACTGGTTCTCTTTGGTCGTTACGGAGTACTTTGCAAATCCGGGGAAATAGAAGTTGGCACATACCAGCCCCTTTTCGT
>JALWHT010000187.1 GCA_026983515.1 Sulfurovum sp.
AAGGGGAACGCCTCTTTATGCTACCTAAGCTCGATGTATCTATGGAGGTTATACGAAGCAATGGTGAGCGAACAAGTCTCACACCAGTAGTAGATACACTGATACTCGAACCTGACCAAGAGCGTATCGTTATGGTTAGTAGAGCAAAAATACCGCTAAAGAGAAGTATACATGAAGTAGATACTATCATTGTAGGTACTCCTGATGCGCTTTGGGAGAAAAAGAGACTTTATGGTGAGTGTTATGAAGAAGAGACTACAGAAGTAGAGGAGGTACAGCATGGCTAACGATGTATTCGCCAACGGTTTGGAAGTGGCTTGTAAGGCAGCAGACGGGGTGAGCTCGGCAGCGTTTCCTGATGTCTGTTGGACACCCAAAGAGCCCGTGCCTTTTGCAAATACAGCAAAAGCAAAGGATCTGGCAAACGGTACGGTGACAGTATTTATCAGCGGCAAGCCTGTCGCACAAAAAGACAAATCCTATTTTAAAACCTCCTCAGGAGACTATGGTGCCAGAGGTGCCAAAGGATTCTCAACAGGTGCTAAGAACGGCAAAGCCTACTTTAGAAGCTGGTCTATGAATGTGAAGGTAGAGGGCTACAACGTCTGTAGGCATACGGATAGCATGACGCATAATCATGGGTCTATGCCTGGGAATACACCCCTTTGGAAGTATTTGGATACTTGGTATGTATTTGATCCTTGTAGTAAAGAAAAAGAACGTATGAATAAAGCATGTGGAAAAAGTAAGCATGTACAGACTCTTAATTGGAAAAAGAAAAATTGTAAACTCCTATCTTTTAAGCCTTTGAGTATAAAAAATTTAGAAAATCCTACTAAAAAACTAAAAGAATTAGAAGCTAAAATAGCAGAAACAGATATTATGTCTAGTGTTATTTCAGAAGCAAAAGATGCGGCATTAAATATTGCTATGGAAAAAGGAATTAAATTAGGATTAAAAGTTGTTGCTTCAAAATTGGTACCAATTGCTGGCTGGATATATTCTGCAGCAACAGCTGCGGATGATATAGCACAAGCTGATTATTATATGGAAATGTATAATGGAGCTCAACGAGAGTCTCAACGTATTCTAGATAGTATAAAAAACGTCCAACAAGATATCCAATCCACAATAGATGCTATTAAAAAAGGTGATTTTGAGGGAGCAGCTAAAAAAATTGCTGACTGGCAAAGAAGTGCTGCAACAGCCAATAAATGTATTAGAGCAAGAAAATGTATGTTAGTACCCATGAAAGATACTGATGCTGGTTCTGGTGGTATGAAGGGTAGTAAGGGCTGTTGCCCTGGTCAAACAGGTCACCACTTAATCCCTGAAGCATTTATGAGTGGGTCAGGTTGTAAAGGTAGAGGTAACCCAGTTAAACATTATGCTAATGCACCTACGGTATGTGCTGAAGGAACCAATCAAAACCATGGTTCACACGGTGTACTACATACGGCGACCACAGAGATGCTTCTTACAAAAAAAGGACGATTGTTGCCTGATAGGAAAATGGATTATGAAGATGTGAGAAATGGTGTCATCAAGGCTCATGCTAAAACATTTCCATTTAGTACATGTTCGAGAGCTTGTTTAAAGGAGCAACTGGACAACTATTACAAAAAATGTAAGAAATTGTCTGTTACGTCTAAAGGAATGGGTACATTACCTGAAGTTAAAGAGAATAATACATTCTAATAAAACGGAGAAAAAATGACAAAAGAATTTTATGAAGAAACATACAAAAATGGAGAATTGAGGGATTGTGTAGCTTTCAATAGAAAATACATAGCATTTGTTTTAAAAGATGTGCCTCAAAATGAAGACTTTGTAGAATTAGATAAGTTACCAACTAGGGTTATTGCTTATGTTCCTGCAAATAATAAATTAGGTGAATTTGCTTCTGTTAGATGGGATTATGGTATAGAAGCAGCTTATATATCTGGAATTAATGAATATCCAATTGTATTAGATCAAATTTTTGAGATAAATGAAATCAAATCTAACACAAAATGGTACGACATCCCCCACAACGAAAGAGGACAACTAGCCAAAGGCATTACCAACATCAATGGAGATGTATATGCCTATGGTATGGTACGAAGTGTTTTTAAATATAAAGGGGTAAAAGAGTGGGAAAATATCACTTCAGAAA
>JALWHT010000188.1 GCA_026983515.1 Sulfurovum sp.
CTTTGTCTTTTTCAGAACAGAGTGTATCACCGGTAGTGGTGTTTTTCAGTCCGACAACCGCACCGATTTCACCGGCATAGATTTCAGGAACTTCTTCTCTTTTGATCGCATGCATTTTCATGATACGGCCTACACGCTCTTTTTTCTCTTTCGTTGAGTTGAGTACATAAGAACCTGACTGGAGTGATCCGCGGTAAACACGGATAAATGTCAACTGACCGACAAACGGGTCAGTCATAATTTTAAATGCCAATGAAGCAAACTCACCGTCATCTGTAGATTCGACAATCACTTCTGTGTCAGGATCATCCATCAGTGTACCTTTGATCGGTGGTACTTCTGTTGGTGCAGGGAGGAAATCAACAACCGCGTCAAGCAGTGTCTGAACACCTTTGTTTTTGAATGCTGTACCACATGTCATAGGCACAATTTCCATATGGATTGTTGCCTGCTTGATACCGTTCATGATCTCCTCGGTAGTCAGTTCTTCACCTTCCATATATTTTTCCATCAGCGCTTCATTGGCTTCACAAGAAGAGATCTCTTCGATCATTTTTTCACGGTACTCTTCAGCCTGCTCACGAAGTTCGTCACGGATCTCCTGCTCATGGTATGCTGAACCCATTGCTGCTTCAGCATCCCATACGATCTCTTTCATTTTAACGAGATCGATGATCCCTTCGAAGTTGTCTTCAGCACCGATAGGCAGCTGAACAGGTACAGGGTTACCCTTGAGTCTGTCACGGATCTGTCTTTCAACCTCAAAGAAATCCGCACCGGTTCTGTCCATTTTATTGACAAAAACGATTGACGGTACACCATAACGGTTACGCTGTCTCCATACAGTTTCTGACTGAGGCTGAACCCCACCGACCGCACAGAATACAGAAACGGCACCATCAAGTACTCGCATTGAACGCTCAACTTCAATGGTGAAGTCAACGTGGCCCGGAGTGTCGATGATGTTGATCTGTTTACCTCTCCACTCACACGTTGTCGCAGCAGAGGTAATGGTAATACCACGCTCCTGCTCCTGCTCCATCCAGTCCATCGTTGCAGCACCGTCGTGAACTTCACCGATTTTGTGCTCAACACCTGTATAGAAAAGGATTCTTTCTGTTGTTGTTGTTTTACCGGCATCAATGTGCGCGGCAATACCGATGTTTCTCAGGTCTTCCAGTTTATGACTTCTAGGCATACGTTACTTCCTTACCATCTGTAGTGAGCGAACGCTTTGTTCGCTTCAGCCATTTTGTAGGTATCTTCTTTCTTCTTGAAAGCAGCACCCTTCTCAGTTGCAGCATCCATAAGCTCATTGCTCAGACGCTCCATCATCGTTCTTTCGTTTCTTTTTCTTGCAGCGTCAACAATCCAGCGGATACCGAGTGACTGCTGTCTTACAGGTCTAACTTCAATAGGCACCTGATAGGTAGCACCACCGACACGACGGCTTTTTACTTCCATAACAGGCTTGACGTTGTCCATTGCTTTGTTGAATACGTCAATCGCTTTTTCGCCAGTTTTTTCTTCAATTCTCTCAAGCGCAGAGTAAACAACCTTTTGCGCAACACTTTTCTTACCGTCAAGCATAACGGCGTTGATGAACTTTGTCAGTACTTTCGAACCGTATACTGGATCTGGCAGTACCGGTCTTACGGGAGCTTTTCTTCTTCTCATTCTCTATATCCTTCTATCTTCAATCGATATTGATTTACTCAAGTGTCATCCCCTAAGGATGATGATAACACCTGCTTAAGCCCATTACTAAGCTAAACTCAACCTACTGCTCCGCCTACGCGGCAACTTCACCTAAACTACAATCGTTTAGATTACTTAGGTCTCTTGGTTCCGTATTTGGATCTTGCCACTTTTCTGTTGGCAACACCTGCGGCATCGAGTGCACCACGAACAATGTGATACTTCACCCCTGGAAGGTCTTTTACCCTACCGCCACGTACGAGAACGATAGAGTGTTCCTGGAGGTTGTGACCTTCACCACCGATGTATGAGATTACCTCATATCCTGATGTCAGTCTTACTTTTGCTACTTTTCTCAAAGCAGAGTTTGGTTTTTTAGGAGTCGTTGTATATACTCTTGTACATACCCCTCTTCTTTGAGGACAACTCTCAAGTGCTGGTG
>JALWHT010000189.1 GCA_026983515.1 Sulfurovum sp.
GTTCAGAAACTCTCTTTTCTAAAGGGGGCTGCGAGGATTCCAGAGAGGGATAAGGAACACGTGTCATCTGATCTAAGATGGTTGAAAAAGCATTATAAGTAATTACACCCGTTCCCTTATATTTTATCCACTAGGGTAGCTGGTAATTTCGTTGTGCAATAGAGCAATGCTCTTTTGATTATTGGCATGTCTTATAATCCGCTCTGCAAGCCCGTACACGATTTAGACGATGTTTTATATTCCCGTACGGGATAGATGCGGTTAGGTGAATTTTATAAGAGTGTATATATTAAACCACAAGGACGTTACAGACGTTTTCGCAAGATTTAACTAAATAATATCTCTTTAGTTTAGTTATGCTGTCTAATCTTATTATTATTGTCTTAGTGATTGTTGCGGTAGTGATCGCAGTGGTCGTGTTGCTGAGACGGGATCCCTATGCCCTCCCAGACAAAATAGAGGCCCGTGTGACTACAGAATCATCTAAGGAAACTCGTCCGTTATACGGGACATGTGCATATTGTGGGAAAAGAGTTTATCTCCCTTACAAGTGTACTTACTGCGGGAAGCTTTTCTGCGATGATCACAGACTACCGTTCCACCACAACTGTTCGGGGATGGAAAGTTACAAAGCTTCGAAGCCACCAGGAGGAGGGAGGATCATATACCGGAAAAGATGAATTAAACTGCACCAGAATATTTGAATTTAATCGTTTCCAGCTTTTTATACGAGACAGTGGGGCCATATTCTGTAATTTGACCATTGGCTTTGAATACATCTATGTATAACCAACCAGAGGATGGTAGTTTCTTGAAAGGAACGTCTATATGTGTTTTAGCATTGGGATATATCTCTAAGGGGTAATAAACTAACATTACATCGGGATAATAAGTCTTCCCAGTCGAATCAACTATTGCAACGCCTCCAATTATAAATGCGACACTATCTGAACCTTCGTTTTTAAAAAAGATTCTCACGGCTTTTTCATGATATACCTTTCCTGTGAACGGGTCTTTTTCGGTCAGCACAATATTAGTGTACCACACCTTGACGGGATACGTCTGCATGTATACTGCTTTGTCTATGGGGTGAATTACAGTTTGTTTAAGGTTTAACGGGAGGGTGAGGTAGTTGTTGTGAATCCCGTAAACCAAACCAGCTGCACATAATATTATAAGTGTGATTAGAGCTTTCTTACTCATTATTACACCTCGTAAATCATTCCATCTTTTTCATACAAGAATAAGTCATTCTTCAACTTGTCGAGTATTTCATATGCAAGAGAGTAATTTACATTCAACGAGTACCTGATTAGCTCGATTAATCTCTCCTTTTTGATTGGGAAATCAGTTAGACCTCTCACAAAATTGAGATATCGCTCAAGGAACTCATCGTAACTGTAGTTGTTCTCAACAACAAATTCGCTGTCGTTTAAGTTGTATGAAACATCTACCACGTTTTTGGCGCCACATAATGCACATCTTACAAGAACGTGCATATACATCCACCTCATGTGATTTTCGCTTTCTTTTCCCGTTCGTACTCTACTAAAAAGCGAGTAACAGCGATAGAGACGATCTCTGAAATCGAAGCAAAATCTCCTTTGTCTACAAGATCATCCATTTTATCCTTCAGATATTTACTCAAACTTACTGAGACTGAGATCTTTTTGTTGTCTTTTTTCTCCGTCATTTCTCCACCATCCTATTCCCGTAACAGCATAATAGCATAAGATTAATATAGCTCTTTTTGCCAGAATACTATTAGTATACTAACAAATAAATGAGATGGGGGTAGTAGGATGTCAACATCAGATGTTGTGTATGTGAGTGTAAAATTAACAAAAAAAGACCTCGAAGAGTTCGATAGAGCAGTAAGAAAGTCAAAGAGATTCCTGAACAGAAGTGATGCACTAAGGCAGTTAATCAGAGATTTTATAGATGCCTCAGCACAGAGCTCCGATCTTATAGACACAGACGCAGACTGCGAGGTGATCTGCGAGATCAAAGAGGGGGTAAAAGGATGAGCAGAGATGTGCTCGTGAGAATTCCAGAAGGCATGTACAGTGAGATAGAGAGATTCGTTAAAAAAGGATGGTACAGGAGTGTTGGAGACTTCTTCT
>JALWHT010000190.1 GCA_026983515.1 Sulfurovum sp.
ATATAGGAAGAAATTAGAAATTAGAAATTAGAAATTAGAAATTAGAAATTAGAAATTAGAAATTAGAAATTAGAAATTAGAAATTAGAAATTAGAAATTAGAAATTTTAACAGGATGAGATAAGATGTCAAGGGTTTTTGTGGGGATTTAGCAAAAAAAGAAAGGGACACGGCAGAGCCGTGTCTATAAAAAGCATTAAGCGATAGGCTCTGCTTTCTTGACATCGTAAAGAATATCGTCCATAGGATGTCTGTACATAGGCATTGCCAGACGTTTTTCATCAAGTACATGACCAATGAATCCGATGGATCTACCGACAATGAAGAATGCATTGAGTGTTCCTGACTCGATAAACTCATCGATCTCAGGTTCACTGTATCCAAGTGCTCTCCACATATCTACCATCAAAATTCCGATAGTACCATCCACGTTGAGAATCAGGTTCTCTTTTTTGGATGTTGTTAGCGCTTCGACTGTTCTTGCATAGTCAAGCAGCGGTGTTGCAGGGAAGTTCTCTGCTGCAAAGTCCATGAGCCCTTTAACACGAAGGTCTGGGTTCTTCAAAGACTTGATTCTGTGTCCGATTCCCGGAATCGGTATACCTTCTTTTTTCATATAGCCAAGGAACTCTGCCGGTGTCAGGTCATTGTCATCTGCATATTTAAAGTATTTTGCTGCACCGTCAATGGCACCACCGAATCTTGGTCCGATAGTAAGCAGTCCGGTTACGAGTGCTTCAACAACAGACTTGCCTGCACGTGCTGTTACTTTGGCATTGTGTGCACCGGAAACCGCAGGACCGTGATCTGCAACGGTTTTAATAACAGTTTCAATGAACTCGGTCGCCCATTTCGGATACTGTTTTTTAAACCAAAGTAGTGAAATCACATCACCGATACCTTTGCCTGTGCTTGGAAGCGCTACAGAAGAGATTGGGAAACCTGCGTATGTTGCCTCTTCACCTCTGTCATCAGAGATAGTACAGATAAAGTGTTTTGGTCTTCTTGTTTTTGGGATCTCTCTGATCGCAGGTTCTTCGATTTCACCGATGACACCTTGTGCTTTAAGATCATTATAGACTTCAGCGATGGTTGCAGGAAGGTCGTTGAATGATGCCGGAACGTGAATACCTGCATCTGCCATTGCTGCATTTTTTGCTGCTGCTGTTTCTGCATCGGCATTGGCAGAAGCACCCGCGTGACCAAACTGTACGCCTGAGCTGAAGTGCTTCGCGATGGTACCGATACACCATGCGATAATAGGCTTTTTGATCTTGCCTGATTTGACCGCTTCGATGACTTTATACTCTTCTGTACCACCCACTTCACCGAGAAGAATCATATATTTTACATCAGGATTTTCTTCCATTCTGAGCAGGTTGTCGATAAATACCGAACCGACAAATCTGTCACCACCGATGGCAACACCTTCGGCAATACCGTCAGCATTGATCGCAATGATGTTGGAAAGCTCGTTGAAAAGACCACCTGAACGTGTAACCAGTCCACAAGACCCTGCTCTGTGCAGCTTGGAGTTGATGATATTTTCAATCGTACCACCGATGTTGGCGATTTTGAATGCTCCCGGAACAATGGCACCGACAGTTGCCGGTCCGATAACCGTTACACCGGCATCACGTGCTGCCTGGTTCATCTTTCTTGCCAGTCTTTCAGGAATACCTTCTGCAGTGATCATGATGGTTTTGAACTGACCTTCAATCCCAATCGCTTCCATCGTAACATCGTACGCTGTTCTGAATGATGCGAAGTTCAGAAGAACATCCGCCTGAGGCTGCTCTTTGACAGCATCGCCGGTACTTTTGTAAAGCGGTACCATGATCTCATCACCGCCCCAGAAGAACTTTTCGAACTTATTTGCACTTGTAGGTGCAACAATACCTGCTACAGACGGTGTTTCTCTTCCAATGACATAGTCATAATCCAGCATTCTCTGGATCGCTGTCTTGTTGTTGTTCCAAAAAATCGCCTGTGTGTCTTTTGTAAATAGTCTGCTACTCATCTATTCTCTCCTACCCTTACTTCTCTAATGCCATTCTTACAATGTCAGTGACGTGTGTTTCCGGTCCGTAAACTTCGATATCCAGTCCCAGTCTGTCAGCAGCCTCTTTGATATCCTTGAGCCCTTTTTCATAGTTTGGTCCACCACGGCGTACATAAATCTTTGTATTGTGTGCTTTGAGTTTATCTGCCCACTCTTCCATTGCCTGGATAATACCGGTAAAGGTTTTTGCAACATCGGTAAAGTTTGCAATCGCGCCACCGATAATGAGTACTTTTCCTCGTGGATCTTCATATCGCGTCATGAGGTCAAAAATAGTCTCTGCGTAGAATTTTGTTTCACCGGTTGTCGGTCCTCCGGAATACTCTCCGTAGTTTGCCAAGTCTTCTACACCGGCAAAGTCTGCGATTGTATCAGCATACACAACTGATGCACCACCACCGGCAACCATTGTCCAAATACGTCCCTGTGGGTTAAGAATTGTTAATTTCAGTGAAGCACCTGACTTGGAATCTGCTTCAGCGATGGCTTTTTCTTCAGGAGTCTGATCTTCCATACCAAATGGTGTTGGGAACTCGATGTCACCCCACTTGTCTTTCATCATAAATCCGGCAGTATCATCCAGTCTTGCAACGAGATCGAGAATCGCCATTTCACCGTTGTCAAGCATAACAATCGGGTTGATCTCAAGATATGCGAAGTTCATATCTCTGTAGAATTTGAAGAACTGGATGGCAAATGAAGCGAATGCCTCTTTGTTTTTGGCAGGAATGTCTGCCGGAATGTGTGCTTTGATCGCTTTCTCCATATCGGTATCAGGCATGTTGATAGGAATATGTACTTCATTGACCTTCTCATCCCAGCCCTCTTCGACTTCCATACCGCCTTCAGCAGACATA
This sequence comes from Sulfurovum sp., assembly GCA_026983515.1. Classification (GTDB taxonomy): domain Bacteria; phylum Campylobacterota; class Campylobacteria; order Campylobacterales; family Sulfurovaceae; genus Sulfurovum. The sequence goes on from JALWHT010000190.1 coordinate 2,919, forward strand.
TAGAGTACATCATCCTCACCTACAGTTGTTGCAGAGATATAATACTCCTGCTCCTGTGTATGCGGTGTAAACGGCTCAACAATAAAGTGTGTCAGGTGACCTTTCTGACCGGAAAGCAGTGTTACTTCGTGAGACTGCTTTTCATCGATCCATTTTGCAGCATCTTCCAGGGTTACATCACCTGGCTTTTCTACCTTAAATAGAACAAGATCGTTTTTACCACGCTTACCAAAAAGCATATCAGGCTTTGCAACCAGTGGTTCCTGATTGAGCCATTCAAAACCATGCTCTTTTGCTTTTTCTCTCAATTCATCGCCACTGGTAACCAATACTGATTTGAATCCATAATGGAAACCGTCAAAATATTCGTTCCAATGTTTTGCAAAAATTGCTTTACCATCGTACTCTCTAATTGCCTTTTGAGCCATCGAGTTCTCCTTTAATTTTGTTCGTTAAAGTGTATCATGCGAAGGGTTTAAATTTCGTTTGACTAATTAAAACGATAAGAAATCTATTGTTTTTGTGTATTTTGGAAACAGTTCACTACTGCTTACAGGAAGAAATACCGTAGTAACGTAATTGCAATGCTACCCTGCCTTTCGCATCGTAACACTTTTTGCCTTCGGCTTTCAGCTTTTGGGCAAAATAATAAGGTGCAAAAACCTGTGCTGCAAAAGGATGCGTACCTTCTTTAGTCATAAGATAGAGAGGACGGCTGAAAAGCAGCATCACTACAGAAAGTACAAGGAATCCCATTACCACATAAAATGCGCGTTTGTAGCGTTTGCGAAACTGAGGCAGACGTACGCGCAGGCTGCTCATAAAAACTTCCACCATGGCAATGGTAGAGATCATTACATAAGGGGCAAAGTCTGTAATGTAGACTTTTTGGCGAATGGAGAGCAGGAGAGAGACAACCAGCGCGGTAAAAGAAATATACCACATCAGTGTTTTTTTCCCGCGAAGCAAAATTCTATACATTGTATAGAAAAAATATAAAAAGAGTAATGGGGAGAATACTGCGGCATAAAGACCAAAAACTTCAATAAAATGTCCCGTAGGCCGACCGCTGATTTCAATGCCTTTCGCCAGGTAAACAAACGCAAGAATAAACGCACCGGACAGCACAGCCAGCGGTTTGTCCTTGTGCGTAATACCATAAAACAAGAGTGCCACAAAAAAGATGATAGAAGCTTCATGGATAAAGAAGAGTGCCAGCATGATAAAGGGCAGCAGTACGAAATTTCGCCGTTCATACAGCAGTACAAAAAGCAGTATTAGCATCAATACAATAATACCAACGTTGGCCAGTACGGTCGCAGTAATAATACCCGGCAGAAACATAAAAAGCACAGTAGACAGATAGACATCTTCACGCTTTTTAAAATAGCGCTGGCTAAGTTCATAAAAGATACGCAGGCTCAAAAATGCAAAAAGCATAAAAAAAAGCCGCAGTCCCAGCAGCCCAGGGATGATGTGGGTACCCCACTGCATCAGGAGTGTTACCAGTGAATGTGATTCATAAAGGTTTTTTGCCTCGTGTGGCGTAATGGGCGTGGTTGCGGCAAGAAAAACAGAAAGGATTACATAAAGGAAAAGAAGCCATAGAAAGAGCTTTTTCCCCATAGGTATCGTCCTGCTTTAAAGTTTGAGGAAATTGTCAAGCATCTCGTGCCCATATTCACTCATAATAGACTCAGGATGAAACTGTACACCGTAAATGGGCTTGTCTTTGATCTGCAATGACATGATCTCTCCGTCATCGTCACTGTGTGAGGTAGGCACGATGGTTTCTGGAAGGTTCTCTTTGTTGACTGTCAGAGAGTGGTAGCGTGTCGCACGGAACTCATCCGGAATATCTTTGAAAATAGGCGTTTGGGCATCAACCTTTACCTGTGAAGTCTTGCCATGCATCATCTTCTTCGCACGGATCACTTCGCCGCCAAATGCCTGTGCAATACTCTGGTGCCCCAGACAGATGCCGAAGATGGGTGTCGTATCGGCAAATTCTCTGATGACATCAAGTGTGACACCTGCATCATCGGGGGTGGAGGGACCGGGAGAGAGGATAATCTTTTTGGGGTTAAGCGCCTTGATCTGCTCTATCTCCATTTCATCATTTCGGATAACCTTCAAATCCGCACCAAGTTCACGGCAATACTGTACGACATTATATGTAAAACTGTCATAGTTGTCTATCATGAGTACCATGTTACACCCTTCTTTTTTTAGAAATATATTCTAACATAACTTTTTAGTAGACCTTCAATTCATTGTAGAGGCTGTCACGCTCGACAGGAATGAAACCTGCATTTCTAATCATCGCAACGAAGTCTTCCAATGGCATTCCGTGTGCGGAAGCAGCACCTGCAGCAGACTGGATAGCTTCTTTTTCGATCGTACCGTCAAGATCATCCGCACCGAACTCCTGGGCGATGAGTGCAAGATTGATCGTTGAAGTCGCCCAGTAGGCTTTGATGTGGGGGATATTGTCCAACAGAATACGGCTGATAGCATAGGTTTTGAGAATCTCCTGCCCGGTAGGAAACTCTGTGACTTTCAGAAAGTTGTTGTCACGCTGGTAAACCAGCGGGATGAATGCATTGAAACCGCCTGTTTCATCCTGCAGATTGCGCAGACGCAGCATATGGTCGATACGGTGCGAACGTGTCTCAACGTGTCCAAAAAGCATCGTCGCGTTGCTCTCCCTGCCGCGTTCATGCCACTTTCGATGAATTTCAAGCCACTGGTCAGAGGTCACTTTGCCTTTGCAGAGGTACTCCCTGACACCTTCATCGAAAATTTCCGCACCACCACCGGGCATGGAATCTACCCCATTTTCAATCATCTGATCGAGTACCTCATCGTAGCTGAGTCCATACTGGCGGTGCAGAAAGTCGATCTCCGCAGCGGTCATCGCCTTGATGTGCAGGTCGGGAAACCGCTCTCTGATCTTCCTGAAGGCACCCATATACCACTCCACACCGTCGTTGGGGTTGTGTGCCGAGACAATGTGCACCTCTTTGGCACCGTTCTTGACGGAGTTTTCCGCAATGGCAAGGATCTCATCGTGACTCATCGTATACTGGTTGGGGTTCTTTCTGCTGGCAGAATAGGCGCAAAACTTACAGATATCCGCACAAATATTGGTAGGATTGATATGGCGGTTGACGTTGAAAAAGCTTTTACGTCCATATTTCTCTTTACGTATTGCATCGGCAAGTTCACCCAGTGTATAGAGATCAAGTTCGTAGAGTGCTTCGCCCTCTTGCTGACTCAGGCGTTCTTTGTTACGTACTTTTTCTATAAGATCCATTGTGCAGTCCATTTCATCATAAATTTCGGTATTATATCACTAATTGTTTAGGGCATCGCACAGCTTGCCTATAGGAGTAGACCGTGAACCAGCTAAAGTCTGAAATAGAAGCACTGCTGTATGAAGGAGCATCGGATCTTGAGATTGCGAAAGTCCTCAAAAAAGAGATTAAAGCCTATTTCGAAACCTTAGAAGAAACCTTCTCTACGACTGGGGGTAAAGACTTCCTTGTCAGACACACCCGAAAAATAGACACAATTATAAAAATCGCTTACCAAGTCACACTGCGATCGATGTTCGGCAACTACACACCACTTAAAAATGCCATTCCAATAGCACTTGTTGCACTTGGCTCCTACGGGCGGGAACAGCTCTGCGTCTATTCAGATATCGATCTGATGATCGTCTATAAGGATATCCCCGGCTACAATACCAAAGCACTCATCGAAAAAGTACTCTATCTGCTCTGGGATGCCGGGCTGAAACTGGGACACCGCGTTCATACCGTTGAAGAACTCTTTGAAGTTTCCAAGACAGACATTACCATCAAAACCGCACTTATCGAGTCCCGTTTTATTGACGGGTCACACTTTATATGGACGGAAACACAAAATACGCTTGCACAGATTCGTCACGACAATATTAAAGCATTTATTGAAGCCAAACTTGAAGAGCAGGCACACAAACATCAAAAATACCCTTTGACAATGGAGCCCAACCTCAAAGAAGGTGCAGGCGGTTTCAGAGACGCAAACCTTGTCTACTGGATCGGGAAGGTACAGTACAACATCAATGCTATCAAAGAGCTTCCAATACAGATCATCGAAGAGCGTGAATATAAACCGTTCCGCATTGCACTTGAGTTTCTCTTCCGTGTTCGTTCGGCGCTACACCTTGCCACCCATAAAAAAGAGGACAGACTCAGGCTTGAACATATCCCCCAGGTAGGCACACTGCTTGGATACGAAAATACGCCCAACGGACAGATAAAATTTGCCAAGAAGGTAACCGAATCACTCAAGATCGTCCGCCTCTACAGCACCATCTGGCTGGAGAAGCTTACCTGTGACTATGTGGCAATCCCATCACAAAAACGCTTTATTTACCCCAAAAACAGCAGAGATCTCAACAGCCTGCTCAAACAGCTAGTCAGGGAGGCACACACCCCGTTCCGTGCGCATCCGACTTTCCTTCAGGCTCTCATCGATGCCAAGCACCCTGAACGACCGGATGAGATACTGTACAAAACCATTTCAGCGATCTTCTGCCAGCCGCACGCCTACTCTATTTTGAGTACCCTCTCCTATGTCAGACTGCTACGATACACGGTCCCTCCTATCAAAAAAGTGGTCGACCTGCCCCAGTTTGACGGATATCACCAATACGCAGTAGACATTCATTCATTACGCTGTGTTTACCATCTCGAACATATTGAAGAACCTCTGGTCAAAGAGCTCTATGATGTGCTTAGCGGGGAAGAGAAGGCAATGCTGAAACTGGCTGTTTTCCTGCACGATGCGGGCAAAGGACGCAAACGCGACCACCATCTTGTGGGTGCATCGCTTTTCAAGATATTTGCACAGAAGCTGAACATCAAACCTGAACTGATCGATATGGGAGAACGGCTTATCCAGTACCATACGCTGATGAGCAACGTCGCACAGCGCGAAGATCTCTACAGTGAAAAGATCATCTTCGGCTTTGCTTCCCACTTCCCGAGCAAAAAACTGCTCGACATGATCTATATTCTTACCTATGCCGATATGAACGGGGTGGGCAGCGACATTTACAACTCTTTCTCCGCACGGCTGCTGCGTACGCTCTACAAACACTCACTCGAAGTGCTGGGACGTACGGCAATGCTCGATGAAGCGGCCAAACGTGCCAAAAAAGAACAGGCACTCAAACGCCATCCGGCATTTCTGGCGCTTAAGCGAAGCGAACAGAAAAAGATTCTCGAAATGCCTTCCAACCTCCTTTTTCTGCGCTATCGCCCCGAACGTATCATTGAAATTGCCAAAAAAGCATTTAAGACCGAGCACTACACCTATCATATCAGCAACAATGACTATCTGACCATCGAGATCATCCGTGCCGACTCCATCAATCTCAGTTATCTGCTGGGCAAACTCAGTATGCTTGAGGTGGTCAATATGGATATCAGTAAACTTTTCAATAATCTCAAATACTTCAAAATAGACTTTGCAACCCGGGTGGATGATGACGAGATAGGAATGATTGAGCAAATTATTACCGATGCATTCGATCCGACCAAGAAGAGCATCGAATCGATCCCGCTGATTCAAAAGGAAGATATCGATATTGACTGCGAGCATTCCAAAAGCTATGCCATTATGCATCTGAAAAGTAAAAACCAGCGGGGGCTGCTTGCCTATATCATCGATATGTTCGATGAGATGGGCATCGATATTGTCACAGCGAAAGTCCATACCCTCAAAAACCGTGTACGTGATATGTTCCTCATCGAAAAGAATGGGAATTTCTGCCATAATACGGAACGAATTATTGAAAAACTCACAACAGACAAGAAGGAAAAATAAATGTGCGGGATAGTCGGCTATATCGGTCCTAAAGAAAAAAAAGAGATACTCCTGGACGGACTGCAGGAGCTTGAGTATAGAGGCTACGACTCTGCAGGCATCGCCATTATCGAAGGTAAAAAACTTCACGACTTTAAAGCGGTTGGCAAACTCAAAAACCTGCGGGGAAAAACCAAAAACTACACCTCTGAAGGCTTTGGTGTCTCCATCGGTCATACCCGATGGGCAACCCACGGAAAACCTACCGAACTCAACGCCCACCCTCACCTGGGTGCCTACTCCTATGTGGTACATAACGGTATCATCGAGAACTACCAGGAGCTTAAAAAAGAGTTACAACAGGAGGGAGTCACTTTTCTCAGCCAAACCGATACGGAAACCATTGTACACCTCTTTGAAAAGTACCACAACGAAGGGCTTGCACCTTTTGAAGCATTCAAAAAAACTGTCAATCGCCTTGAAGGCGCGTATGCCACACTGCTCATTACCGAAGC
>JALWHT010000191.1 GCA_026983515.1 Sulfurovum sp.
TTGTCAAAGATCACTCACTTCACACTCTCTCAACCAACTCGGTTAAGGTCTCTGTGTTTGTGGACGCGTATTATAGCACCGAACCCCTCCCTTGTCAAGGGTTTTTGCGTTTTTTTTTGAAATTTTTTTAATTTATATATTTTACATACATTATTATATACATGAGTGCTACTTTTTGCCATTTCTAAGATTTGTTTCTCTACAATGCCTGCACGCAATACTTATTGACAAGGAGTTTTATATATGCGAAGCCTGTTTTTTTTATCACTTTGTAGTATATTTTTTTTTACTGGATGCAGTCAGGAAGAGCCGATACCTCCGTCTCATCAGGAAATAGAAGCAAAATCAGCGATAGAGACAAATCGCACGGATGCAAAAAAAGCGCAAAATGAGTATCTTGCCCTACAGCGTAAAAGAAAAGCCGAAGAGTGACTGTGATTAACCTTGGATTAATCTGACGTAATTATACTTGCACAAAAACAATCACCAATGAAAAAGGATTTACATGGCGTTATATGACAGAGACTATACAGCTGCCCGACAAACGGGTTATGTTCAGGAAGCGGCAACAGTCGACTTTATGAAAAAAACATATCAACTGCTTGCTGCAAGCATGATCGCAGCTGCAGCCGGAGCATACGTGACAATGCCTTACGCAGCAGCAGTTATGCAATACAAATGGTTTATTTTTGGAGCGGAGCTGCTTGTACTTTTCTTCGGCCTGGGACTCTCAAGAGGCAAACCAGGACTGAACCTGGCGATGCTCTTTCTTTTTACATTCCTCACAGGCGTTTCACTTGTGCCACTCCTGGCTTCTTTCATCGGCGCAGGTATGGGAGCGGTCATCGGCAATGCTTTCCTAATGACATCTGTACTTTTCGGAGCCCTCAGCCTCTTTGCGATCAACAGTAAAAGCGACTACTCCAGCTGGGGGAAACCGCTTTTCATTATCCTGATTGTCGTAATCATAGCATCACTGGTCAACTACTTCCTGCTTCACAGCCCGATGATGCATATTATCATCACAGCAGGTGTACTTGTGCTGTTTGGATTCTTTACCATTTATGACACCCAGAATATTGCCAACGGTGCCTATGATTCACCGGTAGATGCAGCAGTATCACTCTATATAGATTTTTTGAATATGTTTACCACTATTCTTCAACTGCTCGGTATTTTCGGAAACGACGACTAAAACAAACCATATTGGGGGGGGAAGTACTTTCCCCTGATGGTTCCCCCCCTGACTCCATTTCATTTTTTCACATTATCGTACTTTCAATATGGTTTGGGTATAATCGCCCAAAATATTGCCCGCACACAAGCGGATATTCGAAGAGGATTTTATGACATCTACACTGCTAATTGTACAAATTATTCTGGCAATCGCCATCACTATCACTGTACTGCTTCAAAAAAGTTCAAGTATCGGTCTTGGTGCCTACAGCGGAAGTAACGAGTCCGTTTTCGGAGCAAAGGGTCCTATGGGCTTCCTGGCCAAAGCCACTTTTACATTGGCATTGCTCTTTATTGTCAATACACTGGCATTGGGGTACTTCTATACCAAAGAGAACCAAAGCTCGGTAGCTGACAAGATCGTTCCAAAGAACAACAAAGTTGTACCTGCCGCACCGATAAAGCCGTCTTCAGATGCGCCTGCTGCACCGGCAGCACCACAGACTCCAGAAAAATAAACACCCCGGACACATTTAAAGCCTGGAATGATTTCCCGGCTTACCTTTCCACCAGACACTATTTCCACACACCTTTCCATGAAGTACGCAAAAAGGTAAAAAAGGGTAAAATTCACTCAAATAATCCTTTAGGAGAGAATATATGATTGATGAAATTTTTGAACATACCAAAGAGCATATGGACAAGAGTATAGAGGCACTGAAGCGTGACTTTGCATCCCTGAGAACCGGTAAAGTGACTACCAGCATTGTTGACAATATCAAGGTTGACTATTATGGAACCCCTACTCCCCTGAACCAGGTAGGAAGTGTCATCGCAACCGATGCAACTACCATTGCCATTACACCATGGGAAAAAAACCTACTCAGTGACATTGAACGAGCAATCCAGGAAGCCAACATCGGGGTCAACCCCAACAACGACGGTGACTTCATCAAGCTTTTCTTCCCACCAATGACGAGTGAACAGCGCCAGGAAATTGTCAAGCAGGCCAAAGCAATGGCGGAAAATGCACGTGTTGCGGTCAGAAACATTCGTAAAGATGCCAATAACAAAATCAAGAAACTTGAAAAAGACAAAGAGATCAGCGAAGATGAATCCAAAAAAGCACAGGATGAGATCCAAAAGATTACCGATACACACATAGCAATGATCGATGATCTCTTTAAGTCTAAAGAAGCGGATATTCTAAAGGTTTAAAATGAATGTCGAACAAATTTACAAAGATGCTGATGCACTGCTTGAGGGGCACTTTCTTCTTGCCAGCGGCAACCATTCGGCACGCTATCTTCAGAGTGCAAAAGTACTGGAGTACCCTGAAACTGCTACCAAACTTGCAGATGCTCTTGCCAACATGATTCGTGAAGCCGGTGTCGAAGTCGATACTGTATGTGCACCGGCACTTGGCGGTGTTCTAGCCGGTTATGAACTCGCACGTTCCCTTGGTGTGCGCTCTATCTTTGTTGAAAAAAAAGAGGGCGGTATGGAGCTTCGAAGAGGTTTTGAAGTCAAACCGGGAGAGAAGATCATTATCTGTGAAGATATCATCACTACAGGCGGCTCCGCAGTGAAAGCAGCAGAAGCCATTGAAGCACTTGGCGCAAAAGTTGTTGCATTCGCCTCACTTGCCAACCGTGGTTTTTGTAAACGTGTCGGAGGAGAAGCCGAAGCAAAGCCTGAGTGTAAGCTCCCTGCCGATGTGCCGCTCTTCTCTCTGGCAGACTTTACATTTGAAATGTATGCACCTGATGCATGTCCTATGTGTCAAGAGGGAAGCACTGCCATCAAACCCGGCAGCAAAGGGTAGACGGGCTAAAAGTTACACGCCCCTCTTCCCATAAATACTTCTCCACAATACTGGCTGGTTGTATTTGCATTGCCGCTAAGACGAATCGTTTCATACTCTTCAATTACTTTTCCCAGCTTGTCCGCATCCGGGGCACGTCTCGTTGCCATAAACCCAACCAATTCACCCTTATCATTACGCTTTGGCTGAATAGTCATTTCAGTCCAATAGCCTACACCTTCTTTCGAAATATTGCAGATATATCCGCTCCATGTCTTTCCTGCAGACGTCTTTTGACACGCATCTTTAAAAATGGACTGTGGCATCGTTGGATGCATATGGGCACAGTGTGGAGAGCCGATCACCTCTTCCTTCTCATAACCACTCACTTCGATAAAACGACGGTTGGCATAGGTGATGACACCATCCATATCAGTTTCAACAAGTAATGGCTTCCCCTCATAAATAAACTCTTCTTCTTTGCTCTCTTCTCTGCTGACAACATTCTCCGTTTTTACATTAGTAAATGTAACCATATTTATTCTCCTGCTTTTTATATATTAAATATAATAATAAATTGAGAATATTATAGGACAATCTCTTTTAAAACTACTTTATCTATCTATACACTCAATATTAATTTAGATACGCCATACAAGTGCACAGCTTTCTATATCAATATCAGTCTTTCTCGGTTTGATTCTAAACTCGGTAACTTCGCAATTTTCCACACTGTACTTCTCGTTCAATGCATCTATTTTTTGTTCAAGCTCCTCTTCAAGGACATTAATGTCTTCTTCAATGGAGGCTACCCGTTCCTGCGCACGGTTCATCTCTCCCCTTTCCTTGAGAATCCGTCCACCTTTATTGACAGCTCTACCTACTTTGCTGACACTTGTTTTGCCAAAGAGTGCTCCCAATACAGAAATACCTGCCTCGATAATACTGTTCGTAGCATCTGACTCTTCTTTTGCTACACGTGCTTTGGCACGCTCCAAGCGCTCCATCAGTACTTTTTCCTTTTTGGCATAACGCTCTTTGAGTTTGTCAATGTCTTGTTCCTTCAGCTCTTCTATCATATCCTGAAGACGCACCATAAAGTCTGCCCGGCTCTCCCCCACCTTCGATTCAAGCTTTGGAGATCTGCAGCGCCACAATGGCAACGATTCACTCTGATAAAGATAATCTTTTAACTCACGTACACATTTACGCAAACCCTTATCCTGGAGCACTATTTCCGGAAGTGGCGCAAAGTGGGCACCGGTAGGTACAGTACGCGGGAAACGTTCAAAATCTACCGACTCCTCTTCTGCTTCTTCCCAGTCAATACGGGAAAGCGATGCCTCTATCGGCAGGGAGAGCATCAAGGATTTCTCTTCATCGATACCTCTGCTTTGATTGAAAAAGTGGACAGTGGCTTTTGCTGCCAATGTTGGAAAGTAGTCATTCCTTCCTGTAGCATCCGGTTCAAAATACTGAATAATAGATCTGTCAACCTGCTGATAGGTCTGTGTTGCACTCTCCTGACGCATTGCCTGACCTGACAACGTGGTAACTTTGCTTGCCTTTTGCGCCATTAATGTGGCGATCTCATCTTTTTTCAATGGTCCCTTAAGATAGCTCAATACCCAACGGGTTGTAAAGAGTCTGATGTCATCCAGATGTGCACTTTTGAGAAAGAAGGTACGTTTGGCAAGGTTAGCGAGCAGTGCTTTGATTTCATTCTTGTCGAAGCTAGAACCGACCTTGCCGCCAAGCCCGTCAATGACCCGTTCGATATCCTGTGTTGTCTGCAGCCGCCCAATGAACCAGGTACCGATATTGGCAAGCCCCTTGTAGTCGAGGTCAACCGGATTTTGCGTACTGAGCACCACCCCTACACCAAAGGCACGTGCCTGTTTGAGCAATAACAGCATCGGCTCTTTACTTGGCGGATTTTTGCTTGGCGGGAAGAAACCGAAAATCTCATCCATGTAAAGCAGTGTCTTGAGTCTCGAGGTACCACTTTGTCGCCGCATCCACGCAATGTATCGGTTGAGCAGCAGCGTGACAAAAAACATCCGTTCCTGATCATTCAGGTGCGCAATGGAAAAAATGGCAATTTTTGCTTTGCCGTTCTCATCATAGAGAAGTTTTTGGATATCGAGTGCTTCTCCTTCCAGCCATGATGAAAAACTCGGATTTGCAAGCAGTGCGTTGAACCTTGTTGCCAGATAAAAACGTTTTTTTTGCGGGAAAAAGTCTTCCAACGGCAACACGCCTATTTTTTTGAACGGCGGATTGATAATCTGTCCGATGATCTTTGCAATGTCCATCTCTTCATCCGATGTCCAGGCATGCATCAGAATTTGTGCGACAAGAATATATTCAGGGGTATCAAGCGAATCGGTATCTTCCCCGATGAGTGCCAGCAGACTGGAAGCAGCACTTTTGAGATAAGAGGCAAGTATATCGCTCTCTTCCATAATTTCTACCGGCGGTTTGCCAAGAGAAGAGAGGATGTTCACCGACACACCGGCAGAGCTTCCCGGGGTATAGATGGTTTTCGCCACAGCAGCAAAACGCGCAACCCTTTCACTGCTTTGCTGCCAGCTTTCAATGCCCTCTTTCCACATTTTGGCCACTTTCTGGGCATAAACAGCAGGTACTTCACCTTTTGCTTCTGCTTCATCCCGTACCCAGGGTTCAAACTGCTTTGCAGAAAACTCCGGATCTGTCAAACAAAGGTTTCCCATATCGCCTTTGGGGTCAATAACAATAGCCGGGATATTGTCAATAGCCGCTTCTTCAATCAGTGCTACACCCAGCCCTGTCTTTCCTGACCCGGTCATACCGATTATGGCAGCATGTGTAGTAAAATTTTTATTCTTTAACAGTGTAAGTATTTCTGTTGGCTGCTGTGTCTCTTTGTCTACATCTTTCCCAAGATAGAAAAGTCCCAGTTTCTCGTATACTTCCTGCATTGTTAGATCCTTTGTATAGCATATTGCATATGGGATTATTGTACCAAAATCAAAACTTCGTCAGCTTACCTTCCTATCATCAGCGCGCCAAGGAAGGTTTTATGTCTGGTGAGGGTGTTTGGGTCGTAGGAGGTTCCTCCGGCTTACGATCCCGGTTGAACGGTTTTGTTCCTCTTGGCTTTTTAGGGTTTGCTTTCTTTGCTTTCGGCTTGGTAATGCCTTGTATCATGAAACTCACAGGCTTTTTCCCTTTTTGCTGAAGGGTAACAAGTACCTTGTCTCTTTTCCAGTAAATATCAAACAGGCTCATCCCCTTCATCACAGCATCTACTGCAACCTCTTCATCCTCCCCTACAGGAAGATGAAAATCGGTTCCCTCCACCCTTACCAGTGTTTTATCTTGTTTCAGTACCATCCAGCAGACCTTTACCTGCGAAAGACCATAAAGTGAATTGTTGGTTTTTTCTATACAAAGGCGGTCAAACTCATCTTTATGCAGGGTCAGGTTGCCATCACTACTGGCAATATCCAAAAAGAGTGTTTTTGTACTTTTGGCCTGATCTTTTGCTTTTAAAAGATACCCGAAAAGATGGCTGTTGGAGTCACGCAGGAGGGTAACGCTTTTGTAGAGTGCCGGCAATATGATCCCCAACAGTGCAATGGAAATAAGTACTTCGATGAGGGTAAATGCCGCGCGCTGTCGCATCAGCCGTCCATCAACCCTACCCGGATTGCCTCTTCATAACTGGTCTGTCCGTCAATCATCATTTGTTTAAGTTTGTCCGAGATAGTAGCCATCCCTTTCTGCTTCATTGCCTCACGGATCTGATGATCATTGTAGCCATCTTTCATCATCATCTTAACATCATCATCCACGATGAAGAGTTCACCAATGGCCTGCCTGCCCTTGTATCCGGTAAAATCACACTCCTTACAGCCTACGGCCGTATAGTAGATCTGGGAGGAAGGAAGCCCGGCCTCTTCCGTGACTACCGGAGAAAGTGTCGTTTCAGTCTTGCAGTGGATACAAAGTTTACGCGCCAAACGCTGTGCCAGTACCCCAAGCAGTGTCGAGGAGATCAGGAAATTTTCGATTCCCATATCCATGAGACGGCTTAGTGAGGAGGTAGCATCATTGGTGTGCAGTGTAGAGAGCAGCAGGTGCCCTGTGAGTGCCGAACGCAGGGCGATATCTGCTGTTTCGGAGTCTCGAATTTCTCCAACCATGATAATGTCGGGATCCTGACGCAGAATCGAACGTAGCCCTGCCGCAAAGGTCAACCCTACCTTATCGTTCACCTGTATCTGTGAAATATTATCCGCGTTGTACTCTACCGGATCTTCTACGGTAATGATGTTCTTGTCCGGTGATGCAATGTGCTGCAGACAGGCGTGCAGTGTGGTCGATTTACCCGATCCTGTCGGTCCTGTTACCAAGATCATACCGTGAGAATGTGTCAAAAGCTTGTAAAGACTTTTGGTAATGTCTTCGGAAAATCCAAGCGATTCCAGTGTAGGGATGTGCTCACTCTGTGCCAAAATACGCATGACAACCCGCTCTCCGTGATAGGTAGGCAAAATAGAGACCCTGACATCGAGTGTTTTACCCGAAATAGAGATCTGTGTACGCCCATCCTGAGGTACACGCTTCTCGGAAATGTCGAGGTTGGAGATGACTTTAACACGGTTGATCACCAACCCTATGACCGTCTTGTCAAGATCAAGATGCTTTTTCAATGCCCCATCAATACGAAGCCGCACATCGCCTTTACGCTCTCCGCTTTCAATGTGAATATCGCTGGCACCTTTCTGAATGGCCTGAAAAAAGAGGGAGTTGACCAGTTTGATAATGGGTGCAGACGCTTCACTGGAGAGCAGATCTTGTGAGTTCCGGATGAACTCCAGAAGATCTGACTCGACTTCGATAAGCTCCTCTGTTGCCGTCGACATCTCCTCAAACTCGGAGCCGCGCTGAATTTCCAAAAACTTGTTCTTCAAGCGCTCAAAACTCTCTGCATCCACTACCGTAACAGGATACTCAACTCCCAATTTTGCCAGATGGTTAAGTGCTTCTCCCATTGTCGTTTCTTCGACAACTGCACGTTTTTCACCATCGATACGGGAGAAGAGAAGGTTATGCCCGATCGCCAGTTTGTGGTTGATCTCCTCCTCCCAAAGCGGCTCGAGGTTGACATCTTTCAGACGAGAAAACTGCATTTTAAAAGGCTCCTATGACACTGTCGCTGCTGTGGAGGTAGCCGGTTGAAGACGGCTGTTTGATACGATGTGCTGAAGGTGCTACAGGAATCACTTCACTTACAGGCTTCCCCTCTGCCCTGGCTTCTACGACCTTTTCATAAAGACGGTTATACTCTCGCTGCACCTTTTCCAGCTCATTTAGGTGCCGTCTGAGCTTTTGCAGTTCATCACTTCTGCGTACAATATAGGGAGTAAGATAGATAATCACATTGGTTTCACGGCTTAAATCAGAAGTGTGTGTAAACAGTAATTCTCCAAGCACTGGAATATCGCCAAGAAAAGGTACTTTTGTTACCCCTTTGCTTCCTGCATTCTTGATAAGCCCCCCAAGAATGATCATCTCACCGTTGTTGACAATAGCAGTAGTTTTTACTTCACGTTTTGTCGTTGTTGGACGGTCTGCAGATGGAGATTCGTTGTCAAGTACATCTTCAATGATAGTACTCACTTCCAGTGTAACCTTGTTGTTGCTTGATAACCGTGGTTTGACCTTGAGTGTCAACCCAATATCTTCACGGCTGTAATTGTTGACAACATTGGAGACACCTGTTGTTGACTGCTGTGCCTGTGTAAGAATGGAGCGTGTCTGTCCCACGTAAATTTCAGCCTCTTTATTGTTGGTACAAAGGATAGAAGGTTCACTGAGAATATGTGCCGCACCGTTTTCCTCGAGCAGATCAAGCTGTGCACCAAGAGCAAAAACTTTATCAACATTCCCGAAGCTGAATGAAGGGTCTGTTTCTGTTCCAATCGGTTCTCCTGCTGCATTGTAAATCGTCTTTGTGGTATTGGTATTCAAAAAGTCCAACAGGTCCGGAGAGATTTGCAGCGCATTTGCTCCCATGTTCCCCGCCAGGGTATAAAGCCCGTTGGTTGTAATGGCTCCACCATTAATGCCATACTTCAAACCTACCTGCTCAGCAAGGTTTCTGTCAATTTCAACAATACGTGCCTTAACGTAAACCTGCACCTTTGGAATGTCAATCTTACGTACTGTTTCACGGATATTTTTGATCTGTTCCCCTGTTGCCAGGACAATAAGGGCGTTGCGCTCCACATCGGAGACAACCATCGCCTTGCTGGGCGGTTTGCCTCCCTTTTTGGGCTGGTGGACAGCAACGTTGTTCATCTGTGCTACAAGCTTAGAGAGGATCTTCTCCATCTCTTCGACGTTGGAGTTCTTCAAGCGGATGACATACATCTTCTGTGTCTGATCCTCCCCCTCGATATCGAGCTGTTTGATGTAGCGGATCATGCGGTGAATATTGTCCTCTTTGCCCACAAGGATGATGGAGTTGGTAGCATCATCTTTGAAAATGTCGACCTTCTCGCTCTCAATCGTCTGAGGAAAGAGCTTCTTTGCCATATTTTGCGCATTGGCATAAAGATCTTTGACGCTGGAGTGTTTGAGTTTAATGACAGTCGAATGTTTGGCACCACGCTTTTCTATGGCGTAGATGAGTTTGGCAATTGACTTAAGCGTACGCGGGGTAGCAGTGATGGCCAGAACATTATTCTCCTTGAAAGAGATGACTTTATCGCTTCGATTGAGCAGCGGTTTAATCTTTGCTCTGACAACGGCAGCATTGGAATTTTTAAGCGGGAACATGACTGTTCTCATAGTCTCACCCTCAATTTTGCTACTGACATCCAGCCCTTCTCCAGCCGCATTGCTGCTCTTGACAACCTTAAAAAAATCACCCTGATTGATCAGTGTCAGCCCCTTGCTGCTAAGAATAGAGTTTGCCAGAGGGATCAGTGATGACTTCTTGATCGGCTCCTGGGATATAAAATTGATCTTGCCTTTCAAGTCTGCATCGATCAGAATATTTTTATGTGTGATCTTGGAAACCATTTCGATAAAGTCTTTGACACTCATATTCCTCAGGTTCAGATCGACTGTTTCATCATCGGCATGTACTACCATCGTCACACAGACGAGGCAGAGCAGCAGTATTCGTTTAATTAATCTCATATTCCAACTCCATCTCTTTGTTTCCTCTTTGAATGGTCAATGTCAGCCCGGAGGCATCATTTACCGCCTTATAGGCATCGAAAGCTGCCTTGTAGCTTGTCAGCGGCTGTCCGTTGACTGCCTTGAGTATATCACCTCGCCGCAGTCCAAGCTTGGCAAAAGGGCTGCCGCGCTTCACGAAGCTGACACGGAAGCCTTCGATTTTACCACCTTTTTTAACATCCCTGATACCGATATTTTTGTAAATCTCATCCATATGTGCCGTGTAGTGCTCAAGCAGTGATCGGTCAACGATCTTATGGTCTCCCGCATCTGTCACATCCCCCTGCACAGAGGCAGATGGTACAGGGGCAGCAATGCTGTGTTTGGGGCTTGAGACCTTGTAGCTGCCGCTCTCTTTCTTCTCCAGCAAGTCTACACGGTAGGTTTTTGTGCCTTTGCTAAAGAGTGCATATCCGTGACCTGCACCTTCAAGAGCAAAACCGTTGACTGATTCCCCTATGGCAAGCACTTTGCTCTTCCCCTTGTAAGAGACAGTCACTACCGTCTGGCTGGGAGAGTGATAGATACCAAGCAGTTTAATGTCTTTTATGCTTCCCGCAATCTTCTTTTTGGGTTTTGGACGAGGAGCAATACGGTTCCCCGGTGTCAGCTTGATCCGATAGTAAAGCGGCTTTGCCTCTTTGCTTTGCGCATGGTTGACCCCGGATACCGGCATCAATGCCACTTCAACCGTCAGCCAAAACAGTTTGACCAACAGCAGTACGAGCAGTATTCCGATCAGACGGTTTATAAGACGGGAATTAGAAAGTGCTTTCATAATACCATCCTTCTTTCCCGTGCTTTAGCAGGTTTCGTACTGTTTCAATGTTTCCTTTTTTTAGCAGGTCAAGATGCAGTTTTCGTGTTTGCAAAGAAAAGGTTCCTTCTGCTTTTCCAAAACTTCCCTCTGCTTCAATATAGAGAGTTTCCGGATGCAACAGGGAATATGTCAGCACAAGATGTGCCACAGAGGCAGGCAGCATATGTGCCAAGGAGGCATCTGCCTGTATATCATCGGCTTCCACCCTGGTGTAAAACAGCAGTGTAAAAAGTGATGCTTCCTTTACCGTCGCCACATTGATACCCTGAACATAAATCGTAGCATCTTTAATTGTCATACCAAAAAGATGCTCATCCATCTGACCTTCATTGATCTCTACCCCCTGTGATGCCAGTGCCTGCTCTGCCCGGAAATAGATCTCCTCTTTCGGCATAAATGCCAACAGTGCCAACCAGACAGTCAACATAACCGCCAACGTTTTGATTACCACTTGCATACAATCTCCATGCTGTACGTATTTCCCGTTTTTTCACTTTTCAGTTTTTGCACCTGTACGGGAATATTGAGTATGCGGGTCACCACCCTGTTCACTTCTGAAGCCGTCAGGTCATGCAGCGTCATATGCAGTTTGCGCCCTTTCTTCTGCCATACCATCTTTGAGGGATTCACCAGGTTTTTCAGCGCGTCAACCTTTTTCCCTATCTGTTTGTTTCCCCAGATTTTTTTAAGACTGACGGTCTCCTTCAGGAGAGCGAACTCTTTTGCCATCTGCTGGTTCGACTGGGCCATTTCCGCACGTTTGGTATGTTTGTAGAAAAATGCCGAGAGGGCAAAGAGCAGTGCCGCTGCGACAATCAGTTCATTTCGGTAGCGCTGCCAGATCATACTTTCCCCTCTATTGTCATCGTTGTGCCTGTTTTACGCTGTTTTTGAACAATACCCGAAGCCTTCGCCAATGCTTCCAAACGTTTCAGTGTCTTGGCATCGACAGCTTCAAAAACGGCATGAAACCCTTTTTCATCCATTTCAAAAGACTTTAATGTCACACCCTTGAAAAGCATTCCCGCTATTTTCCCTACAACTTGACGTTTTTTCCGCTCTATCTTGTCGATCTTGCGGTACTTTGCAGCAATACTGTCACGCGTATAGGCACTTTGCAGGCTCGGATATGTTGCATAATACGCTTGAAGTTTGGCCTGTAATGTCGTATTGGTACGACCGTATCGCCACCCTTCTGCCAACCATATCGTACCAAAAAGAAAAAGGATCGCGGCAAGGGAAAGAGCCTGCTTTTGCGTTAACAGAGTTGTTCCCGCTGCACCAAGGCTCACCCCTTTGCCGGGGCGGAACGTTTCATCAAACGTACTCCACTTCTGCTCATGCAATACTGCACGCGGGACAACGGTGACCGTCTGGTCAATCAGTACCAGCGCTTCTCTTTCTCCCAGTGCCACAGGTGCAGTAAAATGTGCTTTTGCCTGCTGGGCAAAAAAGAGTTTTGCAACCTGCTGCGGTGCTATACCCCGGCTTTCAAGAAATGCAGCAATCTCCTTGGAATCATACGCAATAAATACCCAAGTCTCATCTTCACGATAGACAAAGTAATCGTGTTTGGCAGGGTCTTCAAGCAGGCCGTCAAAGAGCGATGGAGCGATCTTTTGCGCCTGATGGACAAAACGGATATGGAGCGCTTCCCGTTTCACAGTATAGAACTGAGGGGGCACCATGACATCGACCCTTCCCTCGATACCGGTGATCGTCTTCATGGCACGGTGTACCAAAATAAGCGGTCTGCTACTCCCTGAAAAATTCAAATTCGTTTACCTCTCCCTCTTGGTCTTTGAATGCAAATGCAAACCGCTCACCTTCGTACATGTAGTGCACTTCGCAACGTGCTTTCTGGCTAAACTGTGATGCAAACAACTGTTTGTCAAACGGTATGCCATGTGCCTGAAGCAGTGATTTGAGCGCGCCTTCTGATGCTACCCATTCTCCCTGCAGCAATGCGGGCTCAATCTCAAACAGTGCAGCAAGCAGTGCTTTGGAAACAAAATCTCCTGCAATCAGATTCTCATCGGGACGCTTGCCTGCCGCATGAAAAACAAAGTAATCTTTCCATGGCACCCGCCCTACCGCTTTGTCATCCGTTTCAAACTGGTACCGGCTGAGAATCTGTGCAAATTGTTGGTACGATATAATACCATTTTTCCGCACAAAACGGCTTTGCCCCTCCTCATTGCCGTGTATGGCATGCAGCAGCATCTCTTTAAGACGAAGCGGGTTGGCCAGCGCATACTTTTCTGACAGATAGTCAAACACCTTCTGTGCAGCCGCATACTGTGATTGCATCTTCGCACTGTTCTCATCGGCCAGCCAGTTGATATTAACACCGTTATCAAGCGGACGACACTGTAAAACCAGAGAAAAACGGCCGTCTTCAGACTGAAGCGGTACCGGAGCACTAAAGAGGGTATTGTAAAGTGCTTTTTTATCTTTGAACTTTTTCAGAATCTGCTTAACATCGGTAAAATAGAGGTTCGCCTGTACCAGTGCTTTCGTTACAGAGGCCTCTTTTCTTGCAACATCAAGATAGCCTACGAGCACCCCCGTCAAGGCAATGACAATTGCCAGCACGGAAAGGGTAATAATGAGGGCAAATCCCTTCTGCTGCCGATATGCCCCTCTTGGCGAGGTCTTCTGTTTATCCATCTGAAAGCTCTGTTAAAGTAAAATCGTTATGATTATACCAAAAGGAACCCAAGGATTGTTATGTATTACCGTACTTCCCAAACACAAAAGAATATGAGAAAAGGTTTCTCGCTGATCGAACTGCTTATTGTCATCGTCATTCTCGGCGGGCTTGTCGCTGTGGTTGCCCCGGGGCTGATGGACTCTGCCGATCAGGCGAAACGTGATACTGTCTGCCTGAAAATGGATGATCTTAAAAAACGTTTGGATATGTTCAAACTCGACAACGGGGTCTACCCCGATACCGAAGAAGGATTCGAAGCACTTTTGAGTAACCCTGATCCGGACAAATATCCAAACTACCGTGCCAAACCCTACCTTAAGAAACTGCCCAAAGACGCATGGAGGACACCATTTATCTACATCAACAAGGGGGATGATGTAGAAATCATTTCACTGGGTGCCGACCGCAAGCAGGGGGGAGAAGGCAACGGCAAAGACATTAAATTTTCCGAGTGCAACAAATAGCATTTTTTATGTTGCCTCATAGATCCTTCAGCAGCCGGCGTGCCTTTTCCCTGCTGGAGCTGCTGCTGGTAATCTTCATCATATCGCTGGTCTATTTTTTCGGTTTCAGCGGTTTTGAGAAGGAGAAAAAACGTATACCGGTGCTTACGCCGCTAAAACTGAAAGAAGCAGTGACACAAAGCCCTCTTTTCAAAGGGAAAGGCACGCTGATTTGTATCGATGAATGCAAGTCGTGTTATTTCAGGGAAGATATTGCTTCTCCTTTTGAAGCCTACCCTGGGAAAACCAAACTTGCACATCTCAAAGTCTACTCCATCGATGCGAACAATGCCCTGACACAGCTTGAATACGGGCGATATCAGGATCAAAAAATATGTCTGGAAGTCAACTTTTATCCCAACGGCAGCAGTACACCCCTTATTCTTCAGGATGATGAGGGCGTCTACTTCCTGCCTGCCTTCTTCGGTAAAGCCAAAAAGACAGCATCGCTCGAAGAAGCCAAAAATGTATGGCTAAAATACAACGATGTTCTTCATCATCGAGGAGATTACTATTGAAAACGCTGCGTCCGGCCTTTACCCTTATTGAAATTCTCATTTCGGTACTGATTCTTTCGACTTCCATTGTCTACATTCTAAAGATCTACGGGCAGAACCATGAACAGGTCGTCTATATAACCCAACGTAACGCCCATGCCCTCGAAGATTCGCTCTTTCTAAGCAAAGATGTACTGCGCTATCACAAAGAAGAAAAATCTGCGTATGACCTTATCGAGCGCGAAATGAAAATAGATGATTTTGAGAGCCGAAAAATCCTCAAAAATATCAAACGTACCATCTTCATCCCCAATCCCATCACACTGGCTCCGGAAGAGGAGGGCGATGAAAGTCCCGCAGCAACCATCAACGAGATCAAACTCAAAGGTGACTACGCCTCCACCTACTTCCGCTTCGATCTGCAGTCTTTCTGATATAAATACGGTGGCGGTTGGATTTGAGCGAAAAAAAGCTATAATGGCACCAATGATGCAAAAGGCAGGATTGAGGATGGCGAATGCTGTTTAAATACAAGGGATTCGACAAAGCAGGCAAACGTGCCAAAGGGACAGTAACCGCAGCCAGCAGTGAAGAGGCAGCACAAAAACTCCGCACACAAGGCATTTACTACGAATCTCTCACTCCCGCCAAACACTTTTCAATCGAAGGTTTCGGAAAACGGCAAATGTCCGGAGAGATGCTCGCCTCATTTTCCAAGGAGCTCTCCTCCTACCTCAATTCCGGCATGACGATCCTTACCGCTATACGGCTTATGGAGAATCAGCATGAGGGCGAAAAGCGCTACACATCCTTCCTCAATGCTATTCGGACAATGATTGAGGAGGGGAATTCTCTCTACCATGCACTCAATGCCCAAAAAGTGTACCAGCTTCCGGAATTCTACGTACAAAGTCTTAACATTGCAGGCCAAAGCGGCAAAATGGCAGAAGTGCTAACCAATATGGCCTCTTTCTTCTCCGCCCAGGACAAGGTGAAAAAGCAGGTCAAAGGAGCAATGGTCTACCCTGCCGTCATTATGACCGTTGCCATTGCCATTACGGCCTTCCTCATCAGTTTCGTCGTACCGAAAATTACCGAAATATTTGAAGATACCGACCAAAAACTGCCGCCTATTACACAATTTGTTCTCAATATCAGCGACTTTCTGAGTGCCTACTACATTCACCTTATTGTAGGCATTGTACTCTTCATCATACTCTTCAAGCTTGCCTATGCCAAACTATACGGCTTTCACCGTCTCATCGACGGATGGCTGCTGAGGATGCCGATACTTGGCAACATCATCCAGAACCATGAACTCGGACGCTTCTCATACATTCTCTCCCTGCTGCTTGGCAGCGGAGTAGCCTATGCACAGGCAGTCAAACTGGCTGTTGCCTCTTTTGGCAACTACCGTCTTGCCGAAATGTTCGAACGTGCTTCAGACAAAGTAATGGAAGGGAACAAACTTTCCAATGCGCTACAGCTTGAGGGCGGTGTCAAACTCAAACGCAACTTCCTGCAGTCCCTTGCACTGGGAGAAGAGTCCAGCGAAGTGGCCGAAGTACTGGCCAACCTCTCCACACTCTATGCCGAAGAGAACGAAGAACGGCTGAAGATGATGCTCAGTATGCTCGAGCCGATCATGATGCTCATCATTGGTGCTGTTGTCGGTGTCATTGTCTCTGCCATGCTGCTGCCGATCTTTACCATGACACAGGGACTCAAATGATCACACAAGGGAAATACCATGGCCAAACAGCGATTTAGAGATGTCAAACAGGGGAAAGTGACTGCCCCCGAACCTAAACATACTAAAAAAAATGTACAGGAGCGGCGCTATGCCACAGCAGGAGAGAAAGTCAAAGCCTTTCTTACTGACAGCTTCATGCTGCTGATGCCTATTATGTATGCCGTTTTTTACCTTATTATGGGAGGAAGAGAAGGGTTTGCCGCACACAAAGCACTGGGATGGCTCTACATTCTTATTCCTCTGATTGCCGCACAGACACTGTTTATGTACAAAAGCGGACAGACACCCGGTTACCGCGCCTACGACCTGGAAGTGATCGATGAGAGCACCGGTAAGCGGCCTTCGCTCCCGCTTATTCTCTTTCGTAACCTCTGTGCTGTACTCTCGGCCGCCACGCTCTTTGGCTGGATGCTGATGTTTTTCAGAAAAGACAAAAAGAACCTGCACGACCTGCTAAGCAACACTGCCGTTATCAAAAAGCCATGCACGTCCTGCTAAGACCTTCGTCGCTGCTGCTGAGCGCCTTTTACTTTTTTTACTTTGCCCTGGTGGGGGTCTATGTCATCTTCATGCCCAAAGTGCTTGTGGAGCTTGGCTACAGTACGGTAGAAGTGGGTATTATCTATGCGGCTGCTCCCTTTATGCGCTTTCTGCTGCCCTTTGTTTTCAAGCACTTCATTGCGCTCACACCGCGTGTCTATCTGACTGCCCTTGTACTTACTTTTCTTGCCACACTGCTCTTCTGGGTGACACGGGAACATTTCTTCTTCTATCTGCTGGCCAATCTTCTCTTTGGTGCAGCCATGGGTATATCCCTGCCCTATGTCGAAACCATTGCCCTGGCAACACTCTCCAAAAGCCATTACGGCAAAGTACGGCTATGGGGTTCCCTTGGCTTTATGGGCATTGCCCTGTGGCTTGGGAAGGTACTGAGTTCACCGATGGAAGCACTGTACTACCTTTCAGCCATGACTTTTCTTACAATGCTCTTCGGTACACAGTTGGTACGCTACGATACGGTAGAGCATGCAGGCAGTACTGATGACGCCGGCTTTTCACTGAAACGCTATTGGGCTTTTTGGGTTTCAGTCTTTTTAATGCAGGTAGGATTTGGAGGGTTTTACAATTTTTTTACTATCTACGAAACCGCCCATGGCATTTCACTGGAAATGACAAGCTGGATGTGGAGTTTCGGGGTCATTTGTGAAGTTGTCATGCTCTACTTTCAGGGACCTCTGCTGCAGCGAAACCTGCTTCACATTCTGCAGTTTGCCACATTTGTTACCGCAATACGCTGGCTGATGCTCTACCTCTTCCCTGACTCCGTTGCACTTACCTTTGCTTCACAGTCGTTGCATGCTGTTAGCTTTGCACTCTACCATACTGCTGCCATTACCTATGTATTTTCCCTCTACCGTCAGAAGAAACTTGCACAACAGTTCTTTCTCGGTATCGCTTTTGGACTTGGCGGTTCGGTAGGTGCAATTCTTTCCGGACAAATGTATGGGCCATACCTTTTTCTGGTCGAATCACTGATTACACTCATTGCCTTCATAGTACTTGTCATTCACCAAAAACGCAAAGAGGCTCTTGCATGAAACAGACTATTCCCGCTGTCATCTTTGCCGGAGGCAAAAGCTCCCGCATGGGTATAGACAAAGCAACGCTCCCCTTTGGAAACTACGGCAGCCTGGCCGAATACCAGTACAGAAGGCTCAAAAAAATCTTCAAGAATGTCTACATAGGCAGCAAAACAGAGAAGTTCAATTTTGACGCACCGATCATACTTGACCGCTATGCGGCATGCTCTCCCATGGCAGGATTGGTCTCCGCATTTGAAATACTGGAGGAAGCCAAAGCCATCTTCGTACTGAGTGTCGATGCACCGTTTGTCGATAAAGCAATCATTTCAGAACTCCTTTGTGCAGACGATAACGCCGATACTGTCATTGCACGCTGCTGCCAAAAGATACAGCCGCTATGCGGACTTTATCGACGAAGCTGTTTACCATATGCAAAGTCCGCACTGGAAGCCGACAAGCACAAAATGGGAATTCTGCTTGGAGAACTCAACACATACTATGTTGACTTTGAAGAGAGAGAGGCTTTTTTGAATCTCAACCACCCCGAAGAGTATGAGGCAGCACTGAAACTTATCAGTTCTTAAACTGAAGCGGTGTATCTGCTTCGAGCATCTGAAGCATCAGTTTTTTAGAGAAGAATACAAATTTGTCAAAGAGGGTACTGTGGTACTTGTCTTTGTGGTATATCATGAGAAAATCACGCTTGCACTCAAAGTTTTTCACCGGTACCTGATAGAGTTTTTTTTCTGCCAATTCATTTTCTACAGAAATTTTTGAAATACAGGTAAGGCACTCACGGTTCATCAAAATACTCTTGATCGATTCGGTATGTCCCAGTTCAAAGAAGATATTGAGATCATCGACTTTGTCTTTAATGTAGTTGAGGAACACTTCCCGTGTTCCCGAACCCTCTTCTCTGAGAACCCACCGTTTCTCTGCAAGCTCGTCAATGTAGCAAGGTTTGGCAAGCTCCTCCTGGGAAGTAACGATAATCAGTTCATCCACCCCTATCTGCTCTTTGATGATATCACTTCCGCCGACAAAACCTTCGACAAACCCGACATCTATCTCTCCGTTTTTGATCAAATCGCTGATCTCTTTGGTATTTCCCTCTTTGAGTGAAATCTGCACATCAGGGTAGGAGCTCATATAGCTGCATATAATGGAAGGCATCAAATAATCGACAATTGTCGTACTCGCGCCTACTCGAATCATCCCCTTGTTCTCAGAGTTTTGGAATTCGTATTCTATATCGGACAGTTTTTTGTAGATGGGGTCTATTTCTTTGTGGAAGGCACGTCCCACTTCATTGAGCACAAGTTTCTTATTGATACGGTCAAACACTGGACGACCGAGAATATTTTCCATCTCTTTAATGGACATGGAGATGGCCGACTGGCTGAGATTCATCTCTTTGGCAACATTGGTCAGATGCCCTGAAGCAACAACATTGAGAAAAATTTCCATCTGCCGGAGGGTTAGTTTCATAGGTGACTCGCTTTTCTTCGAAAAAATTTATTATGGCTGACGATAATATTGATTTTACTATTATATCAAGAATATGGTACAATTCCAAAAAAATTATCAGTTTTTTTGAATTCAATCCAATATATGAGGTAAATACATGCCATTTTCTCCAGAAAACCGCCAGGGTACCATAAGCGGTATCCTTTTTGTCGCCATTTTTGCTGCGGCAGCAACTTACATTGCAGGACTCGGTCCGGTCAAAGCCTTGGGGCTTTCTCCTTTGGTTATCGGTATCGTCATGGGTATCTTTTACGCCAATACCCTTCACAACCACACACCCGTTGAGTGGCAGGGAGGTATCACCTTCTCAGCTAAAAAGATCCTGCGTTTCGCCATTGTCCTCTACGGCTTCCGCCTGACATTTCAGGAAATTATCGCTGTAGGGCCTGACGGATTTTTTGTCTCTCTGACCATGCTGACAAGCACACTGCTTCTGGGTTCATGGCTCGGATACAAAGTCTTTGGAATGGAAAAAGACACATCCATCCTGACCGCTTCCGGCGCAGCTGTTTGTGGTGCTGCTGCGGTTCTTGCAACCGAACCGGTACTTAAATCAGAAGAGTACAAAGCTGCCATCGCCGTTTCAATGGTCGTCCTTTTCGGTACGATTTCCATGTTCCTCTATCCAATCCTCTATACAGGTATTATCGAACATGCGACAGGCTTCCTGCATATGACAGCACGTGAATTCGGTATCTACACCGGTGGAACCATCCACGAAGTGGCACAGGTTGTTGCCGTTCCTGCTTCCGTTCCGGGCTCTCCAAAAGAGATGGCCGATGCCGCAGTCATCGTCAAGATGACACGTGTCATTATGATCGCACCGATGCTGATCGTACTGGGGCTCTACCTTGCCTGGGATGCGAAGCGTTCAGGGGCAGAGCACAGCGGAAAAACAAAACTGGTTATTCCCTGGTTTGCCGTGTACTTCATCCTGGTTGCAGGGTTCAACTCGCTGCATCTTCTGCCGGAAAATGTAGTGCATCTGATCAATCAGGTGGATACATTCCTGCTGACCATGGCGATGACCGCTCTTGGTATGGGAACCATCTTCAGCAAATTCAAGGGACTCGGCCTTGCACCACTCTATACCGCCCTGGGCATGTTCGCCTGGCTGGTAGTCGGCGGGTTTATCGTCACCAAGGTGATCGTCGAAGTCCTTTAAGCCTTCGATGTCCGAGTGATCTTGCGTGAGAGCATCTGCATAATACGAGAGGCTGCCTGCATATACATATCGCGTTCTCGGTAGAGTGCAGCTTTCTCCTCTTCAAGCGCCATCTCTTTTTTCACCACCTTCTCTTCTTTTCTTGCAAGTGTTTCATACGCTTCTTTAAGTTTTTTGTATTCCTTGTCAAGTGCATGCACCTCTTTCATCAGACGGTTGTAATCTTTTTCGTACATCTTCATCTCTCTGTCAGTCTGTGCATTGAGGTATTTCTTGCGTGTTCTGCCTACCTTGTTGAGTTTGTCATGCAGTGCCCGTTCCGTCTTGTTCATCTTAGAAGCAATCTCCAGCAGCTCTACCTCCATAGGTTCAAGCTCTTTTCGTACCTCCTGCAGTTCCTTGTCGATCTTCGCTGCTTTTTTTTCGGTAGCATCAAGCTCCTTCATAAAACGCTCAACCGATTTCTCAATGGCTTTAATAGACTCTTTCATCACTATTCTCCTTTAGTATAAATTGATATTCTAAGAGATATTGTAGCACGAATTTGAAAGGAGGGGTGTAACCTTGGTTGCATATGAGAATGAACCAGGTTTTGTGTACAGCAAACAGCCGACAAAAGAAACTTTGTCTACTGTTTTTGAGAAATGGTTACAGAGGTATTCTGCATTTGCTGCTGACTTTTTTCTACATCATGGGATTTAGCAAGTTTTGGAATGACTACAGCCGATACTATACCCAAAACGACAATACCGACAAATATGATTGCAATCACTCCCATAATGCCCAACTGTTTCTTTTGTTCACCCGAACTATCGACCGCTTTTGCAGGAGCAAACAGCAGATACAAAATCGCTATGGGTGTCAAAAGAAACCAGATCACCAATATTAAAAATGTACTTGAAGCTGTATTATTTGCTCTCTTAATAGTTGCATTTAAAATAACATAAGCTGCAATTACAACACATATTACCGAAAATGTTTTTGCTATATCATTTCCTATTTGACTATATGTCACCAAGCCTATTGCAAAAATTATAATCGGAACTATAAATCCATAGATCAGGTATTCTATTCTGTTTAATTCACCTCTTGGTGAAAAGATTTTACTAAGTATTGCCATTTGTTCTCTCCTTCATTGTTTTACAGCGTTTATTTTGAATTGGCAGAATAATATACTGTTGTAAACGTTTTGTCATTAACAAATGATAATAAACGCATACTAAATTTGGAGATGTTATAAGAAATGTTACCAGGCGTATGAAGCAGATATACAAAAAGCGTTATTTTGTGCATCAAATCCCATGTATTCGGTAAGTATTTGGATTTTGTTAGATTGTTATGGATATGTAGCGTGGTGCGGATGAGAGGACTCGAACCTCCACACCGTTAGGCACCAGATCCTAAGTCTGGCGTGTCTACCAATTCCACCACATCCGCATGTGATTGTTTTACGAAACAATAAAAAATAAGGGGTGGTACACCCGTCAGGATTCGAACCTGAGACCGCCCGCTTAGAAGGCGGGTGCTCTATCCAGCTGAGCTACGAGTGCAACAATAAAAAAGCTATTAACTGTTCACAATTATAAAATGTGATCAGTCACATGAGCCGACTGCTGAAGTCAATCATCAATGGTACGCCAGAGAGGAGTCGAACCCCTAACCCTCAGATCCGAAGTCTGATGCTCTATCCAATTGAGCTACTGGCGCTTCGGCAGGGCTACTGATTAATAAATGGGGTAGGCGACGGGACTCGAACCCGCGACAACCAGTGCCACAAACTGGCGCTCTACCAACTGAACTACGCCTACCATATATAAGACTTCTGTTTAAGTATGATGCCTTGGCACTTCTAAACTGTCTTAATGGATATTTTTGATGTTACTTGCATAACTTTTAATGGTCGGAGTGAAAGGACTCGAACCTTCGACCCCCTGGTCCCAAACCAGGTGCGCTACCAGACTGCGCTACACTCCGCTTAAAAAGGACTGCAATTATAGTCAAAACTATTTTAAAAGTCAATAGTTATTGCAAAATTTGTGTATTTTTCCTATTTCTTTCAAAAAGTACCCGTCTGAAGAGACGCTTTTTTGCTGATATTTTCCCAACTCGTGATAGAATCACATATCACACAAGGAGCGCAGATATGGCAAAAGCACGGTTTAGCCGGATAGGATTCATACTCGCTGCCGCAGGTGCGGCGGTTGGACTGGGGAATATCTGGAAATTCCCCTACATTACGGGACTGTATGGCGGAGGTGCCTTTGTATTCGTCTACCTCGTCACTGTGATGCTGATCGGTTTCTCGATCCTTGCAGCGGAGATGTTCATTGGGTATAAAGGGGGCAAAGATGCCGTCACTAGTTTCGAGGTGGTAGCACCCGAAAGCAAGAAGGGGTGGAAATATGCCGGCTTCATGTTCATCAGCGGTATGATCATCATGACCTTCTACTCAGTGGTCATCGGCTGGATCTTCCACTACATCTTTCTCTCTGCTACAGGGAGCCTTCCGGAAACGATGGATCAGGCCAAAACTACTTTCGATACACTGGTAGGACTCTCTCCACTGACAGCTACACTGTGGCACTTCCTGGCCACACTCTTTGTCGCTGCGGTACTGATGGGCGGCATCAAGGCCGGTATTGAAAAAGCCAACCTCATTTTAATGCCGATGCTGATGGCCATTCTCATAGGGCTGCTTATCTACGCGATGAATTTTGACGGATTTACGAAAGCGCTCACCTTTATGTTCGAGCCTGACTGGAGCAAACTCAATTCCGAAGCGATTGTGCGTGCTGTGGGGCATGCCTTCTTCACCCTCTCCATCGGACTTGGTACGATGATCACCTATGCCGCTTCCATGAGCCACAAGCAATCGGTATTCAAGGCTGCTTTCTGGGTTACGATGCTCGATACGCTCATTGCCCTCATTGCCGGGGTTATGCTTTACAGCTTCATCTTTCAGTTTAACGCAGAACCGGGACAGGGCCCGGGACTGGTCTTTAAGACACTGCCTATCGTTCTTGCCAAACTTGGTACAACCGGTTCCCTGCTTGCTGCCATTTTCTTTATCGGTCTTGCGTTTGCCGGGCTTACCTCGGCCATCTCACTGACAGAACCTGCGGTGGAGTACTTTATTCAGCGTTTCCACTGGAGCCGCCCAAAAGCGGTCATCGTGAACACATCGCTCTACTTCATTGTGGGTATTGGGGCGATTCTAAGCTACACCAAGGCGTACGGCAAAACTTTCAGCATCGGAGGCACACCGCTCTTTGATGCGCTGGAATTCTCAACAGACTCCATTCTCCTGCCCCTTGGCGGGTTGCTGATCGCGATATTTGTGGGATACGTGCTTCCCGAGCATGTACGTGAGGAGATGCGGAAACACCACCGTGTACCGCTGCGGGTTTACAAAGTCTGGCTTTTCAGCCTGCGCTACATCGCACCGCTGGCAATTGTATTCATGATGCTCAACAACTTCGGAATCATCAAGATTTAGACAATAACCTCAACTCGATAGCGAAGCGGTACGTTAACTCACTTGTTAAGCACTTTCGAACGAGACAGTGCTGCTTCGATCTCTTCAACGCTTACTTCCCCCTCAAGCTTGAGTTCGACATTGCCGTCATTGCCTTCAACCTGCATATCTTTCACTTTCGCTTTGGTTTCATCACTCATGCATTCACACTGTCCTGTAGCACAGTTTTGTACCATTTGCATAATATTCTGCTTTTGCACACCTCCGGTAAAATTGATCTTCACCCCGTTGTTTGTTTTACTGACATTTTTTTGCATATTGATTCCTGTATTGCATAATTCCTGCTTGACGGTAGGCAGCAGCTCTTTTTCTATAAGTTCATAAGTCTTTTCGTACTCTGCTTCGACTTTCCCGCTGGGGTCTTCGAAACCGACGTGGATGGTCTTGACCGCTTTGGGAAACACGGGACAGGTCTCCCTGGCATTGTCGCAAACCGTGATGACCAGATCAAAAGGCGTATCAAGTACCGTATCGATGGTTTTTGAGTGGTACTCCGGCCGCCAAACACCTTTACGCTCCAGCAGTGCCTGTGCACTCGGGTTAACTTTTCCACTGGCTTTAACTCCGGAACTCTGTGCTTCTACGCAGTCGCCCAGCTTTGCATTTATAAGCGCTTCTGCCATAATGGAACGGCAGCTGTTCCCGGTGCAGAGTACCAATGCCTTTTTTTTATTCATATCGTACATTCTCCTGTTTGTGACAGTTTTTTCAATTCCGGCAGTTCTATGTCAAGATGGCGTATCTCTTCAAGCGCTTCAGCCCTGAATCTGTCCAAAGGAGTGCGAATGCTGTAGTATGCCCATGTTCCTTTTCGATCGACACGAAGGAATCCTGCCTCTTTGAGTATCTTCAGGTGCCGTGAGAGGCGCGACTGGATCATCTTCAGCGATGCCTGCAACTCACAGACACAGAGCGCCCCATGTTCATCGAAAAAACGCAACATCAACACCCGTGTTTCGTCATTGAGTGAGGCAACGGTTTTTAGAAAATCGTCCATCTTTATCCTTTCGATTTGGCAAAGTGTAGCATAAACTAATTAATATATCAATATATCTTGATTTATATTCTGCTATACTCCACAAAAAACAAGGCTATCCATATTTCCTGCAACGAGCCTCTTTTTGGTTACTCTCCTTTTCATCATCTGGCAGCCAAAAGGTTTACTGATAGGAACAACTGCTGTTATCGGTGCCGTTACTGCACTGCTTTGGCTGCATGTGCTGGCACAAAAAGGTATGAAGAGTAGTAGGATGGGAGGAATACATGAAGATAGGTATGGTCGTCACACCGCCGATACTGTTCATCGCCCTGCTTGGACTGCTGTAACCTATTCTACTTTCGCAGCAGCCTCTGGGCAACAATGCCCTGTACCCAGGCACCCACCACGACCCAAAAGGTATAAAACAGCGTAAAGCTCCATCCAAAATAGGTGACCATCAGCGGTATCCACGGAATTTTAATGGCACGCGCATAAATGAATGCGACGATGAGTCCGTCTTTGGCACCCTGCTCACGCAGGTTTTGCAGCAGCGGATACCAGACATATCCCGGACCGTGGCTGAGAATGCCGCCAAAAAGTGCCAAGAACCACCCTTTTATGCCACTCTCCTCTCCTATATAGCTGCTAATCGCCTTTTCATCAATGTAGGCATTCAGCAGTGCCATCAGAAAGAATACCAGTAACAAAATCGGAATGATCATCTTCAATACCCCAAGACTTGCCCAGAGCGCTGACACCGTTTTGTCTGGGTGCAGGATACCAAGTACCAGATAGAGAAGTGCTACAACGCCAAGCATCACCAGCCCGCTGTGGTTCTTTTTCATGCAAATATCCTAACACAATAGGTAATAAAGAAAGCCAGTACAAAAGAAAATAGCAGGCTCAGCAAGTTACGTACCAAAGCAAAGCGGAATCCGAAAATAGAAAACTCCATAGGCAGCTGCACCACGCCGAGGGTAACAAAGGCAAGAATAAATGCCGTCACTCCGTAAAATGAAGCTCCCTCCTTGAGCAGCTCACCGCCGATGATGTAGCTTAAAAAGGGCTGCCCGACAGAAATTCCGCCAAATCCTACCCCCACCAGCATGTCATGCAGTGCAGTGCCATTAAAAAGAGTTCGGAGCATTTCGGGAGTAATGTAGATTTTAAAGAGTCCGATAAGTCCGATGATCGCCAGCAGCATCGGGGCGATCATTCTCAGACTTTTAAGCGTTCCGGTTGCCGCCGCTTTCAGTTTTTGCTTCACGCTATCACCTTTTTTTCGGCATTATGAAGGCAAACGGCTGACAGGGAGTTGAAAGCCTATTCCCAGAATGGCAGCAGGTAGGCGATCTGCTCATCACTCAGCACCGCTGTCGTCTGCGAAATACACTTCAAATGCACCTTTGTCGCTTCAATTTTAAGCTTGGCGATCTTTTCAAGCAACGGCGCGACACTGCTTGGATCCTCTCTGTCGATCATCGCTTCGGCAACCTCATCCTCAAGCGGTTTGAGCTGCATCTTGATCTTCTTGACTGCACTTAGCGTCTCCTTACGGATGACAAGCAGTTTTTTCTTCTGTTCTGGCGTGAGTCCCAACGCACCCTTGTCCCAGTGCTTGACAAGCAGTTTGGTCAGATGCGGCAGACGGTCACTGTTGATAAGAAACGGAGAGTCGGTCAGGGCTCGGATCTTATCGTTAGCCTGTACTTCTTTGATCATTGCCGCAAAATCTTTATGGGGGTACGTCTTTACAAGATAGTCTGCAATCGTCTCCAGCTCAGCTTTCGTGACATTCCCTTTCTGAGAAGGCATCACACCAAATTTGGCTACCTTGTTGGACTCACACACCGACTTGGAAACATCGGGATTGAGTACATAGTCGACAATGAAAGCTTTTTGCGCTTCAGGCTTCTCCTTTGCCAGTTTCACATGAAACACCACCGCATCCATTGCAGGCGCTTTGAGCTTCTGAAGCTGAAAAAAGTTGGGGCTTTCTAGCATATGGCAAGTGGCACACTTGGCTTTGGCAAGGGCTGCGGCATCGTTGGCAAGCAGCGTGCTGCCAAGCATAGAGAGGAGTACAATTGTTTGTTTCATCATTTGGGTTCCTTTTGTATTACAATTTAAATATATAATAATAGCACAGCAATCTCAACCTAATATGAATTTTATATTAAGTGAATAAGTTGAGAAACAAATCCGTGCACTTAGGAAGAACAACTCATATGCGATACCCCCGCAATGTCAAAAAGTTCAGCAGGTTTCTTTCGGTAATATTTGCTCTCCACTGCTTCAGACTGTTCAGCGTAGGGATTTGTCATGACTTCCATAAGTTCCTCTATCAGAGAGTAGTCTCCGCGCTGGGCAGCTTTATAGGTGGGTACGAGTATCCACTCACGCAGTGTGTATTTGGGGTTGGTCTTTTTCATCTGTGCAGAGAGTGTTTCTCGGGATTCCAGTGTATCCGCATCGATAGCACTTCGCCACTGCTTGAGCCATGCTCGCCAGCGATCAAGGAGTGCTTCGTTGTCGGTATTGGCATAGAAGCTCTTGGTAAGCGGTGCAATGATATCGGGGATATGGGAGAGTTCACGGAAAAAGATCGTATAGTCCACCGTTGTCTCTATCATCAGCCGCATCAAGTCGTTGAAAAGTTCTGCATCAAACGTTTGCAATCCAAGCTTGGAAGTCCACATCTCTGTCATCCTCGCATACATGAGGGCAGAAAATGCCTTTTGTACCTCATTCAGTCTTTTCAGTGCCTCTGCATCATCCTGTAACAGCGGCTGCAGTGCCAAGACAAACATCTTGAAATTCTGCTCCGCCGCTTTGGGCTGGTTTAGAAAAGAGAAGTGCCGCCCTCCGCCCGTCCAAGGCTGGTAGTAGGGATCGAATGCATCCATAAACCCGAATGGTCCATAGTCAAGCGTAAAGCCGCCTACTGCACAGTTGTCACTGTTGAAGTTCCCCTGACAGTACCCTACCCGTATCCAGTTGGCTACCAGTGCGCTCAGACGCTTGCCAAAGGCATGGGCAAGCTGCATGACCTGCTCTCTCAATGGTAGAGTGGTATCAACCTCTTCACTGTACTCACGGTTGATGATGTACCGCACCATCACTTCAAGCTCCTCCATCGCCTGAGGATGCTCCTCTTTGCGTGCACGACGACCAAAGAGTTCAAGCTGCCCTACACGCAAAAATGAGGAGGCAACCCGCGTTGTGATAGCTACAGGTTCATCGATCATCACTTCGGGGTCTCTGGAGTGCGACCCCTCGCGAAACCATGGGCGTTTGACCATTTCAGTCGCAGAGGTGTAGAGTGTCAAGGAACGCGTAGTCGGCACACCAAGCGCATGCATGTGCTCCTGCGCCAGAAACTCCCGCACACTCGAACGAAGCACCGCACGCCCGTCCGCACCCCGGCAGTAAGGTGTTCGCCCGCCGCCTTTGAGCTGCATCTCCCACCGCTTGCCATTGAGTACCCCCTCAAAGATAGAGACAGCACGCCCGTCACCATACCCGTTACCAAACGGACACTGTTCATAGAGCTCCGTACCGTAAATAGAGAGCGCATACCCCGTCGCCCAGCCGTGTGGTCGCAGCGGTTCGGGCAGACTGGAAGCATCGCCGCTGAACATTCGCATAAAAGGCTCTGAGGTTGCCAACGCATCCGACAATCCAAGCTCCTTGAAAAACGCTTTGCTGTGTGCCACATAGCGAGGGTTTGCTATGGGTGTGGGTTTAAGCGGCACGTAGTGCCCCCTGAAGACCTGGCGCGAGTCGTGGTCTCTGCCATCATCAGTTGCCTGAGGGTCGGGCTGCAGAGTTTCAAGCAGTGAATAATTCGCGTATTGTGCAAAGGTTGCAAGCGTCTCTATTAGTATGGTGTTTGTATCATTTTTCATCATGCTTCCAATTAGGAGTATATCTATCTTATTTACACTATAGCAGAGAAATTTGAAAGTAGTGACAGTTGATATTTGGTTGATACTCTCTTGCTACAATAACGCAAAAGGAGTTGTATGCACCAGAAAATCCTGCTGCTTGAAGATGATCTGCAGCTGAACGATACCGTCAAACAGTTTCTCGAACACCATGGCTACACGGTACTTAGTGCCTACGATGCACACCGTGCAAAAGAGATCGCCTATGAAACCGATGTGGATCTGATGCTGCTTGACATCAAGGTGCCGGCACAGAACGGTTTTGACCTGCTTGCAGAGCTGCGTAAAGAGGGCAACGACACGCCGGCTATCTTCATTACCTCTCTGCACAGCGTTGAAGATGTCAGCCACGGATTTGATGTGGGATGTGACGACTACATCCGCAAACCTTTTGCCCTCAAGGAGCTGCTGGTACGCATTGAAGCACAGCTGCGCAAACGCTACGGCAGCAGAGATGCCTACATCGACCTGGGAGAGGAGATGTGCTTCTACCCCAAAGAGTTCCGGCTGACAAAAGCAGGCGAAACGCTTTCACTCAAGAACAAAGAGGCCAAACTGCTGGCTCTCCTGCTCGAACACAGCAACCAGCTTGTTGACTACGACAAAATCAACACCGCTCTTTGGGATTACGATGAGGAACCAAGCCCTGGATCGCTGCGCACCTACATCAAGACCCTGCGCTCGTTAATTGGCAAAGCGCATATCGAAACTGTCAAAAATGTAGGATACCGCTTTGTTCCGTAGCGAAAAGAAGAGCCTTTATCGTTTTCTCTCCATCTATCTGCTCTCCACATTCATTCTCTTTGCTATTGGAGCTTCCATCTTCTACACCCTTGAGAAGCACCACCTCATCGATAAACAGCGTCAAATGATGACGCAGGAGGCAGAGCATCTCCAACACCAACTCATTGCGCTGCACAAAAGTTTCGCTAAAAAGCTGCCGATCTACATCGACCCGGCCTACACGCTCACACTGCTTGACATCGACAAACAGCCCATCACAGGAAGCTCCACACTTTTAAAACTGATAGACTTTACAAGGGAGTATCAGAGTATCGGCAGCGAGCTTGTCTATCTCAAATTTGTAGAGCCCTACTACCTCGGTACCGCTTACATCGTGCTGCAAACCCCGTTAGATCAGGCTGGTCTTTCGCAGGTAAAACGAACCATTATCCTCTTTATGCTCGCCGCCGGTCTTTTCTTTCTACTGCTTGGGCTCTTTCTTGGACGCCTTTTCATCGCTCCGATGCGCGAAGCGATAGAGACAATGAACCGCTTCATTCAGGACACCACACATGAACTCAATACACCTGTGAGCACCATTTTAACCAACCTCGAGCTGATACAGACCATGCAAAAATGCGATGCCAAAGAGGAGATGCAGCGCATAGAGATCGCCTCCAAGACACTTAGCCGCATCTACGATGACCTGACCTATCTCAAGCTCAACCACGCCTACCACAGAGATATACGCCCTCTTGACCTTTCATCTCTTTTAAAAGAGCGCATCGCCTACTTTGCCACAGCCATCGAAGCAAAAAAACTGCAACTTGAAGAGCATGTAGAGGAGGGGGTCGTGCTTGAGATGGATCATGACGATGCACTCAGACTCATTGACAATCTGCTCTCCAATGCCGTCAAATACAACCGTACTGGAGGGAAACTGCGTATTGAACTTGGGGCTACACGGCTTGTTATTGAAGACAGTGGTATTGGCATGGATACACAGACACTGCAGTATATCCATGAACGCTTCAGGCGAGCCAACAGCAGCGAAGGTGGATTTGGCATCGGTCTGGATATTGTCCATCAAGTCATCAAAGCATACGGATTTGAGATTACATTCAACTCACAGCCACACAAAGGTACGGAGGTAACAGTACAATGGAAAAAATAAACAATACAGCACATAGATACAGCCCTGTCTTGCTTTGCATTCTTGTGCTTATACCCGGCACACTCAAGGCTGCCCCACAACAGGAAACAGTCTCTTTGCAGAAACAATGTCTTGCCTGCCATGAAGCACAGCAGATCCCTTCAGAGATGATCTACCGACGCTACCTGATGCGCTACTCCTCCAAACAAACCATCAAAAAAAAGATATTTTCCTACCTCCAGCATCCTTCAGTCAGTACTTCTATCATGCCTGCACCCTTTTTCGGAAAATTTCCTCTCAAAAAAGCCACAACACTGGATGACAAAAGGCTGGAAAGACTCATAGAGGCTTACATAGCACACTACGATGTCGACGGCAAGATCGTCATCGTAACACAAAATGAGGACTAGTCCTCATCCTCCTCTTCATGCTTTTCTTCTCCAAAAGTGCGTTTAAGCCCCTCTATCAGAGCATGCTTCTCCTCTTTAGAGAGTCTGGCTTCAGGATGTGCAAGCAGGTATGAGGCAAGCGGCATTTCACCCTCTTCTACCTCCTCAGCAGCCTCATCTCCTTTGTTCTTCTTCTGAGCACCCCACATAGAGATATTGAAGTGTTCTCTTCCTTCCTCTACATGACGATAGACCATCCATGAAACCGGAGCAATGTTGCTGTACCACGGCCATTTGGTTTCATTGGAGTGGCAGTCTCCGCAAGCACGCATAAAGAGTGTACGGGTTTGGGGACTGTCCCACTTCGGTTCAGAGAAGACTTTGGGGTTAGCGTGGTCTCTTCCGTAAGGGATAAACTGAATAAGTACCAAAAGAGCAATCACTCCGATAACTGTTTTTTTCATTACACACTCCTTATACAATTAATATATGTCAACAGTATATCATATATGGCATTGATACCAAAGATAGTATAAAATAAAGTTCGCAATTTTCATTTACGATACTCTTTCAGAAGAAAGAAATGGAGTATAAAATGAGAATTGATGAACGAGAGTTGTTTAAAAGCGTCATGGTAGGTTTCATGACAGA
>JALWHT010000192.1 GCA_026983515.1 Sulfurovum sp.
AACCGTACGCGTTTCTTTGTGATCAGTGATTTCGAGAATGCACCAAGCGGAAATGACAAAACGTCACTACTGGTCAGACTGCCGAACAAACCGGGTTCACTGGTAGAGTTTTTGAATGATTTTGAGAAAGCAAAGATCAATCTGACCAAGATCAAATCGCATATTGTCGAAGGTGTTTCTGTTTTCTTTATTGAGTTTAACGGACATAAAGACGATCCGCATATTAAAGAAATTTTGGAAAAACACAAAGATTCGGTCAAGGTACTTGGCTCCTATGTCAAAGAAACAGACGATATTTGAGCAGGTAGCAGTGACAGTAGGGTGCGTAAACACGCATCATGTAGATGATTGAAAATTGGAGAGCGTATGAGATTCAACAAAGTATTGGAAAATATTAAAACCTACGAAGCAGGCAAGCCCATTGAACTGGTTGTGCGTGAATTTGGCATCAACCCTGAAGATGTAGTGAAGCTTGCTTCCAATGAAAACCCTATCGGTACTTCTCCCAGAGTAGCCGAAGTGATCCGTAAGAACGCCGACAAAGCGCATCTCTACCCCGATGACAGTATGTT
Source organism: Sulfurovum sp. (assembly GCA_026983515.1). GTDB lineage: Bacteria > Campylobacterota > Campylobacteria > Campylobacterales > Sulfurovaceae > Sulfurovum. Next base: position 573 of record JALWHT010000192.1, read on the forward strand.
TGAACTTAAAGCGGCACTGGCGGAAAAGTTTGATGTGCAGGATGACAATATCATCATCGGAGCGGGAAGTGACCAGGTGCTCGAGTTCATTTCGCGTGCACTGCTTAATGAGAATGAATCGGTGTTGATGTCAGCAGTGACATTTGCCATGTATGAAATCTATGCCAGACAGATGGGGGCGAAAATTGTACGCACACCAAGTTTTGAGCACAAGGCGGATGAATTCATCGCTGCTTACAAAGAACACAAGCCAAAAATTGTCTACATCTGTACCCCCAACAACCCAACCGGTGATGCGACAGCCAAAGAAGAGATAGTGCGTATTATCGAGGCAGTAGAGAGCGATACACTGGTTGTCGTGGACGGTGCCTATATGGAGTATGCCGCTGCCAAAGACCCGAAATATGCCATTGCCCCGAAAGATTTGCTTGGCTATGAGAACGTTATCTATCTTGGTACGTTCTCGAAAGCCTATGGTCTTGGCGGAATGCGTGTGGGGTACGGTATTGCACAAAACAGTCTTATCAAAGAACTTTACAAGATGCGTCCGCCTTTCAATATTACTACCCTTTCTCTTGCCGCAGCGATTGAAGCGGCAGGAGACAATGCCTTTGTAGAAACTTCTATCACGTTGCATCAGGAGCAGATTGTGCGTTATGAAGCGTTTGCCCAGACGTACGGGTTTGACTATATCGACAGTTATACCAATTTTATTACCTATCTTTTCCCCGATACAATGGATTCAACAGAAATTTCGGATGCACTGCTCAGACGCGGGGTAATCATACGAAATCTTGCCTCCTATGGCATGAATGCGGTACGTATTACAGTGGGAACGGCACACCAGAACGATATTTTCTTCAAACATTTTGCCGAGGTAATCGGGTGAAACGGGTTAAGGTGGTTAAAGCGGGAAGTATCAAGGTCAAACCCTTGAAGCTTGAAAAATTTCTTGCGACTCCCCGAAACCGCCAACAAAAAGAGATGATTACCAAAAAAGAGATCAAAGCGATCGCACAGAGGCTGGAACTTCCTTTTGATGAAGCCCATATCAGATTCACCAAAGCGATTATAAATGCCTATTTGACAAAGCAGTAGAGAGATGATGGATATTAAGAACTATACAATTGAAGAACTTGAAGCGGTAGCAGAGCAGATCAGAAGCCGTATTCTTGCCACAGTAAGCAAGAATGGAGGGCACCTGAGCTCAACACTTGGAGCGACCGATCTTATTGTGGCAATGCACAAGGTCTTTGATGTGGACAAAGATCCTTTCATCTTTGATGTTTCACACCAGGCCTATGCACACAAACTCTTGACAGACCGATGGGACAGCTTTGATACACTGAGAACCTTTGGTGGTATAAGCGGGTATACCAAACCCAGTGAATCGCCTTATGATTACTATGTTGCCGGACACAGTTCAACTTCTATTTCCCTGGCAGTCGGTGCAGCCAAAGCGATTGCACTAAAAAAAGAAGAGCGTATTCCTGTAGCCTTCATTGGGGATGGCAGTATGAGTGCAGGTA
>JALWHT010000193.1 GCA_026983515.1 Sulfurovum sp.
AGATGCTGGCTTCCCCCTCTTTAATGGGCTCGAAAGGGCGTTTGGTTTTGGTAACGGAGTCGAAGATGACCATGATGAAGATGCCTTGGTGAATGGTTTTGGGGATTATAGCAAAATTTGGTTGATGAGAGTGTTTTTGCTTCTATATTTTTTATCGGAACCGAAAATTTAATAAAGTGTATACCTTTAGGTGCATTTTCGGCTAGCGCTATCGTATGAGACCAACAACCCACCCGTTGAGCAGATACATTGCCACAGCAAAGATCGGCATGCCTACAAGAAAATAGATGCTGCGTTTGTTGAACAGAATGCGTTTAAGGATGCCAAACCCCACCTCTTTGACGGTAAAGCCAAAGAGTACCCAGCCGCCGATGCTGCCGGCAAGTGCCAGACCGGCAGCGCCGAGGGGCTGCATGAGGAGCAGGGAGAAGCTGACCGAGGTAACAAGGGAGTAGACGGCGACTTTGGCCGCCTTTTTGTGTCGGTGGGAAGCGTAGAGGAAAAGTGAGAAGAGTTTGGCAAGACCGAAAGGCAGCAGCCCTGCCATATACATACGCAGCACTTCCATGGTCTGCAGGGTTTCGACATGGGTGAACTTACCGCGCTCAAAGAGCAGCCAGATGATGGGTTCTGCGAGTAAAATACCGCCGATCATTGCTGCGCCGAGCAGAAAAGCCAGCAGCCAGAACGCCTGTGTGAGGTTTTCGTACGCTTTTTCTTCCTGATTGTTCTTCAGTGCCTTTGAGACAGTCGGAAAGAGCACGGTTGCCGTAGCAATCGCGATGATGGCAAGGGGCAGCTGAAAGATGCGGTTGGCGTAGAAGAGAAAGGAGACCGAGCCGGTAGCGAGGAATGTTGCCAGAATGGTGTCGACAAAGGCGGAGATCTGTGGGGTGGAGTTGCCGAGGATTCCGGGCAGAAAGAGGGACTTGAAATGTTTCTCTTCCTCTTTGACATCCTTGATCTTGCGGTACTTCCATCCGCCGATAAGCAACCGGTCAAGTTTGAAACGGTGCAGGGTGATGAGATGTGCAACAATCTGAAGCACTCCACCGATAAGCACGGCAAAGCTGAGAGCGTAGGCGACAGTTTGGGGGTCACGTTTCATAAAGATCCACAGGGCAGTGATCATAGAGATGTTCAACAGTGCTGTCGACATTGCCGTTGTCGCGAAGTGTTCCTTGTACTGTAGCAGTGTTGCAAGGAAAGTGACAATGAAGATGAGGTCGAGATACCAGAAGTTGATCGCCGTAAGCGGTGCTGTCTGTTCTATCTGATCCCAGCTCCATCCCCATGCGAGCAGTTTGGTCATAGGTTCGGGAAAGAGCGTAATGACAATTGAAAATGAGATGAGAAAGAGCAGAAATCGCAAAAAAATGCTTGTGGCAAAGACCCCTTTATGCTTTGAAGCGATGAAAGAGGGCATGAATGCCTGTGTAAAGGCACCCTCGGCGAAGATACGGCGAAAGAGGTTTGGCAGCTTGAAGGCGACAAAGAACATATCTGACCAGACAGATGCCCCGAGTGCAGAAGCCATAAGCACATCACGTCCCAGTCCCGTTACACGCGAGAGGAGTATGCCAAAACTGTTGGTAAAGATCGATCGCAGACGCATGGTTCTCTTTTTGGTTGGATTTTGTGTATTTTAGCGAAAGGTTGATTTGAGGCAGAAATATGACAATTTGACATCTTTTTGGTCTGTTCCCGCAGCAGTCGTGCTATACTTTCCCAAAACGAACACAAAGGATAACGATGATAGTCGGAATAGAAGGGAGTGTGGAGCATAAGGATCCTACCTATGTACATCTGAATGTGAACGGGCTGGTGTATGAAGTACACATCTCCATTAACACCTCAAATGCCATCAAAGAGAAGCGGGTGAAACTTTTTGCTACACGTATCATCCGTGAAGATACCGATGCGCTCTACGGCTTTATGGAACGCAATGAAAAGAAAATGTTCGATACGCTTATCAAAATTAACGGTGTCGGTCCCAAAGTAGCTCTTGCTGTCTGTTCAACCTTTACACCCGAAACCTTTGCCAAAGTAGTAACCTCCAAGGATGTAGGGATGCTGAAGCGTGTTCCCGGCATCGGCCCCAAAGCGGCAAGCCGTATTCTGGTAGAGCTTGCTGACTTTATTGTTGACGGTGACGGAGCGGGAGAGAGTGTAGGTGCATCGATGGTCGAAGCGGTCATGGCGCTTGAGAGCCTCGGCTTCAAAAAAGATGCGATCCAAAAGGCACTGGCAGGATGCAGCGGTGACACGGCGACACTGGTCAAAGAAGGGTTGAAGAAGTTGCAGAGATTGTGATCAGTGTTCCGTAAATACCATCTCTCCAACCGGCTGTCCGATGGCATTTGAAACGACATTACATTTGATAATAAAGAGATAAAAAACGCTTCTGTCGCAGACGTCGTAAAGAGATTCATAGTTTCCCATGCCTTTGGAAAGGACGATATCGGAAGTTTCAAAAAGGTTTTTGGCGTATGCATTGGCATAGTCAAGGTCGAAACCGGGGGTGGGAACACCGGTGTCTACGATGGTTGCAACCTCTTCTAACAGTTTTGCCTCTTTGACGGTAACATCGTTGATAATGGGTTTTCCGCGTACAAAATAGTAGACATCGATGTTGTAGGTTTCTTTGATCTTTTCGATAAGCAGCCGGTCAAAAACATGTTCTCCGGTATTGTCACCGAGATAGACGAGGCTGTTGGCGTTTTTAAGTGCATTTTGAAAGGCTTCAAAATCATCAATACCAAACTCTTTGTGAAAATGGCTTTGGATAACCTCGTTGAGATCAAATGTCTGCTGTGCGCCAAAATCGATAACATTGCCAATAACAGCAAATTTGACTGCATCGTGCAGTGTCGTGACAAAAGAGGTATCGACGCTGAGGGCTGCTTTGGTTGCTTCCTCTTTTGACCGTGCGACAGGGTCGTCGATGCCGGTCAGTGCTGCAATAGAGGCATAGGTATGCTGTGCAATCTGCGGGGGTGTCATTTCAAGTGAGCTTTCAATGAGAATCTTTGCTGTTTCATCAAGCAGAGTTTTACTTGTTGCGTCATCAAGCTGTAACAGCTTGGTGACCTTTAGTGTCTGGTTCATGATGCAGGTGATACAGTCTGGTTTTATGTGCATGTTGCCTCTTTTGGGATCTTAATGTCAGTTGTTCAATCTCAACTTTAACTCTTAACTCTTTTGAGTACTCTCCTCGCCGAAACGAAACAGTCACGATAGTGGCCGTGTGTGATGGGTGAAATGATAATGCCTTTTTTCTTAGAGGCTGCATGGATGAATTTTCCGTTGCCAAGATAAATACCGACGTGTGTAACGGGAATGCCGCGTTTTTTGTCGGTAAGGAAGAAAAGCAGATCACCTTTTTGCAAATGGTCAAGATCGACAGGCATGCCTTTTTTGGACTGTGCCCAGGCGGTGCGGGGGAGGTTGACACCGTTTTTTTTGAAAAGATACTGCACATATCCGGAACAGTCGAAGCCTTCAGGTGTCGTGCCGCCCCAGACATATTTGCCGCCTTTGAAATATTTGGCATAGCGCAGCAGTGCTTCACGGTCGGCGGAGGTCAGGCGGTAGGTTTTGCCTTTTTTCTTGGCGGCAGCGCTTGCTTTCGCAATGCGTTCGGCTGCTTCCCGCGCCATCTGTGCCGCTCGTGCAAGATTCTCTTCGCGGTGGAGTGCATCGTAAATGGCCTGTAGCGAATACTCTCTGGCATCCTGGTTCAGGCAGGCATTGTTGCACTTTTTAAGCTGTTTTTCCTCAACAACTTTGCCCTTTTTGTCTGTGATGACAAAAAGATTGGCAGCGGACAGCAGGAGTGGGAAAAAAAGAAGGAATCTACAGGGTTTCATCATTTTTTGATTGTAGCATAGATTTGCATGAACGGATGTGACTTTTGTGCTATGGGTGTCTCTTTTGGAGAACAGCGTGTCGATAGGTTTCAAATTTTGCTATAATGCGCCCCATGCAAACACCAGTCGTGATTATTGGTGGTGGGGCGAGTGGATTGATGCTTGCTTCGCTGCTTCCCAAAAACAGTGCCGTTGTTATTGAGTCAAACCCGAGAGCGGGGGAGAAGATACGTATTTCCGGCGGAGGAAAGTGCAACATTACAAATGCCGTGATGGATGTGCAGCATTACCTTGGCTGTGGTACGTTTGTGTCGCAGGTATTGCGGCGTTTTGATGAAAAAGCACTGCTTTCCTGGTTGAAACAGCGGGGGCTGGAGCCTGTATTGAGAAAAGGAAGCCAGTACTTCTGCCCGCAGAGTGCAACAGAGCTTTTGGATCTTCTGCTCAGAGAGGCACGCAGGCAAAAGCTGCTCCTTGGAGAGAAGGTGCTGGAGGTTCGCAAGCGTGATGCACACTTTTATGTAAAGACCAGCAGGCGTACGATCACGGCAAACAATGTGGTGGTTGCTTCGGGAGGACTTAGTTTTCCAAAGCTTGGCGCCAGCGCCATCGGCTATGAGATTGCCGGGTATTTTGGGCATACTGTAACGAAAACAGCACCGGCACTTGTGGGTTTTACAGTGCAAAAAGAGCAGTTTTTTTTTAAAGAACTGAGCGGTATTTCGACTGATGTGGTGATGACAGTCGGACAGAAACAGTGTGAAGGCGCACTACTCTTTGCACATAAAGGCATCAGCGGTCCGGCAGTGCTCGATGCATCGCTCTATTGGGAGAAAGGTCAAATAGAGATCGATTTCCTACCGGGCTTTTCATGGGAACAGCTACGTAAAAGCAACAAGCGCATCACTTCACTGCTGCCGCTGCCAAAACGCGTTGCTAAGGCATTTTTGGTACAATTTGCAATCGAAGATAAGGCAGGAGCTGCACTATCGGAGGAGGAGCTGCAACACCTTCAGATACTTAACCGGTATACATTTGCACCGGCAGGGACGTTTGGCTACAGCAAGGCTGAAGTAACAAAAGGCGGTGTGGTGACAGATGAAATAGATGTCACAACGATGCAGAGTCTAAAAACTGAAGGACTCTATTTTACGGGTGAAGTAATGGATGTGACGGGACAGCTTGGAGGCTACAACTTTCAGTGGGCTTTTTCAAGTGCCTATGTGTGTGCTCGGGAACTTAAAAAACAGGGGAGAGAAAGATGACAAAACGTTTTGTGTGGGCGGTGCTTTTTGTACTGCTGCTGAGCGGCTGTGTGGGAACACCCGATGCCGAAGGTTGGCACAGTAGCCAGAAAGAGGAGTTTTTGCAGATTCTTCAGGAGGACAAATACGCTTCGCTTTGCGGTGATGAGGCGCTTTATAACAAGGTACGCCAGAGTGAAGATTCACGTCTGATGTTCAAACTGCTGGTAGATTACACGAATCATCTTGCCAACAGCTGCATTGACATTCAAAGTTTTAAAGCGGCGCAGGAAGAGCGTAAAACACCAAAGTTTAAAACAGCGTATGAGATATATAGACAAAAAGTCAATCCCAATACCATCAGAGCGGAGCTGAAAGCAGGCAAGAGTATCGAAGAGATACTTAAACCTTATGTACCCGCATACAGAGAGTTTGGACGACTGCTTGCTGCCTACAAAACACTTGAAAAAGAGCCCGATGCCGATCCTGCAAAACTGCGAAAAGTACGTTTGAGTCTTGAACGTGTCAAGCTGATGAAACCGCTGAGAAGCAAAAATTATGTTCTGGTGAATATTCCCGAGTTCCGCGTACGTGTCATTGAAGACGGAAAAACAGCGGTCAGCATGAAAGTCATTGTAGGCAAAAAACGTTTGCAAACACCGATCTTTGGAGAGGACTTGAAGTATATTGTCGTCAATCCGCAGTGGAATGTACCTGACTCCATCGCACGTAATGAAGTGATTCCAAAGTCGTTGAAAAACCCGGGTTATTTGGCAAGAAACGGTTTGGTGGTCCGAAAAGATTATAACCTTGAATCACCCGCACAGAAGTTTGATCCGGTGTTGGCAGGCAATTATGTCGGAGGGAAAGGCCCTGTCCCTTTCAAGTTCATCCAGCCGCCGTCAAAGCATAATGACCTCGGACGTGTGAAGTTTCTTTTCCCGAACAACCATTCGGTCTATATGCACGATACGCAGTCGAAACATCTTTTCAAGCGGACAGTGCGCTGTTACAGCCACGGTTGTGTTCGGCTGGAACGTCCCAACGAGATGCTCAGACATATCATAGAACACTATACGAATCTGACGTGGGATGAGGCAAAAGAGAAATATGACAGCCTTAAAACCCACTACATTACCATTACCAAGCCGCTGCCAGTGCATACAGCGTACCTGACAGCCTATGTGGAAGATGACGGTACGGTACACTTCTTCAACGATATCTACGGATACGACAGCATCCAAAAACTCAAAAAATAAGGGGTGCGGGTGAAATGGACAAGAAGATGGCTGATTCTGGCTGATCTCCTTGTCATTGCTCTGCTGCTTCTCTCTTTTCTCCCTCTTTTTATAGCGATACCACAGCTACAACAAATGCCTGCACCTGTTATGCCTGCTTCCGTGCAGAGACCGCCTGTCATGCACCCTGTAGCGGCTGAGAAGAATGGGAGTAGCACATCATCATCCACATCAAGTCTACTGCCCGAAGAGAATGTTTCTCTCTCACTTACGGATCTTTTGACAGAAGAGGGAAACAGAACGATGAGCCTTGAAGAGGTGATGCGTATTTCACAGGAGGTAGTGATGCAGGAATATCTTGAGAGACGGAAATACCAATATGTCTCACTCAAAGAACGGCTCAAAGTATTTGGGCTCAAGAAGGGTGAAGCCGTCTATATTAGAATTTTTAAAAAAGAGGCGATTTTGGAAGTATGGATGAAAAAAGAGGGGCGCTACGTACACCTCAAAGACTATGCTATCTGTGCGTACTCGGGACACCTCGGTCCCAAGCTTAGAGAGGGAGACAAGCAGGCTCCGGAGGGCTTTTACCGTGTCTACCAAAAGCAGCTCAATCCCCACAGCAAATTCCACCTTGCCTTCAACCTTGGATACCCTAACGCCTATGACCGTGCGCATCACCGTAGCGGATCATTTCTGATGGTGCACGGAAACTGTGTTTCCATTGGATGTTATGCTATGACCGATGCAAAGATAGAAGAGATATACGGACTGGTTTCTGCGGCATTGCGTAACGGACAAAGTTATGTACCGGTACATATCTTTCCGTTTAGAATGGAAGATGAAACAATGGATGCCTACAGTGAAAGCCGCTGGTATGACTTTTGGATGGAGCTTAAAGAAGGGTATGACTATTTTGAGGCAGAGGAGGTGCCGCCAAGGGTAGAGGTGGTTGGCGGACACTATGTTGTCACAGCACCGGAATAACGATAAGGGTTGCTTGGAATGCCTGCATCACATATGGATTAAAGCAACGATTCAAACGTTGTGTTCTCAAGCTTCTTTTTGAGTACAAGCTCAATCACTTTACTGAAGATTCCCTCATCTTCGGGCTTCATTGTCTTGACTGCCTTTGCCAGTACACGTATATCGTAAAGACTCGGGTATATCTCGGGTACGGGTTTTTCGAGACCCAGCAGTCCGTAGACTGCCATGATGGCAGAGCGGACGGAGTACTCTACGGTGAAGACACAGTCGTTTTCGATCTCGCAGAACTGTCCCAGGAAAGCGAGGTTGGTACTGCCCTGCGGGATGACCTCGGGTCTGTCACCCTTGAGGCGCGGCATGAACTGACTGGTAATGTAGGGCATCATGACCGGGATAACGATGCATTCGTCGATGTAGGGCTGCATCTCGTCTGCATCGATACCAAGGTGGTAGAGCAGTTCCTGCAGCAGTTCTCTGCCTGAACATTCGCTCATCTTCTTTTCGATGAAGTCCCCCTTGTTGTCGGGGAAGAGGGCGTAGGCCCAGGCGACGGTTGTATCTTCAGGCTGGTTTTTGAACTGTGGCTGGCGGTTGACAGTGACACTCATCAGCCAGCTCGAGTCCTTGACGGTGATAATACCGCCTGTGGCAGTGCGGTGGGGAAGGAACTTGCGTTCGGCGAAATCTTCAAGCAGTGTGCGCAGTTTGCCGCCTTTTGCCGTGATGGTAAAGGATTCCCACTTGGTCTTGTCGATGTCACTGCAGAAGACTTCCGGCTTTCCAAACGCTTTATCTTTGGCAGCGATCTTCTTCCACAGGTGCCATACCGCCCCTTCGCTTCTGTCAAGTACGGGCGGGGTGTCCATATTGCCAAGAGAGCTGTTTTCGGTCATGGAGCCGTTGGTAAAGAAGACAAGGTCATCTTTTGTCGCAGGGATGACTTCCGCCTTGCCGTTGCTTTCAAGATGGATAGCCGTCACGGTTTTCTCTTCATCGGTAATCTCGATGTCAAGGTCAGTGACAACGGTATTGAAAACAAATTTCACCCCTTTGGACTCCAAATGTTTTTTCAGTGGGAGCACAAGCGATTCGTACTGATTGTATTTGGTAAAGACAAGTCCGCGCATGGTACTCATGCCCGGTACCAGGTGAATGAAGCGCTGCATATAGCGTTTCATCTCCACGACACTGTGCCAGGTTTCAAAAGCGAACATACTGCGCCAGTAGAGCCACATATCCGTTTGGAAAAATGAGCTGTCGAAGTAGTCGTCTACTGTTTGTGTACCGAGATCCTCTTCTTTTGTCAGCAGCAGTTTTGTCAGTTCGTGGGTATGCTTCTCGTGCAGTCCGAGGTCGGTTCGGCGGTGCTTTTCCCCGCGGTTGTAGATGATACGTACTTTGGAGAAGTTGGGGTCTATCTCGTTGAGTTCCCGGAATTCGTCAAGTACCGTGCGTCCCTCCTCTTCAATAGACGGGATCTGCCCGTAGAGATCCCACAAACATTCGTAGTGTGCCTCCATCTCCCTGCCGCCGCGTGCGACAAAGCCCTCTTCGGGCGTACCTGCACCATCAAGCGCACCGCCTGCAACGCCGTCGTGTTCGAAAATGGTGATCTGTTCACCTTGCATGTAGCCGTCACGCATCAGGTACTCTGCCACTGCCAGAGATGCGATGCCTGAGCCTATAAGAAAGGCGCGTTTGTTTTCAATGCCTTCGGGTTTTCTTGGGTGAATTCGTTGGTAGTTGTTCATAGGGGCTTCCTCTTTAATAGATTTTGCGTATGTACTGAATTGTAGTATATCAGAAAAAGATCCTCTTTGGTTAAGGATACAAGAATGAAAGAGATTGGAAGTGCGCTTATGTTAAAATATTCCAATTCAAT
>JALWHT010000194.1 GCA_026983515.1 Sulfurovum sp.
ACGACGAAGAAGACGACCTGGTTCAGAAGGTAGCACCGCAGAAGAAGCCAAAAGTCTTCCACGACGAGCCCAAAACAGACACGTCGCTCAAGGAAAAGTTCTACGGGAAACTGACAGTCATTTTCGGGCAGCCACTCTCCGGCAAGACAACATTCGCAATGATGCTGGCGAAGCAGTTCAAGAATCCCGTTATCATCAAGATTGACAAAAACTACAGGGTAGAAGACTACGGGATTGACGCAAAAGTGTACAACGTCAGCAAGCCAAGAGAGGTGCTGGATGCTGTTTTGAACACGCCAGCCTACGAGGACACTATTGTAATCGTGGACTCGATAACGTCCCTCGACGCCTACTTCATGCCAGACGATCCAACAAAAGACGACCCACGCGTGGCAAATAGAAGAGCGAGGTTCTGCGACTCAGTGATGCTCCACCTGCAGAAGTTCAAGACGCACGGAGCAGTTGTCGTCATAGCTCACGAGTCGATCAAGGACTTCAAAACGGGAGAAGTGGGTCCAAGGATGAACGCGATTGCACTGAGACATGCGGACATGGTTCTACGGATAACGGTTGAGAACGGGAAGAGGAAAGTTAGGAGTGTAGCATTAAGGAAGGTTGTAGAAAATCCCGTTTTCGAGGTGGAAGGGTTATGATGCTTGAAGGTCGATTTTTCAAGATGTTTGTTAAGTCCGTTCTCGCAGTCAGAGACATCGTAAAACTGCACATCGACGAAGACGGATTCAGTGTTACTGCAGTGGACCCCGCAAACGTGTACATGGTCAACGCAAAGATTCCCCAATCCATTTTTTCCACGTACGACTGTGGCGACGGCAGAGTTGTAGGAGTTGACTTCAACAAACTGCACAGGTTAAAGGTGAAAGACGATGACTTAGTGGACATACAATTCACAGACAAAACGATGAAGGTCTTCGCCGGAAACATAACGTACGAAGTTGAGCTGTTAGATCCGTCATATGCGAGCAGAGAACCAAAACAGCCCAACATCGAGTACACGTCGTCAGTGCTGGTAGACACGAGAGAGTTACTCAGGTTCATGAAAATACCCATAAGCGACGAAATAGCGTTTTACTCAAACGAGACAGGATTTTACGCAGAAATGGAAGGAGACGTGGATAAAGCAGTAATGACGCTGAGCGACGAGAGCTTTGAGGGAGCTAAGAGTTACTTCTCGGTGTCAATTCTGGAAGAGTTGCTGAAGCCGTTAGGTGCACCAGTTAACCTCAGCGTCGGAACAGATTTGCCCCTGAGACTCGTTTACGACGTGGATGTAGAGGTAACGTATTATCTTGCTCCGAGGTTGAGAGAATGAAGTCGACGACAGTTATCCTGCCAAAACAGCAGTACGAGTTCGTAAAGCGATTAGTGGACCGGAAGTACTTCGCTAACGTGAACGAAGCCATCAGGTTCATTTTACTATTTTATTTGATGGAGGTGGAAGAATGAAAGTGACGCTGAATTTGCCAGAAGGGGTGTACGAACTGATTAAGAGAAAGGTCGACGAAGGAGAAGCGGCAACTTTCGCTGAGGTTGTTAGAGATGCGATAAAATACTTCCAGAGGAGGTGGGAGCACGAACGTCAGAGAGTATAACGATGAGATTAGGAAGGCAGCGATAACGTTAGTGGAAAACGTGTTACAGGGAAGAACGGGAATGGCAGAGCTTAAGCTGTTCACGCTAAGAGTGCTGAACAACGCACAGCTGGTGCTTGAAGACGACACGAGAAAGCTGTTGAATGACATAGCGGACGCTGCGTTTGAGCACGACTACGGGAAGTTGAGGAGGCTAGTAAGAGTCAACATCTAATCGCATAACCATTCTCCAGGAAAGGTCTTGCATTCTCAACAGGAACTTCAGCAACTTCGTCGAGTTTCAGTTCGTACGTCCTTCCGTCAACGCCCACGAATTCAACCCTGTCCGTACCGATTGGAAGCTTTATCAGCTTTATTTTTACGTAATTCGTTTCTTCTTCCTCTTTTTTCCGCTCTTCTTCAGTCTTTAGCCTGATTCCCTTGTACGCTCTTTTTCTACCGTTAGATCGTGGTCTGATTGTTGGGTACCTGGAACTTATCCTCCTGGAGAATACGTTCTGGCTCACTGCTTCGTATCCCATCTCGTTGCAGTACTCCACGTAAGCGTTGTACAGGTCCTCCTTGATTACGTAGCTGTCCTTATCTTCGACAACGCAGTCCTGCAGAAACGCCGTTACGCTGTCAGAAGTCCTAATCCACTCTGTGCGTGCGTCCACGTTGACTGTTGGGTTGCATTCGAGTATTCTCGGTAACCTTTTCAGTATTTCGTCGAGAAATGCACTCTTCTCCTCGTCTGTGGTTAATGACTCGAGAAGACCTGGGTTGTTTTCAAACTTATTCGGGAACTTTACTAAAATCCACCTTCTCCAGAACGCCGGTGAATCATCTTTGACCCTGGGGAACGTGTTCGCTGAGAAGATCAGCCGGGCTGTGTTCCTGAACGAGAAGGGGTCCTTGAACTTCTTCTCAACAGTAATCCTGTCGTCTCCCGTTAAAGCCTTGAAAATTCCCGTATCCTTCAGTGCTGTAGACGGCAGGTCGGGAAATATGTTTGCGAGTTTTCCGATGAGTGCTGCGGCTCTGAATCTGGAAGAGTGGTCGCTCAGGTCGTGCAGGCTTACGTTGCTCACGTTTTCCTCTCCGAGCAGGTCGGTGATCAAGTTAAGGTACGTTGACTTGCCGTTGCTCCCCGTCCCGTACAGGAAGTAAACGTACGGGAACCTCGTCCTCACAAGACAGGCTGCCGGTATTTCGTACAGAATCTCCAGATCTTCGGGATTGACCAGGCTTTCCAAGAACGCCTTTATGCGGTCGTGTTTCTGGTTCGGGACGTAGTTTACGTTTAAGCTGTACGTGAACCCGAAAACGGGACTGTTCGGCAGGATCTTTACTTCGCCGTCGTCCCACCACAGAACGCAATTCTTCACGGGAATTAGAATTCGGCTATTGTGCCTGTTGAACGGATATTCCCTGACGGAACACAGGTACTGCAGTTGTTTTCGTATTTCGGAGACGTACAGAGTTGCTCGTTTGGTCTCGGGAAAACCGCACTTCAGCAGGTGCCTGTAAATCACAGCATCGATTACGTTGTCGTAGTCGACGTACCTGTTCCCGTCCCAGACGTAGAATACTCCGTTGAAGTAGACGACTGCGTACTTTATCGCTATGAACCTGGCAAATTCGGTGTAATTCACGACGAGCTTGTTATTCTCACAGTAGAGCAGGTCGAGGTCTAGTACTTCTTCTACTTCCACTTCCACCATTCCACCGTGCGTTTCTATCCTGCTGGTCCCGTACAGCTCCTTGAGGATGATTGCAACCTTTATCGCAGCCTTCAGGTCGTCCGGGAATTCGTCGAGTCGTTTGTACGCTTCGTACAGAACTGGTAGCTCTTCACCTTCACTTTCGTACTCTTCAATAACCATTTCTGCTACTTTGCTCGCTTGTTCCCACAGTTCTGCGTTTTCTAGATATCTCGTTGCTATTTCTTTGAGCATACTATCACCACTCAGAATTTAATCCCGTAGTCCCTCTCCAGCTTCTCTTTTATTGCCTCCTCCACGAACTTTCCAAGTACTCCGTAGCCCGCTGGAAGAACTTCCCTGAGCTTGTCGTTCACTGTTTTGTCTATTCTAACCCCAAGCAGAACAGTTTCCCGCATAGCAGTAAATATGTTAACAAGTTTATAAGGATTGCTGTTTTCCGTTTTGTCCCGTGATAAATCGTTATAATTTGTGGTCCACCCTAAGGTGGACCAGGTCCACGAAAAGGTGGACCACCCCCACTTTGATATTCACATAATTTGTGGAACGATTGAAAATTTTTCAATTTCGGTGTAAACTGACCGGTTGGGCGGTCCACCAAAGGGTGGACCACCCCACATTTAGGTGGACCACTACGAAAACCTGTATTAGGGCTTTATTCGGGAAAAGAAGCTACGAGGGATTTTAAAATTGTTAGGTTATGAAAGTGGTCCAGGTGGTCCACCTTTTTTTCTATTTTAAGTACCGATTGGTTCGTTAAAAAATTTTTAACGAACATGTCACTATAAAAAAATAGTAAGTTTTGGTGGACCATGTGGACCATTTCTTGAAGAAGGTGTATAAGTAGACGTGGACGGTAAAAAATAGTGATAAAAATAGGGGGTTACTTCTGTACCTCTCTCAAGTACTTGTTCAGAGCAATCCTGACGACAGTGGAATCACTCTCTTCGCTCAATTCAGGATGCAGCTCTCGCAGTTTTTCTATCAGGGCAGCAGGAACTCTTACGAGTATATTGTTACTCATGCTCTTGTTACTCATGTTCCCACCTCATGCAACTCATCAATTCGCAAGTCCCCTGGTGGTATAGTTGCCCCATATTGGATTCTGCAGACCCGACACGCAAACGGCAGCTTCTCAATGTTATCACCCTACAAAAAATAGTATTATGTATATACATCCTTTACAAACTCGCCAAGCCTGAAACCATAGTTCTTTCTGCCGCAGTTCGGACAGATGTACACTGGAACATTGGGTTCTCCTCTGTGTCCGAGACCGTACTCATAGTACTCAGGCTCTTCTGGAAGCTCTGCACCACAGAACAGGCAATGACCCTCTTTGAGCTCTCTGATTTTCAGCTTCTCTCTGATTTCCTCGTCGTCAAGTGAGTTAAGAACGATGGGGTACCTTGATACAGTGTGGTTGATACTGCTTGAAATTCTCGGCGAGACTATGTATGCGAGATATATAGTTTGAAGAGCATAATAGTGCTTGAAAATCCACGCACTGTAAAATGTAGTCCACAGCGGGCAGTTGGCGTACACTGTTGTTGTTTCCACGATTCTCTCCGGCTTCGGTGCACCAATCAGTTCGTGCCAGCAACCTATGCATTCAACGATAACTCCATCTACCAGAGCGTCCAGCAGGTATTCTGAGACTACGTATTCCTCGTCGTTATTTTTAGACATATATTCGTCTAAGCAATCCCAGACTTTGCCGGTATATACGTCCCTCTTGATAAGTCGTATTTTGTTCTTAAAATCGTACTCTTTCTTCTTGACAAACTCAAACTCCCACAAACACATGTTTACCACCTCCAAAAAAATTAGATGTAAATTGTAATCTTCTCACGCTTCAGCGACTTTATGTTCTCGACTGCAGACATGATTATCTTCTTAGCTTTATAAATGCGTAAATCCCCTCCGAGCGTGTCGTAGATTACTACCCGGCTTGGTGATTCAACAGTACAGGCGTATCTGTCGTGGAAATCAAGCTCTCTCTGAAGTCTCTTCATCACCAGTTCGTTGTTGCAGTTCACCTCTACGACGATTTTCCCGGTTTTTCTATCAACATCTTCCACAAGCTCTATTTCTACTAACTCAACTGCATCATCTACCATCTTAACCACCTCCAAAACTTTACAAAACCCTCTTTTGTAGTAGTTTGTAGAATTCTCTCGCCTCGCTTGGCCTAAGTGAGTACTCTTCGCCATCAATGAGAGCATAGGCTTCCTCATTCTTGTGGTCATAGAATATGATTATTCTTGTGTCCCCTTTGATGTAGCTCGTGCTCTTTTCATTGCTGAACTCTGGCTCGACCTCTGCTCCTTTAAGCAGTTCCAGCAGTTTCTGAACCCTTGTATACTGTTTTTTAGAGTACTTCGCATCGACTTCCTCTGCTTTTATTGGCTCGGTTCTTGGCTTTTCGCAAAGTAACTCCTTGAGGAATTCCCTTGCTAGTTTGACTAATTTTTCATCGACGCCAGCATAAACGGTATCGTACTTTATCTCTCCCGTTTTGACATTATATGATAGTATATATACATAGCTGAAGTTTCTGCTGCTCCTGTAGTTCCATGCTTTTATGTGTATCCAATCTTTGTAGTAGTGGGCACTGAGCTTATTGTACCTGTCGTGGTAAATCTCCTTTGTTTTTTCCCCAAAGAACTTTGCTTTAGCATCTGCTCTTCTCTCTGAATCCAGCTCAATTGCTTTTGCTTTTGCTTTTCTAATTAATTCTGGCTCGACATTAAGCCGAGCCAGCCTTAGTGCTAGATTTTTACCGTCTGCCATCCTCACCACCTCCACTTAACATTGTGCAACAACGTGTATATAACTGTTTCGTTTTGCAACAACGTGAAACAAATAGAAAACTATAAATATCTTGAGAAACGTAGGAAATACCATGAGCCGAATATATATAGATTGGGAGAAAAAGATAGGGGAGTGGCCAATACTGTGCATAGAAACGCCGTACAACTCTGAATTCGTCCGGGAGATAAAAAACGTTCCTGGACGAAAGTGGGACGGGAAGCGCAACGTTATTTACATCGATACCGACAAGAAAAATGCCTATTCTACTCTTGAGTTAGTTAGTAAGTATTTTGTTGTAGATGTTTCTGAAGTGAAAAAGCAGCTCGACGGGATAAAAGTACCTACCGGCTACGTCGGATCTGATGGAGAATATCTGTTATTTGACTTCCCGTACAACAACGACATCATCAAGGATCTGAAGACCGTAAAGGCGACGTGGGACAAAATTAAGAGAGTGTGGAAGATCAGGCCGAGATCAGCGACTCAGATTAGAGCAATCAGGGAACTCATAGACGATTGGCAATTTACAGTGCTCCCGGAAGCATCAGAATTACTCGAAAAGGCAGAGAGGAAGTTCGAGGAAGACAAGGCTCGCAAGGCTGAACTATTAGAAATGAGCAAGAGAGTTCACAGCGACCTCGAGATACCGCTCCCGCCCGGCCTGACGCTCTACCCGTTCCAGAGGGTGGGGGTTGAGTGGCTTGAGAGAACAGGGGGTAGGGCACTTATTGGCGACGAAATGGGACTCGGAAAAACGGTGCAGTCGTTGGCGTGGCTCAGGATTCATCCCGAAATAAGACCAGTGATTGTCGTCTGTCCGGCGTCAGTGAAGCTAAATTGGGCACGGGAAATCAAGAGATGGTTGGAAGAGGACGTTACAGTGCTCAAGGGAAAGAACGGAGTCAAAACACTTCCGAAAACGCCGTTTTACGTGATTAACTACGACATTCTCACGGCGTGGATCGAAAAACTGACTTCTGTTAACGCAAAGTGCTTGATCGTCGACGAATGCCACTACATCAAAAACAGCAAGGCAAAGAGAACCAAGGCAGTGCTAAAACTCGCTGAGAACATCGAGCACATAATAGCGTTAACAGGAACACCAATGTTAAACCGACCGATAGAACTGTACACAACGATAAAACTGCTGAAGGTCAACGACCCGGTTCTCAGGGACTTCTGGACCTATGTAAAGCGATTCTGTGATGCCCAGCAGACGCCGTGGGGCTGGGATTTCAGCGGAGCAAGCAACCTCGACGAGCTTCAAGTGAGACTGAGACAGTCGGTGATGATCAGGAGGCTGAAGAAAGACGTCCTCAGGGAGCTGCCGCCGAAGAGGAGAATTCTCATTCCCATGGAGATAAACAACCGCAAGGAATACTTTATAGCCCTCAAGAACTTCAGAGAGTGGTACATTGAACGCAAGGGCAAGGAGGTCAGAGGAGCAGAGGTTCTCGTGCAGCTCGAACAGCTCAGGCAGCTCGCCGTGATGGGTAAGCTCGATGCAGTAATCGAGTGGCTCAAGAACGTTCCAGAGAAGTTCGTCGTATTCGCAGTGCACAGAGACGTCCAGAGGAGGCTCGTTGAAGAGTTAAACGCCCTGTGGATTCCCGGAGGACTGTCGGCAGAAGAAAAGCAGAGAATAGTTGACGAATTCAACAACTCCGACAGACCGATCGTTGTTTCACTATATGCCGGAGCCGAAGGCATGAATTTACAGACAGCGAGAATTGCAGTGTTCGTCGAGCTGCCATGGACTCCCGGAAAACTCCTGCAGGCAGAGGACAGAATACACAGAATCGGGCAGGAGAACAGCGTTGACATTTATTACCTGCTTGCAGAGAGTACAGTGGAAGAAAAGATGATGGCAACGATTCAGAAGAAGCAGGAGATAATCAGTAACGCTTTAGACGGACTTGAGGACGTCGAGGAGAACAAGATAATCTTTGAGGTCGCCGAACAGATAATTTCGTAAAGGTTATATATCCTTTTTTCGTGGTATTGTATGGGGGTGGTGAACGTGAAAAACGACGTAGAAATCGTAAACCTAACCCCGCACGAGATAACACTCGTGCGGGAGGATGGAGAAGTGATGAAAATCCCTCCATCCGGGCAGGTAGCCCGGGTTAAGGTGGAGCAGGAAGTCGTAAATGAGATAAACGGGATTTCAATAGTGAGAACTAAGTTCGGAGACATCGAGGGATTGCCAGAGCCTCAGGACGGCAAGATCTTTATAGTTAGCTCATTGGTGGCTCAGGCTGCTGCAAAGTTAGGCAGAACGGACGTAGTAGCACCGGACACGAGCCCACAGGGAGTTATCAGAGATGAAAACGGCAGAATTGTAGGAGTAAAAAGATTTCAGATCTTCTAAATTTTTTTATGCCGCCGTGGCTTAGCTGGCAGAGCGGGTTCATGATGACCTGCTCACCTCCGTTGGGCACTCCCAGCACAGTTCGGGCCTGACACGAGGATGAGGGTCCGACGATTCAAGAGCCCCGTGGGGTAGTGGTCAATCCTGCGGGACTCTGGATCCCGCGACCCCGGTTCGAATCCGGGCGGGGCTATCCCAAAGAGGAGGAGGCGATGAAGCCCCTGAGGGGAGCCGGCACCCGAAGGGGTTGAGCCTCGTGAATATTTTTTGGAGGTGGAATAATGCCCAACTGGTGGGAAGTAGTCAGGGCAATAGACGCAAAAGGATTATCGTACAAAGGATTCAAAAGAGGCTGGCACAGGTATGACTTCTGCTCTTTTTCAATATACACCAAACGAACTATTTTAGCCAACGGAATAACAGCTGGTCTCTTTATGCTCAAAATCGACGACCGAGCAGTTTACGCATATCCATATCCCGTCGAAGGAGATTATCCAAAACTACACCTGACCACGTATCATGTAAAAGAAGCTCCAGAAATCTCAGATTTTGTTGACGACCACTACACTCTCTACGTCGGCATCGACTTATCCAACACCCTCTACCTCGCCCGCATCATTCAGTAACATATATATACTGCGAGCTCCTCATTTTTTTGATGTTGAAAG
Organism: Sulfurovum sp.; assembly: GCA_026983515.1. GTDB lineage: Bacteria > Campylobacterota > Campylobacteria > Campylobacterales > Sulfurovaceae > Sulfurovum. The sequence continues at coordinate 9,164 of JALWHT010000194.1, forward strand.
TATATGTGCTGAGAGCTTCTCAATTCTT
>JALWHT010000195.1 GCA_026983515.1 Sulfurovum sp.
GTCCAGTCCGCATGCGGTATGTATGACCTCGTTCATTTCAACTCCACCTTCATCAATTTGGAAAAATATGCTTTAGGTGCGGAAATATAAATCTCTGCACGGTAAGAGGATATATATTTTTCATCCGCTACATGCCATACCTTATTCACATGATATCTTGTTGCTTTACCATTTAAAAACACATGTTTTTGTTTGATGCCAGGCAGTTCTTCAGGTTCAAGGAAGAGTACCAGCTTCGCCTGTGTCATATTATTGATACGTGCAAGTGGTGAACCCGGAGCAACATACTCCCCTTCTTTTACCAAAAGCTTGTCAAGATACCTCTCATGCAGCACTATCGATTTTTTTGCAATGGTATCGTTAAGCATATCGATCTTGTAGCGCATATCGAGAATCTGTTTTTTTAGTGATGCAATCTTCTCTTTTGTACCCAAATACTGTGTTTTGGCTGACGCAAAGGCACTGTAGGCATTATCTTTCTGTGTTTTGGAGGCGGTGGCAAGTTTGGAGATACGGTGGTAGTATCCCTCCTGCCGTTTGACCGTTTCAGCCAGGGAATCCGCAATCTCCTGATTGATACCAAGCATCTGCTCAAGCAAAGTCAAGCTTTTTTTAGTATCGTTCAGGTCAATACGGTTCAGTTGGTCATCAATGTGGATTACCCGACTGTCCTTTACCAGCATACCTTCTGCACTGAGGTTGACATCAATAACCTGTCCGCTTGTTGCCGCTTTGAGTGTAATTGTCTCATAGGGCTCAACTTTCGCATAATGTACCTTGGCAGCAAGCAGTGCCGGAATCAGCAAACCAATCAGCGATTTCCACATTCTTAGAGCCTTCTGTCCCTATTCACACTGTGTCACAATGGAGGAGACCAGGTCAATAAAGACCGTACCTGTACGGTCATCAATGTCCTCATCAATAACTGTTGCTTTGATCTGTTTTTCAAGTTCTTCATCCAGTCCACGCTCTTCGAGCATTCGCTCAGCAACTGCAAGACGGCGGAATACTTTTTCAAGCTCCTGCTCTACAATATTCTGATTTGCCGTTTTGGCAATTTCAAAATAGGCAGACTGAGGCGTTCGCCCCATAAAATCCATTCCGTAATCTTCATCATCATCTTCAAACATACCCATAATAACATCCTTTGTATCGTTTTGTAAATTTTAATTATTATAACCAAGTTACGTAAATCTATCTTAGTCTTTGCAGTTTTTTTACATTTAGGAGAATAATAGTCCTATTTATTCACAGTTGGCAATGAGTGGGAGAAAAGAGGAGCGACGATAAGTTATATTCACTTACCGCCTACGCGGTACTTTATTTTACATTGGTACACTTTGGGGTAGAAGCTAATTAATTTTTTTGGGTCTATATATTTTTTGCAGCAACAGCACATCCTGAACGCAGATTATATTTACAATCTGACTTTTGCTGATCGGCCATATATGCATCATCTTTGGCTTTGTCGGTGGAGAAGTCGGTGTAGGCTAAATTAAAATGATTTGGTTTTTCATTTGTAGCCATTAAATGAGCCCTCTCTCTCTTGGTAGTGATTGTACGGTGTGTCCTATGTCAGCAACACGTCTATCAGTATTAAGTATCAATTCCTTAAGAGTGGCAAAGTGTGTTAGTCCATTTTGTAGTGTAACTTTAAAAGCCCCCTCCATATTGCTATTGATAATTTTAAAGCTGTCACCCAATGATTCCGCAAGCTCATCAAGCTCCTTCTTCACAAACGCCTTAACCTCTTCATTGCCCCCAAACGCACTGTCAAGCATCTCCTTGAGTTCATCCTTGTCGATCTTGACCGTATCTCTGAGTGCTTCGGCATGAATAGCTGCCTCTACAGTGGTATTGGAGCGTTGCAGTTCCCGCATGAAGCGTTCGCCCTGCTCAATGATCGATACCAACTGCCCCCGTGCCATCTCTTCGAGTTTCGCTTGTATAGCATCCACCTTTGAGATCAGTTCGGTATTTTCCGCACTTATTGCATCGAGTCTTTCCATAATTTTTTCAAACATCTCTATTGTTTCCATCTATACTCCTTGGGCTGCTTTTGGTTATTTTA
>JALWHT010000196.1 GCA_026983515.1 Sulfurovum sp.
AGGGTTCAAGTCCCTCTCTTGACACCACTTTCAAAAATACAATATTTAATCCACCTTTTTACACTTTCTGACTATAATTCCATAACATTTTACAGGCAGGTTCCTTTTTATGATCGATCTTAAATATATAGAGAAAAATTTTGATGAAGCGGCGGCAAAGCTGAAGAAGAAGGGTGTTGATACCCAGATACTTGAAAAGCTTAAAACCCTTTTTGTCCAGCTTAAAGAGGCAAATTCGGCACTTGAAGCAGCACAGGCGGAGCAGAACAGTATGTCCAAACTTTTTGGGCAATACAAACGTGAGGGCAAAGATGTAGGTGAGTTGAAGGCGAAGGTAGATGAGAATAAAGAACGTATCGCACAGCTTCAGGAAAAAGCGAGAGAGGCAGAGGCGGCACTTTATGAAGTGGCACTTGCCATACCTAACTTTCCGGATGATGCTGTTCCCGAAGGGGAAGATGAAGAGGATAATGTAGAGCTTCGCAAAGTTTTAGAGCCGAGAAGATTCGATTTTGAGCCTTTGGAACACTGGGCACTGGCTGAGAAGAATGGCTGGATCGACTTTGAGCGGGGTGTCAAGCTGGCGAAGAGCCGTTTTTCTGTACTGCGTGGTGATGCAGCAAGACTTGAACGTGCTCTGATTAACTTCTTTCTCGATACGAACCGTGAAAAAGGCTTTGAGGAGCTTTGTGTGCCCTTCATGAACAATGCTCATATGCTGCAAGGGACAGGACAGCTGCCAAAGTTTGAAGATGACCTTTTCAAGATAGAAGGAGAAGACCTTTATCTGATCCCAACTGCCGAAGTGCCGCTGACCAATATGTACAACGGTGAAATTTTACCAGAAAGTGAATTACCGGTACTGATGACAGGCTACACTCCCTGTTTTAGAAAAGAGGCGGGAAGTGCGGGGCGTGATACCCGTGGGATGATTCGCCAGCATCAGTTTGACAAAGTTGAAATGGTTGCGATAGCCCATCCGGAGAAGAGTGATGACGTTTTTGAAATGATGGTGCAGAATGCTTCCGACATTCTTACTGCACTGGGGCTGCCGCATCGTGTGGTAGAGCTCTGTACAGGTGACCTTGGTTTCTCTGCAGCTCGGACGATCGACCTTGAAGTGTGGCTGCCGGGACAGAACAAGTACCGGGAGATCAGCTCTATTTCCAATACCCGTGATTTCCAGGCAAGACGTGCCAAGATCCGCTTTAAAGATGGCAAGAAGAACAAACTGGTGCATACCTTGAACGGTTCAGCTTTGGCGGTAGGACGTACGCTGATCGCGATTATGGAGAATTATCAAAATGAGGATGGAAGTATTGAAATTCCTGAGGTGTTGAAAAAATATATGTGAGATGAGTGTTCAGCGTTCAGCACGTAGCGTGTAGATAGGGGGGGATACAATCATAGCCCCTCAACTCTGAACGCTACATGCTACACGCTGAACGCTTTTTTACAATATAACCTTATTTGGTCTCTCTTTCAGTTTCCCTTCCATACTCAAATAGCTGTTAAGTGCCCCAATGTAGGCTCTGGCACTGGCAAGCATCGTATCGATATGCAGACCGTGGCCAATGATGGCGGGCTCGCCATTGAAACTGACCTTCACGGTGACGTTTGCAAGTGCATCTTTACCTTCTGATACCGATTTGACACGATACTCATCGAGTCTTCCTGTATAGCCGGTGATGCGGTCGATGGCTTTGAATACGGCATCGATGGTACCGCCACCGATGCTGGCATCCATGATCTCTCCCTCTTGGGTTTTGATCTTGACTGCTGCGCTGGGTACACCTTCACTGCAATCCATCAGTTGCAGTGACATAATTTCGAATATTTGTGTTGCTTTGGTCATCTCATTGGTCACCAGTGCGCGGATATCGTCATCGTAAATCTCTTTTTTACGATCAGCCAATATTTTAAAGCGCTCGAAAGCACGGTTGAGTGCTTCATCATTAAGTGTGAAGCCGAGTTTTGCAAGCTTGTCTTTGAATGCCGCGCGCCCGGAGTGTTTGCCAAGTACCAGTGTATCGCTCAAATCAAGCCCGATATCTTCTGGGCGGATGATTTCATAGGTCTCTTTGTGTTTCAATACACCGTCTTGATGAATACCGCTTTCATGCGCAAAGGCATTTTTCCCGACAATGGCTTTGTTGGGCTGTGGTTCTATACCTGTAATAGTGGCGATAAGCCTGCTGGTAGGATAAATCTCTTTGGTATTGATGTTTGTATCGAATGCGCCGAAGACATCATGTCGCACTTTCAACGCCATGACGATCTCTTCAAGTGCGGCATTTCCTGCCCGCTCGCCAAGTCCGTTGATGGTGCACTCTACCTGTCTTGCCCCGTTCATCACCGCTTCAAGTGAATTGGCTACACCCAAACCCAGGTCATTGTGGTTGTGTACAGAGATGATCGCTCTGCCTTTGGTGTATGCGCTCATCTCCTTGACCATTGCACCAATTTCAAACGGAAGTCTGAAACCGACGGTATCTGGCAGGTTGATAGTGGTAGCACCCGCTTCAATAACGGCATCGGAAATCTCTTTCATAAAACCGATCTCTGAACGTCCTGCATCTTCACAGCTGAACTCTACATCTTCTACAAAGGTACGTGCATAGGCTACGGCATCGGCAGCCCGTTTAATGACTTCGTCCGGTTTCATCTTCAGTTTGTATTTCATATGGATTGGACTGGTTGCAATAAAGGTATGAATACGCTTTTTCTCAGCCTTCGAAATTGCTTCTCCCGCAGCTTTTATGTCTTTTTCGAGTGCACGTGCCAAAGAACAGACGGTAGAGTTTTTTACCCGCTGGGCAATTTTGTCAATGGCATCGAAGTCCCCCGGACTTGCCGCAGCAAATCCAGCCTCGATGATGTCTACACCCAAACGCTCAAGCTGTGCGGCGATCTGGATTTTCTCTTCGGTATTCATGGAGGCACCGGGACTCTGTTCCCCGTCACGTAATGTGGTGTCAAATATTTTAATGTTTTCTGTTGTCATACTGTTTGCCTTGTTGTCTGTAGTACCGTTAGAATGATGGTCAAAACGGTGGAAAAATTGTCTAATTCTACCCAAAAAGGGGTTAATTAGAAACTAAAAGGGTAAAAAGGTTATGAGAAGGTTATAGAGATAGTAGTAGGAGAGTGGTTTCTTGTGTGAAAATGGTGCGCTGTTGCATAAAGTGTTTCATGTGACTCTCCTGTTTGAATTTTCGGCAAGTATACTTGTTTTTTTGAAGTTTGTCAACAGAGAGGAGGGCATCAACCCTCGTCTGCTCTGTTTTTATGTTCGTCATCAGTGCTGTACGTTTGTGCATCGGCACGTTTTTGGGCACGCTCCGCTTTTTCTTCTTCACTTTTGGCAACCTGTGCTTTGTGTGCGAGACGGCTTTCCATGTGATGCTCTTTTTCAAAATTCTCAATGATCTTTCGAACCGTACTGCCCTCGATCACTTCTGCCTCAAGCAATTCTTTTGCCATAGCGTCGATGGCACCTTTGTAGAGTTCAAGTGTCTCTTTGACGTATGTATAACGTTCATTGAGGGTACGTTTGATGTACTCATCCATTTTCTCTGCCATTTTTTCACTGTAGTCGGTACTGACAGCCCCGGCACCAAGGAAAGAGTTTTGGCTGCGGGAGAGAACCATCAGCCCTGCTACTTCGGTCATACCGTAAACAGAGATCATATCTTTCAAAATCGCTGTAGCACGGTCGAGGTCGTTGCCGGCACCCGTGCTGATCTCGCCGATGAAAACTTCTTCTGCCGCACGTCCGCCAAGCAGTACTTCAACCTCGGCAATGAGCTCATGTTTTTGCTTAAGGAAACGCTCTTCATCTTCAGGAAGATGCAGCGTATAGCCCAGCGCACCAAGACCTCTTGGGATAATGGAAACTTTTGTCACACGTGTCGCCCCTTCGGTAAGCTCCGCCATCAGGGCATGACCGCTTTCGTGGTAGGCAACGATCTTCTTCTCTTTTTCGTTGATCTTTCGGTTTTTCTTTTCCAGACCTACAAATGAGCGCTCTATGGCTTCAAGCAGGTCTGACTGTTCGATCTGTTTCTTGTTCTGACGCCCGGCAAGCAGAGCTGCTTCGTTAATGATGTTGGCAAGATCCGCTCCGGCAAGGCCGGCTGTCTGTTTTGCAACGACTTCAAGGTCGACATCGGGGGCCAGTTTGACATCTTTGGAGTGGACTTTCAAGATGGCGAGGCGCCCTTCATAGTCGGGTTTGTCCACCAGTACCTGACGGTCGAAACGTCCGGCACGCAGCAGGGCGGCATCGAGGGTTTCGGGGCGGTTGGTGGCGGCAAGCACAATAACCGGGGTGTCCGTACCAAAGCCGTCCATCTCTGCAAGTAGCTGGTTGAGTGTCTGTTCACGCTCATCATTTCCGCCCATCTGTCCACCGGAGGCTCTGGATTTACCGATGGCATCGATCTCGTCGATGAAGATGATGGAAGGTGCCTCTTTTTTGGCCTGAGCAAAAAGGTCACGTACACGGCTGGCACCAACCCCTACGAACATTTCAATGAAGCTTGAACCGCTTACAGAGAAAAACGGTACGCTCGCTTCACCTGCTACTGCTTTGGCAAGCAGGGTTTTACCCGTACCCGGAGGCCCCACAAGGAGTACACCTTTTGGAATTTTGGCACCGAGTTCAATGTAGCGCTCCGGAAATTTCAGGAAATCGACGATCTCTTTGACTTCCTCTTTTGCTTCTTCTACCCCCTGTACATCGTCAAATTTGGTATCGGGCTTTTCGGAGTTGATGAGCTTGTCTGCCTTACCTGCACCCAAAATACCTCCGCCCATGCCTTTTGACATTTTTTTTGCCAAAAATATCCAGATAGCAAAGAAAATAAGGATTGGCAACAGCATACTGATGAGTTCGGAGATGAAACTGTTACCCACTACCCCTTCGTAAGGGATCTTTTTCTTTTCAAGCAGGGGAATGAGAGTTTCGTCATACGTGGGTACATTTTGGGCAACATAGCGGATCTTGCGTCCGCCTTCTTCACTGATAGCTTCCACACTTGTAGGGGTCAGTTTGACACTCTTGACTGTTCCCTCTTTGATCTTGGCTTTGATATCGGAGTACTTTACCTGTTTTGTAAGTGCCACTTTCTGTGTGTTCATCATGGTGCTGAGGCTTCCGCCGCCGTCACCAACGAACGCTTTGAAGATCAGTATGATGACAATGGAGAAGATGGCAAAGGCCAGTAGCGGATTGTCGTTGAAAAAATTGTTATTATTATTGTTTTGGTTGTTGTTTGGAGTATTGTTCGGGTTGTTAGCCATGATTTTCCTTCTTGTAGACGAGGGTGATCCATTCGTCTTTTGCTATGCGTTTTTCCAAAGTAAGTGTTTTGAACGCTTCGGTGACCGAAGTCTCTTTTTTATCTAAAATCCCTGAAAGTATCAAGGTGCCGCCGGGTTTGAGTATATGTTTGAGGTCATCTGCGATAAAGCGCAACACGTCAGCAATGATATTGGCAATGACCACATCATAACTGCCTTTGGCTTTATTGGCAGAGCCTTCCCACAGTTTATCGTAGGTCTCCTCATTAAGTACAAAATTCTGCTTGCAGCTTTCTACTGAAATGGGGTCTGTGTCGCACAACTCGACCGTTGCACCAAGTTTTGTACACGCCAGTCCCAAAATCCCCGATCCGCAGCCGACATCGATAACCCTGTTACCGGGCTTGACAACCTCACTGATGGCTTGTAGACATGAAAAGGTTGTGGCATGATGACCCGATCCGAATGCAAGTGCGGGATCAATTTTGATATTGATAAGGTTCTCTTTGGGCTCATGCCAGCTTGGGAAGATGTAAAATTTTCCCGCTTCAATGGGCTGGATGGATTCCTGGTAGGTTTTGATCCAGTCGACATTCTCTTTCTCTTCAAGACTGAAAGCCATTTCTATGGGCGTGCCAAGTTGTTCCTGCAAGGCTATCAGGGTATCTTTAACCGAGGTTAAATCGTTCTCACTCCGAAGAATGAGCTTTTTTTTGCCAAATTCAATGCCTTCATCATACATATTCATAATAAAATCGGCAATGAGATCGACATAGCGTTCATCGAGGGTAATGGTCAATTCATAATAATTATTTTGCATGGACAGCCTTAAATGCTTCTTCCAGGTCGAGAGTGCCTTCATAGAATGCTTTTCCTACAATCGTCCCGTCGATGCCCGCGTCAAGCAGTGCATAAATATCGTTCATGTCTTTCAGTCCTCCGCTGGCGATAGTTTCCAGTCCGGAAGCCTCTTTGATGGCAAGGGTAAAGTCTATGTTGACGCCGGTCATCATGCCGTCCCTGCCGACATCAGTACAGATGATCGCTTCTACGCCGCAGGCTGCAAACTCTTTGGCAAGATCTGTCGCTTTCATATCGGAAGTTTCCGCCCAACCCTCTACTGCTACCATACCGTTGATAGCATCAATGCCTACAACAATAGGGTATTTTGCAGCCATTGCTTTGACAAATGCCGGATCTTTCACGGCAATGGAGCCGAGGATGAGTCGGTCAATCCCCAGATCAAGATACATTTTGATGGTCTCTTCATCACGGATACCGCCGCCAAGTTCAAGTTTGAGGTTACAGTTTTGGCGGATCTTTCTGATCTGCTCAAGATTTTCAGGTTTCCCGGCAAAGGCACCGTTGAGGTCGACCAGATGCACCCATTCGCTGCCCAGTTCCTCGAAACGTTTGGCAACCTGCCATGGCTCGTCACTGTAGATCTTGGCTGAGTCCATCAAGCCTTTGGAGAGTCTGACAGCCTTGCCGTCTTTGAGGTCGATTGCGGGGAGGATTGTCATTTGACACCTCGTGTCAAATGAAGTGAATAGTGAACAGTGAATAGTGAATAGTGTTGGTATGCATTGCTTTGCAATGCTTTTATTGAATTTGGTTGCATTTATGTTCCTCTATAACTTTGTAAAATTTTCTATGATTTTGAGACCATTCTCATGGCTCTTTTCAGGGTGGGGCTGGATGCCGAAGACATTTTCGTTTTGTACCGCTGAGACAAACTCATACCCGTAGTAGGTTTTCCCTATGGCATAGGCATCGTCACATACGGCATGATAAGAGTGAACGAAGTAAAGATAGAATTCATTTGGGAGCCCATCAAAAAGCACAGACCTCCCATCTTCCATCTTCCATGCTCTATTATCAATCCTTTTTGTGCTCTGCACAAAAAGCTCATTCCACCCCATATGCGGCACTTTCAGCGGATGATCGAACCTGCTTTCATCGAATGCCACTACTTTGCCCGGGATCAGTCCGAGTCCTTTGTGATCGCCGAACTCTTCGGAACTTTCAAAGAGCAGCTGCATACCAAGACAGATACCAAGCAGCGGTTTGCCGCTTGCGGCAAATGCTTTGACTGCATTGTCCATACCGTTATGTTTCAAGTGTGCCATTGCATCCCCGAACGCTCCGACACCCGGCAGGATGAGCTTGTCATAGTTCTCGAGTTTCGCCGGATCGCTCTCAAGCTTCGCGTCGGCACCCACTTTTTTAAACGCATTGATAACAGAAGCGAGGTTGCCCATGTTGTAGTCGACGATGCCAATCATACAGATTATCCCTTTATATGTCTCAAAATAATCGTGATTATATCAAATTAAATTGAAAGGGGCGGGGCGTACCCTTTTAGGATATTTCGATAAAATTGTACAAATTTTCCAAAGGGTGTATATGCGGATTGCGATCGTCAAACTTTCAGCGATGGGTGACATTGTCCATGCAATGGTCGCATTGCAGTACCTGAAACGGTACGACCCTTTACTAAAAATAGACTGGCTTGTTGAAGAGTCATTTGCTCCTTTGCTGGAATACAATCCGCATGTCAATGCCATTTTGCCGATCAACCTTAAACGCCTGAAGATGGAGAAAACAGCACTCTTTGATGAAATAAAAAAAGTGCGCTCCTATGCCGGTAACGACTATGATCTGGTTATCGATGCGCAGGGGCTGCTCAAGTCCGCATTGGCAGCACGGCTGCTGGGTAAAAACCGTGCAGGATTTGACAGGCATTCCATCCGGGAAAAAGGAGCGGCATGGTTCTATAACAGACACATTGCTGTACCGTATGAAACAAATGTGGTCGAGCGTAACCTTACGCTGATGCTCGAAGCAATGGATATACCGGAGAAAAATATTCCTGCACTGTCGGAACTTGAAAGAATGACTCCGTTTCTATTCTTCTCTGAGGAAGATCGTCAAAGAGTAAAGTGCTTTTTGAATACATCGTTACCCACCATTGTGACCATTGTCGGTTCAAGCTGGGAGAGCAAGGTGTACCCAAAAGAGAGGTTTGCGGAGGTAATAGGGAGGCTTGAAGGGAACCACCTTCTTGCCTGGGGAAATGAAGCAGAGTATGACAGAGCACTTTTTATTGCAAAAAAGACCGGTGCAAAGGTATTGCCGAAACTCTCTCTGAATGAGCTTAAAGCCGTTATTGCTTCGGCCGAGCTTGTCATCGGCGGTGACAGCGGTCCGACACATATGGCATGGGCGCTTAAAAGACCAAGCATTACGCTGTTTGGTCCAACCCCGTCGTTTCGCAATACCGTACAGACAAAGATCAACCGGGTACTTGACTGTGGTAAGACCATAGATCCGCTGCGGCTTGATAAAACAGACAGGTGTATCGGAGATATCGATCCTTCTGAAATTGTTACACTGGCAAAGGAGTTGCTGTCATGACGGATATGCTTTATGTGTGGGCGTTTACTTTTTTCAGGTTTCTTATAAGGATTTTGCCTGATCCTGTTATTGATTCCATTATCAAGGGTTTGGCCTGGCTGATCTATGTGCTTGATAAAAAACACCGTAAAATTGCGGAAGTCAACCTCGACTTGGCATACGGTGATACGCTGAGTAAAGAAGAAAAAGAGAAGATCATTAAAACCGTGTATCAAAATATGCTTTTTTCTCTGATGGACTTTGTCAAAAATCAGGGTATCAGCAAAGAAGCGCTTTTACAAAAAGTCACGTTTAAAAATGAAGCCGTGCTTGAAAAGGCACGTGCCGAAGGGAAAAAGGTTATTTTGGTAACGGCACACTATGGAAACTGGGAGCTTGTCGCCCTTGTTATTGCAGCGA
>JALWHT010000197.1 GCA_026983515.1 Sulfurovum sp.
CACCTTTGGTCTCCAGTGCGACTGAAACATTCGCATCACCAAATTCCAGATCGATGGAAGTTCTGTCATACCCTATCTGGACGATGTTCGCCCCTACATCGGTCAGAATCTGCGTAAAGCTCTGGAGCGCGCCCGGTTTGTCTACCAGTGTCACCAGCAGCTTCATCTTGCGTGCAGACTTCATCAAGCCCTTTTCAATGATGAGCGAAAGCATTGTCACATCGATGTTCCCGCCACTGAGTACAATGCCTACTTTGCTGCCTTTGGGAAGGTCAAGTTTGCCGTGCATCAGTGCCGCTACACCGACAGAGCCTGCCCCCTCCACCAACACTTTCTGCCCCTCAAGCAAAAAGAGTATGGCTGAAGCGATCTCATCTTCACACACCCCTTCGAAACGGTCAACATATTTGAGAATGTACTCCAGTGTGATAGGGGATGTGTCACGTACGGCAATACCGTCTGCAATGGTGCGTACCGAAGTGGTATCGATGGGCTTCTTCGCTTCGTAGGATTGGCGCATGGCCGGGGCACCTTCTGCCGAGACACCGACAATTTCAATATCGCGCTTAAGTGCCTTTGCCGCTGTCGCCATACCGGCGATCAGCCCGCCACCGCCAACGGGGATGACCATAACATCGAGATCGGGCTGCGCTTCGAGCATTTCAATCGCTACAGTCCCCTGCCCCGCCATGACCTCTTCGTCGGTAAAGGGATGTACAAAATCAAAGCCTTTCTCTTCCGCAAACTTCACTGCATGCGCATACGCTTCATCGTAGTTAGCACCTTTTAAAATGACATTCGCACCGAATGCTTTGACACCCTGCACTTTGGTAAGCGGTGTCGATTCGGGCATAACGATGGTTGCCTCAATGCCAAAGTGGTTTGCCGCAAAAGCAACTCCCTGTGCGTGGTTTCCGGCACTTGCCGCAACCACACCGCCCTCTCTTCCCGCTTCAATCAGCGTGGCGATCTTGTTGAAAGCGCCGCGCAGTTTAAACGCACCTGTGCGCTGTAAATTCTCTTTTTTGAGGTAAACCTCATAGCCGCTCATCTCACTCAGTATCGGCGCATAGGAGAACGGGGTATGGTGTACCACTCCTTCAAGACGTGCATAGGCTTCTTTGACCTGTTCCAGACTCAACATACTTCTTCCTGAAAATAAATTAGGGAAATTATAGCGAAAAAGAGACGCCAGATTCCTGCAAGGGGCTAACGGTATTGGGAAAGATACTCCCGTACCGCATCGGCACTGCCCTTGAATACAATACGGTCGCTGTTCTTTTCGATCTGGTAGTCATACATAGGATCGTAATACTCTTTGAGCAGATACGCTGCCCATGCATCATAGACATGTACCTCCCTCCCTGCTTTCTGTTTGGCAAATGCCTCTTCAAACAGTCTGCTTACCTCCTGATAGCGCAGGCCGCCAAGCCGCTTTTGAATGCGTGCCATCGCCGCACGGATGTCTTCTGCCCACAACTCCAGCCCCTTTTCACCAAAAGCTTTGCGGTACATCTGCTGCGCCTGTGTGACATACTCATCTACGGTAATGACTACCCTCTCATCATCCGGTGTATCCAGAATCACCAGCGGTGCGAGTGCCAGATGTTCCCAGAGCTTTTTGGGCAGATAGAGCCGCCCCACGCTTTTGCCTTCATCTTCAAAGACAAGGTGTTTGAACCCTTTATCGAGTTTTTGGATCAGGTCGTAGGCAAGTGCATTTTCAAAATTTATCGCAGTCGGCTGCGGGGTGATCTTGCGTCCAAAGGAGGAGCCTCGGTGGTTGGCAATTCCCTCCAGATCGACGGCATTGGCAATATCTTGCAGCAAAATCGTCTTTCCCGACCCGGTACGGCCGCCCAGAATCAGCGCAGAGAAGTGTTCTGTTGAACGCTCTGTCTCTTCCATCAGGTAGTTTCGGAATGCTTTGTAGCCTCCCTTCAGTCGGACTATATCCTTACCTGACTCATGGATCCACTGCTGTGCGATCTGTGAACGCTGCCCTCCCCTGAAACAGTAAAGCTTCGCTTCAGGATGTGCATCGATAAAAGCTTTCCACGCTGCAATACGCGCCTCTTTGACATCGCCTCCAACCAATTTGTGCCCGAGCCTGACTGCTTCGGCATTCCCCTCTTCTTTGTACTTGATACCTACCAGATGACGCTCTTCGTCTGTCATCAGCGGCAGATTGGCTGCACCCGGAAAAGCACCTTTTTCAAACTCTACCGGCGCGCGTACATCGATAAGCGGCGTATTTTCCAGCACGATGGAACGGAAATCGTCACTGAGGGGAAGTTGCGCCATTAGAGAACCTCTATGAGATGCTCACCGCTTTGTGCCGTTGTCTCGCCGATAGGCTCCAGAGAGAGACCGGCTTTTTTGCAGACATCATGGAACGCATCAAGCCCCTCTTTTTTGACGATGACCAGCAGTCCTCCGGAGGTTTGCGGATCACAGAGCAGTTCACGCTGCTGCTGTGTCATTTCGCTGATCTTATCACCGTAGCTGACAAAGTTTTTGCGTGATCCTCCCGCAATACACCCTTCCTGTCGGTAACGCTCCACATTAGGCAGCAGCGGCACTTTGTCAAACCACACTTTCGCACCGATGTTGCTCGCTTCACATATCTCACTCAGGTGTCCAAGGAGTCCAAAGCCGGTTACATCCGTCATTGCCACAACACCGTCAAGCGGTGCAAGGTCGGCACCGACTTTGTTGAGTGTCGTCATCGCTTCGATCGCCGGATCAATGTGTCCCTCTTCGATCTTTTTCTGCTTCTGCGCAGTAGAGAGAATGCCGATGCCGATAGGTTTGGTAAGGAATATGTAGCAGCCCTCCTCTGCACTGTCATTTTGCATCAGGTCACAGTTGTTGACCAGCCCTGTTGCAGCAAGTCCGAAGATGGGTTCGGGGGAGTCGATGGAGTGACCGCCGGCAAGCGGGATGCCTGCCTCTTCACAAACGGCGCGCCCGCCGTCTATGACCTCGCGTCCCACATCGGCAGAGAGTTTATCGATAGGCCAGCCGAAAATAGAGATGGCCATCAGCGGTTTGCCGCCCATGGCGTAGATGTCACTCAGCGCATTGGTTGCCGCGATCTTTCCGAATGTAAAGGGGTCATCGACAATGGGCATAAAAAAGTCTGTCGTAGAAAGTACGGAAGTACCGTTACCAAGGTCATATGCTGCGGCATCATCCTTGTTGCTGTTGCCCACAAGCAGTTGGGGAAAGTCGCTGACCTCCTGTGTGGTGCAAAGTATCTCTTCAAGCAGCATTGGTGAGATTTTACACCCGCATCCTGCACCGTGACTGTATTCTGTAAGTTTGACAGATTCCATAAAACAACCTTTTATCTGATATAATGTTTCAAATCACTGCACGCTGTTTTCGTGCAGAAACGATCAGAAATTATATCACCAGGACATTAAGAATGATAGAGATACCAAACTTCAAAACCCTTGACATCACCCACCTTGTCTGTGACTACAACGGTACCATCGCCAAAGACGGGCTGGTCTACCCAGAAGTCAAAGTACTTTTCGAAACGCTTTCCAAAAGCCATACGATCCATGTCATCACTGCCGACACCTTCGGCAGTGTAGCCGCACAGCTTGCAGACACTCCTGTCACCATCAAAGTCCTCTCAAGCAGCGACCATACGCAGGAGAAAGCTGACTACATTGCTTCACTTGGGGCTGAAAAATGTGCGGCACTGGGCAACGGCAACAATGATGTGGCAATGCTTGAAAGTGCGGCGCTGGGCATCGCTATTTTCGGTGAAGAGGGATGTGCCACTCCCACAATGCTTGCTTCTACACTGGTGTGCAAAGAGGTGACCGATGCTCTGAGCCTTTTTTTACACCCCAAACGGCTTGTGGCAACCTTAAGACAATAAAAGCTAATATGGGAAAAATACATACAGAAGGATTATACATGGAATGTGAATTTCCCACCGTAAACAGCAACAAAGAGGAGATCAAAGCAATCTTTGACAGTGTCAAGACCATTGCCGTACTGGGGCTCTCTCCGGATCCAAGCAAACCCAGCCACCGTGTCGCCAAATATCTTCAGGAAGCCGGTTACAAAATTGTACCGGTCTACCCCAAGGAGGAGACCATTCTCGGCGAAAAAGTCTACCGCTCACTCAAAGAGATTCCTTTTGAGATCGATATGGTCGATATTTTCAGAAAACCCGCTGCATTTGATGCCATTGCCGATGCCTGCATCGAACGCGGTGATGTAAAAGTCTTCTGGGGACAGCAGGGGCTGGTCAACAACGCAGCGGCTGAAAAGGCCAGAAATGCCGGCATGACAGTGGTACAGAACCTTTGTGCAATGGTCGAACACAGAAATTTGCTGCATTAAAACAGAAGCAGCACGCCCTGTGCTGCTTTCCCCACCTTTACAAAACCCCTCTCCAATAGGTATAGGCGATTGTCACAATCAATATGATTCCCACAATATTAAAGACAAAACCATAGGCTGCCATGGTTCTGACGTTGACCACACCCGAACTCATTGCAATAGCATTTGGCGGTGTGGCGATAGGCAGCATGAAGGCATAAGAGGCACAGACAGTCGCCACCATCATGATGAGTGTCGCATCTACGCCGGTCTTCTGACCCACTTCATAGAGTATGGGCAGCATGATGGAGATGAGTGCCGTGTTGCTGGTGATCTCTGTGGTAAAGGTGATCATGGTCGCCACAATAACGATGAAGGTCAACAGTGAAAGCCCGGTAAAGGAAATGAGATAGTTCGCGATCTCTCCGGCCATGCCTGTTTTGGTAAATGCAGCGGCAATGGCAAAACCTGCCCCAAAGAGGAACATAATACGGTAGGGGATGTTCTCTTTGTCCTCCATCCAGTTGAGGATATTCAACGGCGGCACAAAGAGCAGCAGCCCCGCCCCCAGCAGAATGGCCGGCTCACTCAGTCCCAGTCCGCTGTAGTAGGGTTTGATGGGCGCATTGATGAGCAGCAACAGGATCAGCCCGGCCAAAATACCCAGTACCCGCTTCTGATTTCCGTCAAGGCTTTTCTTTTCCAGATTCTCTTCAATATGATGGTCTTTAAGCCCAATGCTCAATATAAAACCCACAACGATGAACATGACAAAGACCAATGGTGCAACAAGCATGATCCACTGCATGAACGGGATCGTTTTCATCCCGAATTCATCCATAAGCCCCATCAAAATAAGGTTTGGCGGCGTGCCGATGGGGGTGAGAATGCCCCCGATGCTCGCGCCGTAGGCGATCCCCAGTGCCAGCCGCATCTTCACTTTCACCTCATCGGTCAGGAAGAGGGCTATGGGCAGCAGCAGCAGGGTTGTGGTGGTATTGGAGAGTACGGAGCTGAGCAGTCCGGAAGTGATGATGAGCGCAAAGATGATTCCCCGTACACTGCTTGGGAAAATACCCAGCATCTTGTTGGCGATCCACTTGTGCAGCCCCGTCTTTTCCACCGCAATGGCAATGAGAAAGCCTCCCAAAAAGAGGTAGATAATGGGATTGGCATAATTGACCGTTGTCGCCTTTGTTGTCAAAATACCCATAGCCGGAAACATGACAATGGGCAGAAGAGAAACCACTGCCAGAGGAAGCCCTTCATTGCTCCAAAGCGTTACCATCAGTACAATAGCAGCAATGAGACCCGACTGCTGAGGCGTAAATGACGTTATCATCAGCCCAAAGGCAATGGCAGCCAGTACTGCCGCCAAGGCTATCTTTTTTACCTGTTCCTGCGTACTCATATATCCTCCTGTTACACCATATATAAAACAATTGTGCCTTCATCCAACTTAGAAAATACTAACAATGTCCCTCTATGTAAAGTTAATGTATGATTTCTGTCAATAGACAAAGATAGAAGGAAGTGATATGTCTCACCGTCCCTACCAAAAACACAAACAGCACATTCTGCAGGCAGTCGTTCTGCTTGTTGCGCTGCTGATGTGGTTTCTCCCCGTGCCTGGCAGTCTCGAAACATTCGTCTCGAAAATGCCGCATGGAGACCTTACCTTTACGGCACAGACAGCCTGGCATCTTTTCACCATTTTCTCTGCTGCCATTTTGGCTGTCATTCTCAATGCCACACCCATCTTTACCGCATCGATTCTTGGCGTATCGGCTGCGGTATTAACAGGAACACTGACAGCAAAACAGGCATTTACCGGCTTCAGCGAAGACTGGATCCTGCTCATTATCGTTGCCTTTCTCATTGCAAGGGGGGTCATCAAATCCGGGCTGGGAAAACGCATCGCGTTTTTGATCATCAAACGTTTCGGAAAGACCAGCCTCGGGCTCTCCTACTCGGTAATGGCTGCCGATATGTTCATCGCCCCCGCTTTTCCAAGCAACACCGCTCGCTCTGGCGTACTCTTCCCCATTGTCAATGCCCTTGCGGCAGACAGCGGATCGAAAGTTGCAGACGGTACGCGAAAAAAACTCGGCGCTTATCTGATGATGTCTTCAATGGCAGGGCTGACCATCTCTTCGGCACTCTGGCTGACTGCCATGGCTGCCAACCCTGCCGGTGCGAAAATGGCAAAGGCATTTGGCGTAGAGATCACCTACACCTCCTGGGCACTGGCAGCCGTCGTGCCGGTGATGATACTCTATTTTCTCATTCCCCGGGTACTGATGAAGATCTATCCGCCCGAGATCAAAAAGACGCCCGATGCACCGCAAATTGCAGAAAAGGCACTGAAACACATGGGGCCTGTACACCGCAATGAAAAAATCATGGCGGTAGTCTTCATCGGTATGGTCATACTCTGGATCGCATCATCCTTCATACCGCAGATCAACAAAACCGCTGTCGCCTTTTTAGGGCTTGGCATTCTCATGCTTACCAATATCTTCACCGTCACCGATCTTGCAAAAGAGGGAAAAGCGCTGGAAACACTGGTATGGTTTGCTATTCTCTATGCCATGTCGCTCTTTTTGAACAAATTCGGGTTTATGGGATGGATCGGGATGAATGTTTCGGAGGTCATTGAAGGGCTAAGCTGGCCGGTGGCGTATGTCATCCTTATTGTTGCCTATGTACTCATACACTACTTCTTCGTGTCCCAGACCGCTCAGATGCTTGCACTCTTTTCTGTTTTTTTAGGCGTTGCGGTCAATGCGGGCGTACCGGCAGAACTGATGGCATTCATGCTTCTCTTTGCCACCAACTTCAACGCTGTCATCACCCCGCAGGGATCTTCGGCAAACGTCATCTATGTCGGAAGCGGCTATCTTGAAGCAGGTGAGATCTACCGTGTAGGTGGGCTCATTACACTGCTTAACACCGTAGTCTTCCTTACCATCGGTACCGCCTGGATATTGCTGATCACCTAAGCATTACGCACGGCGTTTGAGAAAGACACCGCTCTCGATATGATCGGTGTGGGGGAACTGGTCGAAAATTGCGGCTTCTACCACCTCATGGGTCTGTGTCAGCGTCTCCAGATCGCGCGCAAGGGTATCGGGGTTGCAGGAGATATAGATGATGTGCTCCATATTTCCAATGAGCGTTGCCGTGCCCTCATCCAGTCCTGCTCTCGGCGGATCGACCAATACAGTAGAAAAATCGTACGATGCCAGATCGATCTCTTTGAGGCGGTTAAACTCCCGATCTCCCCGCAACGCTTCTGTCAATTCTTCGGAAGCAAGCCGTACAAAGCTGATGTTGTCAATGCCGTTGAGCGTACAGTTCTCCAGTGCTGCCTGAATGGAACGTTTGCTGATCTCGGTTGCCAGCACCTTGTCAAAGTGGCGTGAAAGCGGCAGGGTGAAGTTGCCCAGTCCGCAGTAGGCTTCGAGTAAATCACCATTTTGTACCTTTTTCACCTGCGCGATCGCCCACTCTATCATTTTAACATTGACGTAAGGATTTGGCTGCGTAAAACCGCTCTCATACTCCACATACCGGTAGATTGCACCGTCAATATGAAGCGACTCGGTGACATACTCTCTGGAGAGTACTACTTTCTGTTTTCGGCTGCGCCCCATGATGCTGCAATCAAGTTGCGTCTCAAGTTTTTTGGCTGCTTCGCTCCATGCTTCATCAAGCTTTCGGTGATACAGCATTGTCACAAGGCACTCATTTGTCGTTGTCGCCAAAAACTCCACGGCAAAGAGCTTCTTCTTGAGTACCTCCGGTGAAGCGTTGACAGCATCAAGCAGTTTCCACATCCGCTTTTGGATGGGCTCGATGACTTTGGGGCACTCCTCAATGTTGACCGCCCCGTTCTTCGTAATGTTCCCCATGGCATAATGGCACACTTCCCCCTCATGCCAAATGCGAAACTCCGCCCGAGCCCGGTAGTGTGCATCCGGAGAGTCAAACACTGCCAGTTCACCTTCGTAAAACGGTGCAAGCAGTGCAGCCACCCTCTCTTTTTTCTGCGCCAGTTGTGCATCATAGTCCACAGCATACAGACTGCACGACCCGCAGCTTCCAAAATGTTTACATTTCACAATCGTTTCCTGTTTGATGAAATCTTTAAGCGTATTTTAGCTAATTTTTGGAAAGAGTAATAGACATCGACTTAAAAAGTTCAACGGTACAAAGTACAACTTCGAGCTACACCTCAAAGAATATAAATTTCGCTGGAAAAAATCAAATGAAACCATGTATAATATACTTAAACAGAATCTATCCAAAGTACTTTGGATAGTCTATAGCCTTTAAAAATAAGGAAAAGCTCAATAGCTTTGGGAAATTGAGGTTATTAGAGGTGTCCATAAGGAATTCAGCTTAATATGACAAGATACTATACATTCAAGACACTCTATGATCAGATCAAAGCACAAAAGAATGACTTTTGGCGTACCAATGTATATGGGATCTTGGCAACTTTGCTTCTTCTTCCAATCCCAATGCTTATACCGCTTCTTATCGATGAGGTTTTATTGGCGCATCCGGGAAAAATAAGAGAGATAATCTATACTCTCTTTGAGAGTTATGAGGCATGGATCTATATTACCGTTATTCTTGGAGTAGTTCTCGTCTTACGTTTTACAGCATTTTTCTTTAATAATAAAAAAATATTTTACGCAACAAAGATCACACAAAAGATAAGCTATCTGCTCCGTCACCGGATTTTACATCATCTTGAACGTATTTCTATTTCTGAGTATGAAACACTCAAATCCGGTGGTATTGCTTCAAAGACAATCCAGGATGTGGAGAGTGTCAGCCGTTTTGCAGGGCAAGTGGTGACTACACTGCTGAGCGCTTTGCTGATGCTCGTCGGAATTGCTGTGATTATGCTTTGGATGAACTGGGTATTGGCACTGCTGGTCTTTATGCTCAATCCATTTTTTTTAGCTTTCTCCAGACTTCTGGGACGTAAATCAGGTAAACTATTGCGTCATCGACATGAAGCGTATGAACGCTACCATGAACTCCTGAACGAAACATTAGAACTTTTCATTCAAATACGTGCCAGCAACCAGGAACGAAGCTTTTTCGGATTATTGCAAAACAGGGCGAAAGATATTGAACAAGCATCAGTGAACTATGGATACAAAGCAGCTGTGGCACACAACTCTTCAGTACTTTTGACCAGTGCTGTCATCGATATCTTCCGTGCACTGGGTATTGCAGCTGTGGCCTATTCGGATCTGACGATCGGAATGATGATAGCTTTTCTTTTTTATCTTTCAACACTGATGCAGCCACTTCAGCAGTTGATGGGTCTGATCATCTCCTACCAGAGTACAAAGCCTGCACTTGAGCGTATCAATACACTGCTTTCATTTTCTCAGGAGCCACATTACCCACATAAATCTGATCCGTTTGATAACAGAAAAACAACTTCAGTCGCACTAAAGAATGTCAACTTTGCTTATGGAAACGGTAAAAGAGTGCTGCATAATATTACGCTAAAGGCCAATGCGGGAGAAAAGATTGCTCTTATCGGTCCAAGCGGCAGCGGCAAAACAACTGTCGCCCAGCTTTTGATCGGTTTTTATCCTGTGAATTCCGGAGAAATACTCTATGGCAATACCCCTATAGAGAAGATAGGTCTTCCGGTTGTACGCAAGAATGTGGCTTTAATGCTACAGTATACACTTTTTTTCAATGATACTATTCGAATGAACCTTACTTTTTCAGAGGACAAGAGCGATAGAGAAATTTATGAGGCATTGAAAGCAGCACAGCTAGAAGCCTTTGTCAAGGGGTTGGATAAGGGACTCGATACGCTTATCGGCAAAAATGGTATAAAACTTTCTGGAGGGCAGCGTCAACGTCTTGCTATTGCACGTCTTATCCTTTCAAATCCAAAGGTTGTTATTTTTGATGAAGCAACATCTGCCCTGGACAATGCAACGGAGTTTCATCTCTACAAGACACTGGCACCGTTTCTTAAAGGGCGTACGGTCATTATTGTCGCACATCGAATCTCAACCATAAAACAGGCTGACTATATTTATCTCATAGAAGAGGGAAAAGTTACAGCTGAAGGAAATTATGACAGCTTGCAAAAACAAGGATTGATAAAAGAGGATTTTAATGTTACGTAAAATAAAAAAGTTCTCCAAACTCTCAGCACAAGAGAGGAATCTTTTTCTTGAAGCCTATTATACATTGGGCATAATGCGCGCTGCCGTTTTGAGTCTACCTTTTAAACGGCTGGTTCGGTCATTGGAGCATAGGAGTAAAAAAGGTAAGCTGGCAGAGCTTGGCGAAGAAGAGAAAAAAACAGCACTTGCTGTAGGCAAAGCTATTGAGCATGCAGCAGCTCATACACCATGGGAGAGCGCCTGCATGATACAGGCTTTGACCGCACAGAGAATGTTGAAAAAACGTGGAGTTTCCGGCGTGTTTTATCTTGGTGTTGCCAAAGATAAAAAGAAGATGAAAGCCCATGCATGGTCGCAATGTGGGGATGTGTTTGTTACCGGTGGCACTGGGCATGAAGCATTTACTGTCGTTTCTGTGTTTAAGTGGGGAGGCAAAGTATGATTGCCTATAATCACTATATTGAATGTGCATCATTTTCAGAAAAGGAGAGTCTCAATCAAGCTTTGCCAATCATTACTATTGAAGAAAAAGGTTTTTCTGAACTGAAGAAGAGACTCAACTATAGTTTGCTTTTTTTGAACAACCAGGGACGGAAGATCATGCTGCATGGTGAGCATGATTTTGAATCTACACAAAAAGGGTGGCTATGGGCTTTTGAGGTCAAAGGTGTTGTAACCTTCTACTGGTACAGCGATATGATGAAAATTTTTTACATTCCCCATGCATCTTTTACTGAAAAGCTGTTGAAATATTGGGCTTTGCACATTGTACTGCCGGTATACTTTACCATTGAAGAAAGGTATGACTTTTTGCATGCAGGCGCAGTTGAGGCCAAGGGTAAAACGATTCTATTTACGGCAGACTCTTTTGGCGGAAAGTCAACGATGACGGAGTTTTTCATGAAAAAAGGACATACGATGATTTCCGATGACAAAGTGGGAATGTATGAAAAGGATGGGTGTTTTTATGCCATTCCCTCCCACCCACACCACCGCCCCTACCGAAAAATGGAGGATCTCGGGTATGCAGTTGAGAATTTTGCCTCCCATCCTTGTTCTGTCGATGCTGTTTACCTGCTGGAAAAGGCAGATGCCAAAAGCGCAGTATTGATTGACGCAGTGTCTGGGATAGAGAAATTTATCGCGTTGCGAAGAAACAGTGAGGTGAACCTCTTTTTTCTCAAACCCAAACGTCTTGCCTTTTTAGCGGCGTTTGCCAGGAGCGTACCACTCTTTCGGGTAAGCGTTCCGTGGGATCTTCAACGATTGGACGAGGTGTATGCAGCTATTGCAGAGCATACAGAAAGTGTATAAAAGGAAAACATAGAATGAGCGGTATTTGCGGAATCCTGCGCTTAGATGGTACACAAGTACAAAAAAAAGATTTTCGACATTTTTTCGATGCAATGCAACACCGAGGTAGCGACAGAGAAGGGGTTTGGATTAACAATACTGTTGCTTTGGGTCATAAGGCACTTTGGAGTACCCCTGAATCCTTGCATGAACAGCAGCCTCTTATGACCCATGACGGACGTTACGTGTTGACGGCAGATGCACGCATAGACAACAGGAAGGAGCTTTTCGATAAGCTTGATTTGGCCCAAAAGCGTGATGAAGTGGTTACCGATGCTGATTTAATTCTTTTGGCTTGGGAAAAGTGGGAAGAGAAGTGTCCGGAATATTTATTGGGTGATTTTGCATTTGTAATATATGATAAAAAAAAGAAAAAAATATTTTGTACCAGAGATCATGTTGGAATTCGTCCTTTTTATTATTATATTGATGAACAACAATTTTGCTTTTCTTCCGAGATCAACCCTCTTTTTTTTATACCTTCAATTGAAAAAATCAAAAATGACAAGGCTATTGAGTTTTTTAAAAAAAATGCAGCAATAACATATGAAGAAACATTTTTTAAAGACATTAAGCGCTTACCTCCCGGGCATAAAATGGTTTTGTATAATCAAAAAATATCTATTCAAAGGTATTGGTTTCCTGAGAAATTAAAAATTGATAAAACAATATCGTTTCAAGAAGCTTCAGAAAAGTTGAAAACCCTACTTCATTCTGCAGTTCAGGCAAGATTGCGCAGTGCATATCCGATTGGATGTACACTCAGCGGAGGATTGGACTCTTCTTCAGTATTGTGTTTAGCAGCAAATATGAAATCAGGGCAAAAAATAACTGCTTTGTCTGAACGATATGGAAATATGGAATGTGATGAAAGTTATTACAGTGACTTGGTTGTCAAATTGACAAATCTTGACCTTTTGAAAGTTGATGTTGACAAGCTTGACTATAATCAGGCATATTCGCTAAAAAAGTATTTTGAGATGTTTCCTGATTGGCCAACTTACGGTTCATTTATAGGGGCACTTCCTCTAGCCCAAAAAGCAAAAGAACAAAATATCCGTATTGTATTGACAGGACATGGAGGGGATCATGTTGTATCGGGGAATCTGTATGGTTTAGGCGATTACTTAAAAAAATATCAATTTGGCAAGTTATATAAAGAACTTAAGTATTATGGCTGGTCAAAAAAAATAATTAAAAGATATGTTTTAAAGCCTGTTTTGCCAAGGTATATTTTTACTATAAAAGAACTTCTAAGATTTAGAAGATATAAAAAAATACAATATAAAAATGATTTTTTTAAAATTGAAAATTTTGATATAGGCTTGCGACCATTTTCCTTTATAGAGAACATAAGATACATAATTGGAACTTCAAATGCTTTTTGGATGGACAGCAATGTCTATCATAACATTGAAAAATACAATATTGAAGCGCGTCATCCTTTTTTTGATGTACGACTTATCGAATTTTGCTTGTCTCTTCCTGAAGAATATAAAATTCAATATGGCATATCAAAACGGGTTTTAAGAGAAGCTATGAAAAACATATTACCTGAAGCTATCAGATCCCGTACTGACAAGGCAGAATTTAGTGAACCGGTAATGAAGCAGATAAAAGAAGAGTTTAAGCATAACCATAATACAATCTTGAAAAATATTTTAAAAGAATCAATATGCTTAGGCATAATAAGATGGAAAGAGAGAAACTTCTATAATGAAGAAGAAAATATATGCCCGGCCAACACTTATCGAAATTGGCAAAATCATTAAGAAGACACAAGGTCAGAGTGGCAGTGCATTAGATGGTAATGGAACATTAACGCAAACCGCTAGTGGGAATAATGATATTTAGTATAAAAGTACGCCAATTCAAAATATAAGTACAATTCACCTAAAATTACGCAGCGATTTTTTTGCTAAACTTTCCAAAAGAACCTTATAATGTGTTCTAAATTCAAGTATTTTTCGCATTTTGTGATGGAACTTACCCTATTATTTGAGGCTACAAAACAGTAATGCTTTTCTCCTTTCATAATTTTTGTAAAGTCAGTTTTTTAGGCAGGTACTGTCATATCAGACCATTGATCTGTGCATTCAATCCTCTCTCACAGGAGTGATAAGCAAACTTCTTGATGCTATCGAAACAATAACGAATGTCATAAAATTTTTAAAGAGAAGAAATACATTCCAACGCATAACGTTGGAACAAGAGGGTATGGGAGTCAGACAACTTGAATACCTATGCCGCTTCGGCATTAAAAAATGAAATAACGGTATAGAGTGATACGCCAATAAGTATCACACTGAAGATCACAACTTTACTTATCAATTCTTTCATGGTAAATCCTTTCAATTGAAGTGTGTACACTTTCGAATCATAAGCTACAAGCATTACTGCTCTATTACTCATCATCAAAAAGAAGCCTGTAAAATCACCCCCCTTAATTTCAATTCGCTATAATCACGATAACAATCACAGCGATACTATCGCTCATGAAAAAGGCTTTAGCATGTCCATCAGCGTTGTCATCCTTGCCGCAGGGCAGGGAACGAGAATGAAATCTTCCAAACCCAAAGTCCTTCACGAGATCAGCGGCAAACCGATGCTCTTTCACGCCATCGATGCCGCCGTTGCTGTCTCCGATGACATTACCGTCGTACTGCACCACCAGGCAGAACGCATTGAAGCGCAGATCAATGCACACTATGACAACATCCGTTTCCATCTTCAGGATGCTGCACAGTTCCCCGGTACAGGAGGGGCAATGAAAGGGCTGCACCCCAAACACAGCCGTACCCTCATTCTCAACGGTGACATGCCGCTGATCACCGAAGCTTCACTGCGGGCACTGACCGACGGTGATGCCGACATCAATATGTCCGTCATCAAACTGGATGACCCAAGCGGCTACGGCAGGGTTATCATAGAAAACGGTGAAGTCAAAGAGATTGTGGAGCAAAAAGACTGTACTCCGCAGCAGCTTGAGGTCAAAACGGTCAATGCCGGTATTTACGCAGTCAATACTGACCTGCTGGAACGCTACATCCCCCAGCTTGACAACAACAACGCCCAAAAAGAGTACTACCTGACCGACATCGTCAAGATGGCCGTGGAAGAGGGCAGACGTGTGCACCCCGTCTTTGTAGCCGAAGAGGAGTTCAAAGGGGTCAACTCCAAGCTTGACCTTGCAGGTGCCGAAGAGATCATGCAGCGGCGCATCAAAGAAGACCTGATGATACAAGGTGTCATCATGCGGCTGCCGGAAACCATCTATATCGACTGCCGCGCCAGATTCGAGGGAGAGTGTACCCTTGAAAATGGCGTGAGCATCATTGGAGAGGCTACCCTCATCCAGGCGCATATCAAAGCCGGTTCGGTCGTGGAAGATTCACACATCGAACACTCAGACGTGGGTCCCATGGGACGCGTCAGACCGGGCTCTGTACTTAAGAATACCCACATAGGAAACTTCGTCGAAGTGAAGAAGTCTACCCTTACCGGTGTCAAGGCCGGGCACCTTGCCTACCTTGGCGATACGACTATCGATGAGGGGAGCAACATCGGTGCGGGGGTCATCACCTGCAACTACGACGGTAAGAAGAAATACCCTACCCACATTGGAAAAAATGTCTTTGTCGGATCCGACACCCAGCTTGTCGCTCCCGTAACCATTGAAGACGATGTCATCATTGCTGCGGGAACGACCGTGAATAAAGATATCCAGCAAGGTGCACTTGCCATCTCAAGAAGTCCGCTCAAAATTGTTGCGGGATTCTTTTACAAATTCTTTGGAGTGAAATAATGCAGATCGATCTTACGGGCAGAAAAGTCCTTCTTGGTGTTACAGGCAGTATCTCTGCATACAAAGCGTGTGATGCAGCACGCCTCTTTGTCAAGGCAGGGGCTGATGTGCATGTGGTCATGACCCCCGCAGCAGAGCGTTTTGTCTCGGCACTGACCTTCGAAGCACTTACCCGAAACCATGTACTGACCGAAAAGAGTGAAAGCTGGAGCAGTACGCTCAACCACATTGACCTTGGCAAACAGTGTGAAGTCTTCGTCATCGCCCCTGCCACTGCGAACAGCATCAACAAGCTCTCCAAAGGGATTGCCGACAACATTCTGCTGCAGACTGCACTGGCGTTTAAAGGGACACTGCTGGTCGCACCTGCCGCCAACACACAGATGCTCAAGAACCACTACACCGAGGGGTCAATAAAGATGCTCAAGGTCAACGACATTGAGATCATAGAGCCCCAAAACAAGATGCTCGCCTGCGGTGACACGGGAAACGGCGCACTGGCCGACCCGGAAGAGATATTTTTTCAAACCGCGCGTGCCCTGCTGCGCGAACCTTTCTGGAGCGACCGGCGTGTGGTCGTGACCGGCGGCGGTACCCGTGAAAAGATCGACGAAGTTCGCTACCTGAGCAACTACTCTTCAGGCAAAATGGCCAAAGCGATGGCTACTGCACTCTACCTACGCGGTGCAGATGTCTGTTACCTCACAACAGCCGATACCACTGAACTTCCCCAGTCAATCTATACCATCCCTGTCGAAGATGCCCAAGAGATGCTCGACTATACACAGGATGCCGTACGTGTAGCGAAAAAAGGGATCATGAGCAAAGCAAGTATGAACTCCTCCGATCCGCGTATGCTCATCCAGAAACGTCCTTTTCTCTTCATGGCTGCCGCAGTAAGCGATTACAAACCAAAATTCCCGCAAAAAGGCAAACTCAAAAAAGAAGCCCTTGGCAAAGAGTGGTGTCTTGAACTTACCCAAACGCCTGATATTCTATCGTCTCTAAACAAAGACGGCATCAGTACCGTTGCATTCAAGGCGGAAATGGATGCACAAAACGGTTTTGAGAATGCCAAAGCGCTGCTGAGTAAAAAAGAGGTCGATGCTGTCTGTTACAACCTGCTCCAGGACAGCAGCAGCTTCGGAAGCGATGAGAACGAGATCACCTTTATTACCAAAGACAAGGTCGTGCCGCTTGGAAAGGCTGACAAACTGACACTGGCACAGAAAATTCTTGATGAAGCGAAAGTACTTGCCGATGACTGATAGCCCCCTTAGAAATCTCGCTATCATTATGGACGGTAACGGACGCTGGGCCGCACAACGCGGACTCAACCGTACCAAAGGCCATGAAAAGGGTGCCGAAGTCATCCGTGAAGTTACTACCTACTGTGCCAAGCACCCTACTATTGAAACTGTCACCTTCTATGCTTTCAGCACCGAAAACTGGAAACGCCCCAAACTCGAAGTGGACTTTCTGATGCGCCTGCTTGACCGTTACCTGCAAAACGAACTGGAAACCTACCAAAAAAACAACGTCCGCTTTCTTGCCATTGGCGACATCAATGCCTTTTCCAAAAAACTGCAGGAACGCATCCGCACCACCGAAGAGGCGACCAAAAGCAACAAGGATCTTACCCACGTTCTCGCACTCAATTACGGCGGCCGTGCAGAAATTGTATCTGCGGTAAACAGGCTGCTTGCAAAGGGGAAAACAGAAATCACCGAAACAGACATCTCAACTGCGCTGCAGACACCCTACAGTGACATCGATTTGCTTATCCGTACCAGCGGTGAAGAGCGTGTTTCCAACTTTCTGCTCTGGCAGATCTCCTATGCGGAGTTTTACTTTTCCCATACACTCTGGCCCGACTTCACCACAGAGGAACTCGATGAGATCGTCACCGACTATGAACAGCGCACCCGTCGCTTTGGAGGACTGAAATGACCATAAGCCTTTTAACTGCACTGACCATATTTATTTTCGGAACAATGATCGGATCATTTTTGAATGTCGTGATCTACCGTATTCCCAAGGGAGAGAGCATTGTCTTCCCTGCTTCCAAATGCCAAAGCTGCCAGACACCGCTGAAGTGGTACCATAACATACCCATTCTCTCCTGGCTCTTTTTAAGAGGCAAGTGTGCCTTTTGCGGTGAGCCCATTGCAAAGCAGTACCCGGTAGTCGAATTGGTTACCGGCCTTATCTTTACCGCACTTTACTTCAAACTGGGGCTGGTCTGGTATCTGCCTTTTGTGGCCGGATCCTTTGCCGCACTCTTTGCGCTGGTGATGATAGACTTCAAATACATGGCTGTTCCTGACAGTGTCAATTTCACTGCACTTGCCTTTGCCCTCGTGCAGCCGGACTTCCTGCATGCTGCAATGTATGCAGCCATTGCTGCAGGCGGGCTCTACCTCATCGGTCTGCTCTCCTCTCTAATAGCACGGCGAGAAGCGATGGGTGGTGCCGATGTCATTGTTGCGGGTACCATGGGAGCCCTGCTCGGCTTTCCCAACTTCTTTGTAGCCATTTTTCTCTCAGCAGTTTTGGCGATGATCCCCGCACTCATCAAGCGTGACAGCGGTGTCCCTTTTGTTCCGTTCCTCGCCATGGCAACCTTTATCGTCTACCTTTACGATACCCAGGCGACACAACTGTTGGAGAAGTTAATCTATGGTTAGTATCAGGGGCTATATCTCAACAAACTTTACCAAGTCATTCATGACGATTTTCCTGCCCTTTTTTTTCATCATTTCACTGATCTATCTGGTCAAGATCTCTGCGCTGACCGCACAGATACAGATCAGCTTTGGTGAGCTCCTGCAGCTTTTCAGCTACTCCATCCCCGATATTATTTTCTATACCCTGCCACTCTCTTTTATTGCCGCATTGGCCAATACCCTGTTGCGCCTCTCTTCTGACAATGAACTCATTGCCCTTTATGCACTTGGTATGCCTGCGGGGAGGATACTGCGCGGCATTTGGCTCATTGCCCTGCTCTTTTCACTGCTGCTGCTGACCATCTCGTTTCTGGCAATGCCCATGAGCAAACAGCTCTATAAGTCGTTCAAGGATGAAAAAAAAGCGGAGGCCAAACTGAACATCATTCCCGGAAAACTGGGACAGAAATTCGGCGATTTTTATGTCTATGTCAAAGAGAAGGAAGACAACGGTCTTTTTCATGACCTTGTCATCTACAACCGGACAGATATGAAAAATGAACAGTTTTTTGCAGCCAAAAAAGGAAAAATGAACAAAAACAATGGGCAGACATCCCTCCTGCTCTACAACGGTTTTGGCTACACCTACAGCAAAGATCACCTCCAGCAGGCCGAGTACAAGACACTCGAAGCATTCGACAGTGTAAAACCACAGAGTTTTCATTTTGAGAATATTATTGCCTACTGGAAAAAGGCAGCAGGGGACAGCCGCATTATGCACCGGCTCTTCTTTTTTCTCTATGTCAGCCTTATTCCCATATTGGCGCTCTATATGGTTTCAGCCTTTACAATGATCAACCCAAGATATCAGGAAAACCATGCCTTTACCATCATTTTCGGTACCACACTGCTCCTCTATCTTACCGCTTCTTCTCTTGAAAAGTGGGGCACGCCACTCCTGCTTGTTGCAGCTGTAATTCTGACAGTTGCCGCAGGGTATTTACTCTTTCAAAAACGGGTAGCGAGGTATTTTTAATGCGTATCAAGGCTACCATTGCCTATGACGGCAGCGCCTTTTACGGTTTTCAGCGTCAAACAAGTACACCGCAGACCGTTACCGGACAGATAGAGGCTGTGTTAAAGCAACTGCACATAGATACGCAAATCGTTGGCAGCGGAAGAACCGACCGTGGTGTCCATGCCACCGGACAGGTGATCCATTTTGATCTGCCCGAATACTGGCAGGATCTTGAAAAACTGCAAACCATTTTCAATAGACGTCTTGAGGCTATCGCGTTTCGCTCCCTGAAAAGAGTGCCCGATAATTTTCATGCACGCTTTGATGCCAAAAAACGTTTATACCGTTATCTTTTCAAAACACAACCCCCGACTGTATTTGAACGGAAATATCTTTCATATTATCCAAGCGGTTTTGACGTGTCTAAACTTCATGAAGCGCTTTGTCTGTTTGAAGGAACACATGACTTTCGCAACTTTCACAAGACAGGCTCAGAGCCGCACTCGACACTACGCACCCTTTTTGCTGCCCGCCATTACACAAAACAACATCTTCATGTCATTACTTTTGAAGCAAACGGGTTTTTAAGATCGCAGGTGAGAATGATGGTGGAGGGCTGTATGCAGTATGCACTCGGTACGCTTTCCAAAGAAACACTGATGCAACAACTTTCCGGAAAAGCTAAAAGCATCACCCGGCTTGCACCTGCTGCCGGGCTGTATCTTGCAAAAATATATTATTGATGCTGCTGTAGTTTTTGTTTCACCTCTGAAACGTGTATTCCCTCAATGATCTCTTCACAGCAAAAATCCATTTTCTGATGCGGTGCACGGATCACGATCGGTATCGCGCCGCTGTCTTTGATGGTATCGGAAATCAGACATCCTACCCTGACAAAAGGGCGTCCGTCAAACAGTACATATCTGTATTGCTTCTGTACAACCTGATCCATTAATGCATCTTCCGAATTCACCTTCTCTACCGTATAGCCAAGGTTATTCAGCATTTTTTCATACAGATTACCGACCATACCCAAAGAGTGGTACAGCAAAATATCGGCTGCAGCCTGTTCCAAAGGCTGCTCAATATCTATAATATCTTCATCTTCTTTCTGCACGTTGACTTCTTCCATACCGTGCTGTTGCTGACTTTCTTCTGTCAATGCGTTGACATCAGCTGTATCATTAGCAATACTCTTCTCATTCTTTTTGGAGGCTTTTGCAGGGAAGTACTCATACAACACTGTATTGAGCCGGTCAAGGTCGATCGGTTTTGAAAGATAGTTGTCCATCCCTGCTTCAAGGTACTTCTCTTTGTCCCCCAGCAGGGCATTGGCAGTCAAAGCAATAATGGGAATATGTTTCAGACGGTTCAACTTTTCATAACGCAAAATCTCTGCTGTCGCTTCAATCCCTCCCATCACCGGCATTTGAATATCCATAAAGATCAAATCATAGTCATTCTGTTTGCGCAGGTTGAATGCCTCTTCTCCATTATTGGCAACAGTAATGGTCAATCCAAACCCTTCAAGTACCCTTCTGATCAGTTTTTGGTTGATCGCATTATCTTCTGCAACCAACGCATGGATACCTTCAAACATATAGTAGTCTTCTTCAAATATATCTGTTTCTATTGGCACCTCAGCTTTTTCACACACTTCCAGCGCTGTAACAAGTTTGGTAAAATTGACAGGTTTGTAGATGATCTTTGTTACTTTGTCTGAAGGGACATTGAAATCCCTTTGTAGTTCACCGGTTGTCACCAGTACCAGTTTTCTTCCCAGCCTAAAGTAGCGCTCGAGTTCCCCTTTATGACGGGTATATGACTGGAAGAAGAAGATCACATCAGGAAGTGATGCTTCATCTGTTTCAAATATCTCAGTACCGTAATAGACCGTTAATGACACACCAAGATAATCAAAATATGCAATGAGATTGATATCGACTTGTCTGTAGATGTCTTCTGACGGCAATACCATCCCCACACTCAAGCCTTTAAAACGGTGGGCATAATTGATCTGTTCCACATCTTTTGCTTTTTTAAAGCTAATATCAAAGAAGAAGGTTGACCCCTCTCCCGGCGTACTGTCGACATCCAGTTTTCCACCCATGTAAGAGATGATCCTGCTTGAAATGGAGAGTCCAAGCCCGGTACCGCCGTATTTACGGCTGGTAGAAGTGTCTGCCTGAGAGAAAGCTTCAAAAATTTTCGCTTTCTGCTCTTCGGAAATACCGATACCCGTATCGGAGATAGAAAAATGCAGTTTTATCTCATCTTCGGTTTCTCCTACGTTACTGATAATAATATTGATAGCACCATGCACTTCGGTAAACTTCGTTGCATTACTAATCAGATTGATGATCACCTGAGATACTTTGGTTGGGTCACCTACCAGCGTTTGCGGGATGGTAGGGTCAATGTAAATACCAAGCTCAATATCTTTGGAGAAAGCTTTTGCCGCATAGGACTCGACTGCTGCTTCAAAAACCTCATAGGCATTGAAGGGAATCGACTCTATCTCAAATTTGCCTGATCCCATTTTTGAGTAGTCCAGAATATCGTTGATGATCCCGACAAGATGGTTCGAACTGGTATGAATAATATCAACAAACTCTTTCTGCTCTACATTCAGCGGTGTTTCTTTGAGCAGATCGGTAAAACCGATGATACCGTTAAGCGGTGTTCTGATCTCATGAGACATATTAGCGAGGAAAGTCTCTTTGTTCGCTTCATTCGCTTCATTGATGGTCTGCGCCAGGAAAGCATATATTTTTCCGTTATCTCTTGAAGCAATGATCTGTTTAAGCTCTTTGCTCTTTTCCGGTGTAAGCCCTATTTCGATACTTTTGAGTGTATTTTCCAGCAGCATCTTCTCTCTGTGCATCATACGGAAAAGATACAGCAGGAACAGTGCAATGGCGGCAAAGAAAAGCGATACATACAGATACTGTTCCATCTTCTGCCGCTGCACTTCTGTCTGTTCTGCAAACTGTCGCTGCATTTTTGAAAGCATGTTTGTTACAACACCTTCAATCAATGTACGCTTTTTTTCAAACACCTGATGTATATTTTTGCTGTCAACAGCATATTTTCCATTTTTTGCCCCCATCAAAATCAGTGCTGTCTCTTCCACACCCAACCGGTCAAATGCATCAACCGAAAATGGTAGTTTGATAATTTTTTCATCATAGAGGGGAAATACATTTTTGGTATGTATCCTATCCCAGGCAGTGAGTACTTTAGCGGTCATAGGCATTTTGTCTTTGACAGTTGCTTCCAGGAAGGCCTCTTCCAGCGCAAGACGGTATCTCAGCTTTTCCAGCTGTACAAAAGTTGGAAAGACTTTCATTGGTATACTTGCATTTTCATACATCTGTGTTAACGGTTCAAAAATATTTTCACCATATTCATGGAAAAACATATCGGCATAATTATTGGCTACTGTATCGATTTTGCTATGCAGGAAACCAAGGTTTTTACGCATATCGACCAAATAGATACTTTTTTCTTCTAATTTCCGGTTTTTTTCAATCCAGGAACTGAAATCAGAAATCTGTCCCACTACAACATTCCGTTTACCCTTGAGTTCTGCTCTGTTTTTATTACTGCTCCCCATCATCTGCACAGTGGCAAGTACTTCATCAATCAGTCCGGTTTCAAGAGTGGCAATTTTCCTGACAAAAACAATTTCTTTCTCTTTTGCCTGTGCCGCACGGTATTCACGGTATGCACTGTACGCATACCACGATGAGACAGCCAACCCGATAAATACAACCAAAAACAGAATATAAAAAACCGTTTTATTATTGAAAATTTTTTTCATTATACTGTACTCCTTCTACAGGTTTTTGCTATGGTACAGTGCCAACACGTCTGCCTTTTCTTCAAAAAATGAAATAGAGTCAAGCAGCAAAGACGGAATAAAATATCTGTTTTCCTGTTCAACAATATTTATATCTGAAGAGAGTATATTGGCTAAAAGCGATTCTGTCTTTTTCAGCTTTTCTGGATACGGATAGAGATTGAACCGTGCAAATTCCACGCGAAGATCCCTGATCGCCTGTTTTAAGTCTGCTTTGTTGTTCTCCGTATCAAACCCCAATTGTAAAGCCATATAGTATTTTCCCATACGCTCCAGCAGATACTTAATATTTTTGGATGCAACAAGCATTTTTTCCTCTTTGGAGAAATTATAGGCGTAGGTTTTTCCTATCGAATCTGCTCCTTCAAGGAGTGTTTCGCTGTAATCAAGCATTAGCGCAGCAGTGTCTCTTGTCGGTTTCTTCTTCAGAAAAGCTGATATTTCCTCTTTGCTGTAAGCCAGAAACTCCAAAATATCCTGCGTATCTTTATCTTTTGTCACCATGGAAATATCCCGTAAACTCTTTCCCAGCATGTCTAATGATGCATAGAGATCTTTATGCGTTTTTTCATTTTCAGGGTTCAAGAAAAAGAAAAGATACTCTTTCCCAAGCTTTTGACTGAGGTATCGGATGTTTTCTGTCGCTTCTATGATCTGCACATTTCCTCGTGTCACTTTTGCACTTTCCACACTACTCTTTTGTGGCTTCAGGGACTGTGATGCTTGTGCAATACCGGGATAAACCAAGAAAAACAATAGCACAGCATAAAGAACCTTTTTCATTGTGGCTCCTTTCTACTTGGCAAGTTTTACATACAGGTCAGTAACCTGATTCATTTTGTTGGTAATGTCATCAGTCGTATTAAATACGATCAGCGGCAGACCGCCTTTTTCGATATTGAGATAGAACTTGTAGACGATCTTCCACAGTCTGTCTATATCGTGCAGTTTACGGTTGATCTCCGGTGTGTTCTCCGGATTTGCCATCAAGGCTTTATGTGCCTCGCTGAAGGCTTTGACCGCTTCTTTCATCTGATCAACGGTATTTTTATCTCTAATACCTGCCTGATAGGCGATGTAATACTTGGCGATACGCTGTGCAAGCATACGTTGTCTTCCCGCCATTTCTACTGTCCCCGATACTTTGGCATTTGTCTTCTTTTTGAGAGAATTGACCACATACTGGCTTCCTTCGAGCATCGACTCACTCAGGTCAATAATGAGCTGGGCATTATCCAGATTGTAAGGTTCGTTGGCAGTTGATTTGAAATCTTCGATACTCAACTGAACGAATGCCAGTAAATTCTGGATCTCCGGGTCATTGATGGACTCTACAAGCTGCTTGTGTATTGCTTCCATCTCTTTCATCGATGCTTTCATCTGTCTTTTCGCTTTGGAGACAGCTACTTTTTCACCTGCATAGAGGTAGTCTTTCGCAATCCGCTGTGACAGCATACGCTGTTTGCCTGCCACATCGATCAGTTTGAGCATATCGGCAACCGATGTCTTATGCATAACTTTCGTATTTTCCTTTGGTGCAACAGATGTCGCTTCTGTCGCATGCAACACGCCCGAGCTACCCATGACGATCACTGAAACTGTTATCAAACCTGTTTTTTTTATCCATTCGCGTTTCATCTTTTCTCCTTTATTGTGATTCCTGTGCAGCATACAGTCCGGTAACCGTATTCATATCTTTGAGGATGTCGTTGGACTTTTTATAGATCAGTGCCGGAATGAACTTCGATTTGGACCGGTTCATGATTTCGAAGAACTTGAAAGAGCGTTCCGCGCGCTGAAGCAGTGTATTGATCTTTGGGGTATTCATCTTGGAGTGTTTCAGCCGCTCCAGAGATGTTTTGAACAGATTCATCGTTTTGGCCATTTTTTCCTGGAACTTTGGATCATCCACGCCCCATACTTTCAGCATATACAAACTTGCCATTCTCTGTGAGAGCATACGCTGGCGTCCTGATATATTGATGATCTCTCCGGACTCTTTTCCTGTCTGTTTGGCAAACAGCCCTACCGCTTCGTTTGCCTGTTTCAGCAGTGCCTCAAGATCTTCTTGCATTTTGCCTGCTTTGGCTTTGCTTGGCGGTGCTTTGAGCGCTTTTTTGATCGGTGCCCACATCTGCTTTACTTTTTGTAGGCTCTTGGCTGTTTGTGGGTCTTTATTGAAAGCAATGAGGGCATTGAGGTGGTCTTCAAAGTTATGCATGGTCCTATTGAGATCTTTTTGGGGATCTCCAAACCGGTTTTGCAACCCTATCATTGCATAGTCTTTAAGCATCCGCTGTGTGTACATCCGCTGTTTCCCTGCCACATCCACTGCCTGTGACAGGTTGGCTATTTCCAAACCGTAGGCGAACTGAATACACCCTATGAGCACAATCCATATTCCTGAAAACCATTTAAAACTGTTTTGTTTCATTGTATCTTCCTTTTGTATATAGATTAGTTTACACCTACTTCAAACTACAAACAATAAGACTTTTCTCAATTAGCATGTTTTTATCTAAAAAGAGTCAAGCCACATCCGTATTTCATTTAAATCGTCCGTATATCTCAACCTTTCTGCCTTATTGGCGGCATCGTGGTTCCCAAGTTGAAACAGCAGCCCTTTGAGACCATGCAAAACCCCATCCACCTCTTCATCTTTTGGGTTTTCCTTCTCCACCACTTCTGAAAGATGATGGATCGCATTTTCAAGATCGATCAATCCTTTATTGATGACCGGTTCGAGTTCATCTTCCTCAAAACCAAACTCACGTAAAAAAAGATATGCTTTCTCTTTCGTTTCATTCAGCAGTTTCTGCATTGGTGATCCTTTGTAAAATTTCATTGAGATGCTCCGGATTCAGAGGTTTTTCCAAAATCCCTTCAAAGCCGTATTCAAATATCTTGTCATATGTCGATTTATAGACATCTGCAGTAAACGCGTAGACGGGTGGCAGCGCAATATTGAGCTCTTTCAGTTTTTGCATCACTTCAAAGCCGTTCATCCCCGGCATTTTGAGATCAAGAAAAATAATATCATAATACTTGACTTTACACATACCGACCCCTTCATAGCCCCCTCCGGCAAGATCTACCTTGGCATTGGGATAATCTTTTCCAATAAAAAGCCTAAAAATATCAAGATTTGTCTCGGTATCATCCACCACAAGAACAGAGAGCCCGACACCGCCTGTTTTCCTTTGGGCATCATCCTTTTTGAGAAGCTTTTCATAAATCTTTACCGGTGCACAATATTCATAGAGGTCATCAAAGTATTTCAAGGAAAGGTGCTGACGCATATTTTCCGCAAGAAAGACTGTTTTTTCAAAACGCTTCCCGCTTCGCAGATAATAGATAAGGGCATCTATTTTTGTATAGTTTTGCGGTTCTGAGAGCACGGAAAGAATATCGGGTATGTCTTTTTGGGCATTCAACAGAAAATTGATCAGTAAATTTTCTGCTTTAAACGTCTTTACTATGGCACCATGATATTTCAAAAAATCTATCTTCTCTTTTACATACGTACGTTCCTGCATACTTTTTTCAATATAGAAATAGATTTTCTTTCCTTTGACATCCGGTTGATAATTCTGGGTTTTTTCAAACAGATAACTAAAAGAAAAGGTTGTTCCCACACCCGGCTCACTCTTCACTTCAAGCTCTCCGCCAAGCCGGTCTGCAAGCTGTTTTGTAATGTGCATCCCCAGTCCCAGACCCTGTTTTTTCTTTTGGTACCGGCTATAGGGGTTAAATACATCCTGCAGCTGCTCAGGGGTCATCCCGATACCGCTGTCTGATACAGTGAAAACAGCTCTTATGCCTTTTGTTTCTTTTTGGTATGTCATTTTAAGTTTGACAAAGCCTTCTTCCGTATATTTAAAGGCATTGGTTAAAAAATTGATAAGGATCTCCATCATATGCATCTGGTCACCATAAACCAGAAATGGTGCGAACATACTCTCATACTCAAACGTAATTCTCTGTCTGTTTCTAATCTCAATGGAAAGATGGTCAATGCACTGCAGCAGCATATCTTCCATATCAAAAAATGATTTCTGTATCTCCAATTGACCACTGTTGATCTTGGTGATATTTAAAATATCCTTTACCAGTGACTGCAGACTGACGGCTCCGTGTATCGCTTTTTTAAGCTGAAACTTCTGTTCACCTCTCAGAGCTTTACTCTCATCAATAATACTCAAGTATCCATGGATGGTATTGAGGGATGTACGCATTTCATGCGAAAGGTTTGCAATCATCCGCTCCTGTGTTTTCAACACTGTATTCAATCGGTCACTGACACTCTTCAGAATATGCTGCGATACCAGAGACTGCTCTTCCATCTCCTTAGCGTAGGTACAACGTTCAATAAAAAGAAAAGTGAACAATTGTCGTATACCGACCCCCAGTTTCTCTTTTTCTTTTCGTTCGACAGTCTGGTCATACAGATAGGTATATCCCTCAAACAAAAAATTCAATAATTTTTGTGTATATGCCGGATCGTTTGCTTTAAAAACACGATACTGAAGATCGTAAACAATCTTCATATCCCCTTCATAAAGCAGTTTTTGCAAACTTTCTACGGTTTCAGCCGCCTCCTCTTCGGGTCTGTCAAACTCTTTTTTGATCCTTTCTATGAAAAAGTGCTCTTGCTCGGGACTCAATTTCATACCTTATCCTTTTCCGCAATCAATGCAACCGTAATGGTCTGATTATGTAGTAAAATGTCCTCAGACGGTTTTCGTGAGGCTGAAGGACCGATCTCTCCAAAAGAATGAAATCCGGCAAAAGAGACATCGATATGGTATTTGATCTCTTCCAAATACAGATATTCCATCATTTTAAGATTTTCGGCAATCCCGATACAGTGAAACATCAGTGCAGCGCTTTTCCTCGGGGCAAGCGCATATAGTCTCCCCAACCGTCTTAGCTGATCCTGTCTGCTCAGCATAATACCGACCTTGACATACTCTTTAGGGTAAACATCCCGATACAGCTGGAGACTTCCCTCTTCTCTATTCACAGCTACAATAGAAGCTAACGGTGCATTGGACCACTCCATATCTGTATGCTTTTGTACAAAAAGAGGATAACCGAACCTTCCGATAAGAAGTTCATCAATCTTCCCCGTGATCTCCTCTATGACATCAAGTGCAGGAAGATTGTTGATCTCATACAGTGTTTTATGCTCTGCCCGGGTAATTTCAAGTGGAATGCCGGCTGGCCTGAACAGGTGCATACTCATTCCGTCAAGTGTATACCGCTGAGCGTCAATACTCCATAAAAGCATATGCTGCGTATAAAAGCTTCCATTATAAAAAATAGATGGATGCTCTTCCCTGAAGAATTCAGCGCCTGCTACGGCACCATAAACTTTTTTGATCTCTTCGCTTTTGGAAAAGTCTGCAAGATGCGTTTCCAGTACGGGAGAAGAAAAACTGCTTAATAATACCACCTGTTCATACAGTTGACTCTCTTCAATCTCATCTTCTTCCGAAAACAGATGCACCGCAAATGCGTCTTTTTTCATATCACAGCAAAAATAGACTATGGGAAACTGTTCTGTTGTTTCAACAAAGGGGACATCATCGGCTATATTCCCGCTGCTGCTACACCCTATAATCTCAGCATCCGGATAATATGTGTGAAGCCATTCATATTCTTTCAAAAAAGCTGCTTTTTGGCTGCTCCTGTAAAATGCGATAATCATTGTCGGAACAAAACCCAAATCTTGAAAGTTACTGTCTGAAACCGTTTTGTAATGCATTATTGACCTACCTGAACGGGAATGTGCATCAAACGATATCCAGAAGTCTTTCAAACTTCTGTTTGTAGGTTGTAGGCATTATCGGTTTTCGGAGCAAAAGATCGAAAAGGTCTGAAGCCTGTTCATATTCATCAGGATAGAGTGTCAAAGCTGCTATCCTTGTGTGCTCACTTTTTTCATGTGCTTCTTTGGCAATATCGACCCCTGTACCATCAGGCAGATTGATATCGACAATGACAATATCGTAAGGCGGATTTTCTTCTATTTTCTTCTTTGCCTCCGCTACATTCATCGCACTTTCTACCTGAATAGAGATATTGTGTTCTTTTACCAGTAAACCTATTACTTTTTCTTCAAACTCTAAATTATATTTAAAATCATCTACAATCAATACTCTCTTGGACATTTAAAACCTCCCAATTTCTGTTCATTTATATGATAAAATAATCGTCACCCAAAAACTATAGGACTTTTCTGACTTTGATAAAATTATTGTGTTGTATCTCTACCTGACAGAAGAGTCAGATATTATTTGGATTCAAAATGGTGTAATGAGGAAAATTCAGTTTTTCTGTTGAATGAGAAAGTGTATCAGTTGTGAAGTATTGGAAAGAGAAAGTTTATCGAGTATGTGTGCATGGTGCGCTGATACGGTTTTGGGAGAGATATCCAGCTTTTCTGCGATCTCTTTGAAACTCAGACCGGAAACAATATGGTGGCATATTTCAAACTCTCTTTTTGACAGAGAGTTCAACGAAGCAACTTCTTTCTTCATCATAGCAGTACCATAATTCAAGCACTGTGCATATTGGGGATTTATGTATATGTCTCCTTTCATGATTGCACAAATCGCATCCTGAAAAGACTGTAAAACATTCTTTTTATGCAAATAGCCCGATGCCCCTTCATGTATACACTCGATGGCATAAGGATCTTCCGGGTACATACTGCAAACAAGTATTTTCATTTCAGGAAAATCATCCGATATCTTTCGGATACTATTGTAAGAATTGACATCACCAAGGTGTAGATCCAAAATCATCAGATCATATTTTTTTTCCTTCAGCTTCTCCATCATCTCATCATGATTGAGTGCTGTATCGACAATCTCTGTCTCACATGACCTGCACTTCCTGAGCAATGCTTTCATGCCGGCACTGACAATGTCATGATCATCTACAATCAATATGTTGTGACAAGAGAATTTCACTCTATACCTTTCCCCACTCTTTAGTGTATTATAATATTACAATAAAATGTCTAAAATATAACAATATTAAAAACTGGCGTATTTATAGTATCGTTTGATCAGCTTATGCATTCAACAATACATAGTAAAATACACATATTCATATTCCATTGTAAAGGAAAATTATGGTTTTCAGAATACTACTTGTCATAAGCCTTTCAACATTGGCTTTTTCCAAAGAATCCATGCAGGAGCTTTATATGAAAAACGGTTGTAGTGCCTGCCACGGTATCTATGCAGAAGGTATCGGTGCAACACCGAGACTGATCGGGCGTGATGCCAATGTACTGAAGGAACGTTTAAGAGATTTGAAAAAAGGGAAAACGCGTTCGGCTTTTGGAACCGTAATGGTCTCCTTTGCCAAAGGTTTGAGTGATGAAGAGATCGATCAAATGGCGGAGTATCTTTCAACACTGAAAAAAATTCCACCACAAGAAAGATACGAATTGCTTCCCGATGAGGATGACGGATCATCCTGATCGGTATACCAGTTAGTGTGTTTCAACCGGTACAGTTTGAGCCGGAGCTTCTTCTGCTTTCTCTACTGAAGGTGCAGGTGTGCTTCCTGTCACCTCAGCAGCTTTTGCTTTAAC
The DNA here is from genome assembly GCA_026983515.1 of Sulfurovum sp. Classification (GTDB taxonomy): domain Bacteria; phylum Campylobacterota; class Campylobacteria; order Campylobacterales; family Sulfurovaceae; genus Sulfurovum. Next base: position 30,834 of record JALWHT010000197.1, read on the forward strand.
TGCTTCAACAGCTTCCGCACCTTTTGCCTTGACAGCTTCGACTGCCGCAGCGCCATTCTCTTTGGCACTCTCTACAGCTTCGCTTGTCTTTTTCGCAGCGCTGTCAACAACTTCAGAAACCGTTTTCTTAACCGCGTCTACTGTTTCCGCAGCTTTTTGGCTGTTTGCCTTCATCTCTTCTTTAAGCTCATCAAGCTCCTCTTTGGCATCGAACAGATCACTGTCAAGGTCTGCGACACGTTCAACATTCGCACCATATTCATAGACAAGTTCACCGCCATCGTGTCCTTGTTTGAAAATGCCTGCGACAAACACAACGAGTACCAACAGGTAAAGCCCTTTCATAAGCCCTTTTTTAATGGTTGCAGAAAGAAGTTTAAAGAACACGACGACTATGGAAGCAAGCATCAGGTAGGTTCCGAGCAGTTTATGTGCTTTCAGTTCCGCCTGTCCTGCCTGTGTCAGTCCGTCAAAGGCTTCTTTACCATCAATTGTACCAGTATAGTAAGCAGCAAATGCAGCAAGCATTCCCACTACCAACAGGAAAAATGTGATCACACCGATCGCTCTTTTTTTGGCGAAAAGATTGATGATCTCAATCAGAAGGACAATGACAGGAATCGCGATCACAAAGTGATCGACCGGTGGGTGGAGAAGGACGGGGACATCAAACGGCAAATTGATTGCCGGCAGTTTCAAAGCTGGTAGTTCCATGGAGGTATTCCTTTTTATTGATTTATATCAACCGATTATATCACAAAATAATTATCAAA
>JALWHT010000198.1 GCA_026983515.1 Sulfurovum sp.
CACCCACAGTCAAAAAGTCGTTGTATTCACTGAAAGCATCGGCATCGAGCCTTACAAAATCACCGTCACTCTTGTGTACATTATAGGATGCCTTGAAGTTCAGACCGTTTAGAAAGCCCATCTTATGGTACCAGTAGGCTTCGTAGGCAAAGGAAAAGCCACCGTTAACCGTATCGACGGAAAGTTCTGTGGGAATAAAACGTAGCATATTCCGGTAAGCTGTTTCTTTTGGATCAAGCGGCACATTGATGGGAAGGATATCCCATCCCTCCTGTTCTTTGAGCATTCCAGACGCCAGCCATGCCCCCAGCCCCAGTGCTTTAGCCGTTGTTTTGTAGCTTGGGTACACTTTGGCACGCTCATTCTCAAGATATGTGACGCGATCGACAAGGTAGCGCAGTGGGCGCTTATACCAGTTGTCGACATCTTTTCTGGCATAGTAGAGAAAAGAGTGTTTCTTCACAGGGAGGTAGCGCATATCAAGTTTACGTAAAAAGGCCTTGAAGGCATCTGCGCTGTAGCGTTTGCTGTCGGGAAGTTTTCTGTCAAATGCGTAGTAGATAGCTGCATAGCGGTTGTCTCTGTTTGGCTTTTCCAAATGAAATTCAGTAGCCTTGAAGAACCGGTAGGCGGTGTAAGCCTCTTTGCTCTTGTCAATGTTAAGTTTTCTCATCAGCTTGTCCATGCGTTCAGGCAGAGAAAGCTCACTGTAGATGCCAATTTTGCCCAGTCTGTCTGCAAGCTGGTAGATGGCATCGTAGACACCGACATGGTAGTCATAGAGGCGGAAGTTTCTGTCCAGAAAGGCACCGAAGTGCTCAAGAAAGCCTGCGGTAAGCGGGTGGTAACGCGAGGAGAGGATCAATTCGCGTTCGGGATGGTTTCTAAAATACTGGTTGATCGCCTGGTAGAGTTTCATTTGCTGCAGAATCTCTACTGACGAGACCAGGGGGATAAGGCTTGAGGAAAAAAAACCGATAGGCGGTTGCTCTTCCTCCTCATCTGAAGATAGCGGCTCCTTGCGCATATTATTGGGATCGAGCAGAAGAAAGTTGTTTGCTTTTGGATTGAGCACCGTAGCCAGTCCCAGGGGAATGTTGTCATAGACTCCGCCGTCTATGAAGTAACTTGTACGTACCTTTCCCTTGTAGGCATACCGAAGTTTGACCTGTTCGAACGCACCGGGAAAGGCTGAAGAGGCAAATAGTACATCGACAACTTTTGTGTAGTCCTTTTCGATACCTGGAATGGAGAGATAGAAGAGGGTACTCTTTTTAGGCATTGTTTTGTTGTGTATTGTCACTTTGCCACGATGAACAGTGAAATCGAAAGGCACCGAAAAGTTCTGATTTTTGATGGGAATGTTCTGATAGGTTTCAACAATAGGTGTAACTTTGGTAACAGTAAAACCCATGGGAACGCTACACTCTTCTTTAAAGACCGGTTTTCCAAGGTGATCCATGATTTTATCAGCTTTTTTTCTGAGCGCCTTGCGGCTGAAAAGTGTACTTTTGTTGTGCGGATCGCTGCCTTTGATGATGAGGTCTTCAAGTCCCAGGTTGACCCATGTTTCAAAAAAGAGATTGTCTTCAACACTGTTTTCGTAGGAAGAAGAGGGATTCTGACACCAGTAGGTAGCTATGAGGAGTGCATTGATAGATCCGGCAGAAGCACCCGCAACCGAACGCAGGTTAGGTTTAATGTGCCACTTTGGTGAGGAGTTAAGGGTATTGAGCATTTTGATCATTGCCCAGTTGTAACCTGATTCGTAGGCTCCCAGGCTTACGCCGCCGCTAATAACAGTTGAAAAGTCGATTGGGCGTGATTCTATTGCGGATGTGGACAGAGGAGCCAGGGCAAGCGACAGAAAAAAGAGTGATTTTTTGAATAATATTCTCATGGGAAAAGAAGGAAAAAGGGGCTTACGCTCCCTTTTTCTTTTGTACAAACTTCTCGATACGTCTAATCCCCTCGCGGATCGTTGTGATGTCTGTTGCAAAGGAGAATCGGAAGTAACCTTCGCTGCCGAAGCCGATCCCCGGTACGACTGCTACACC
>JALWHT010000199.1 GCA_026983515.1 Sulfurovum sp.
AAGTGGCGAGCTACAATGTTGAAAATCTTTTTGATACCGTGAAGAACGGAACGGAGTACGAGGAATTTATACCGGGTAAACACAACTGGAACAAACATATGGCAGAGACAAAGCTGAACCATACAGCTGAAGTACTGTGTGACCTTGATGCTGATATTGTGGGGTTGCAGGAGGTGGAGAATGAACAGGTCTTCAGGCAACTGCAAAAACGGCTGAAACGGGTAGGGTGTCCATACCGCTACGGAGTGATCACCTCTAAACGAAACGCTTCAGTACAGGTAGCACTGCTTTCGCGTTTCCCCATAAAAGCCCATAGAGATCTTCGGGTCAGTTATGCTGACGGTGTACGGGATATTCTCGAAGCTGATGTAATTGCCGAAGGTTACCCTCTGAAGCTGTTTGTCAATCACTGGAAATCACGAAGCCGCAAAGGGTATGAGAGTAAACGTATCACCTATGCGAAGGTACTCAGAAAACGCGTTGAAACACTTCCCAAAGGGAGTGAGTACATTCTTCTTGGTGACTTCAATACCGATTATGATGCTTATCTTACTTTGCCAAAACGTTTGAATGATACTGGGGGCAGGATTGGACTGAACCATCTGCTTGGGACGGTGAAAGAGAAGGCGCTTTTAAACAAAGTACAGGTGAAAAACGGCAACGGTGTGCAGCATTACGATCTATGGCAGGAGCTTCCCTATCGGCAGCGCTGGAGTCACAGATTTTACGGACATAAAGGTACACTTGACCATATACTGCTTCCCAAAACGATGTTTGACGGTAAAAAGATAGACTATGTCAACAACTCTTTTACTGTATTCAAACCACGGTATCTTTTTACAAAAAAGGGTTACATCAACCATTGGGAGATCAAAGCAGGCAGACATACCGGCAGGGGCTACTCAGACCATCTTCCCATTTATGCACTGTTTGATGCCAGGCCTTTTGTATCATCTGCAAAAGATGAAGCCCAAAAACCTGTCATAAGCACGATTGAAATGCTTTACAACACACAAAAACTGCAGCAGCCTGTCATTCTCAAAGATACTGTTGTGGTGCTAAAACGCGGCCGTTATGCAGTCATAAAGCAGTCACCAAAAGGCAGGGGTATCTTTGTTTTTGGTACAGTACGTGGGCTTGAAGAGGGAAAACGGTATGATCTGCGTGTCGATGAGACAGGAAGCTACAGAGGACTCAAAGAGATTACTTCAATGGTAAAGCTCAGAGAAAAAGGGCGAAGTTCCCTGGCTGCATATTACGGTTCGCTTGAAAATTTGCGAATGAATGAAGTGGTACGCAATATTGAAGGAGTGTACAAAAACGGCTATTTGTACACCGGCAGACAAAGCATACCAATTTACTTTAAAAACCGTAAATTTACACCCAAAAACGGTACCCAACTTACCGTATACTATGCGCATATTGGGTATTATAACCATATACAGCTGGTGATTTACAGCAAAAAAGATTTTAGTATAAGGAAGTAACAATGGCATATTACAACTGGATACTGGCATTCCATGTCATGAGTTTTGTCAGCTGGATGGCAATGCTCTTTTATCTGCCGAGGCTTTTTATCTACCACAGAGAGAATGCTGATACCAAAGCGTTTACCGATGTGGTGGAAGTACAGGAGTACAAGCTGATGAAATACATCGGTGTACCTGCAATGTGGGCAACCATTCTTTCCGGGGGCACCATGCTTTACCTTAACAGCGGCATTTTCAGCAGTGGCGGATGGATGCATGTTAAACTGTTTTTGGTCGCACTGTTGATCGCTTATCACTTCTCATTGGAGAAAATCCGACAAACTATGATGAAAAATCCGCATTTTAAAAGCAGCAAATGGCTGCGTGTCTATAACGAAGTACCAACACTGCTGATGATCGGCATTGTAATTATGGTTGTGGTTAAACCGTTTTGATAATTATTTTGTGATATAATCGGTTGATATAAATCAATAAAAAGGAATACCTCCATGGAACTACCAGCTTTGAAACTGCCGGCAATCAATTTGCCGTTTGATGTCCCCGTCCTTCTCCACCC
>JALWHT010000200.1 GCA_026983515.1 Sulfurovum sp.
GTTCTCCCACGTCACAGTTGTGTGCAATCTGAATGAGGTTATCCAGCTTCGTGCCTTTTCTAATGCGTGTTACCCCGAATACTGCCCGGTCGATGGCACAGTTGGCACCTATCTCTACCGCATCTTCGACAACAACCCTGCCGTTTTGGTAGATCTTGACATGCTCTCCCATTTTTGTATGGGCAAAACCGTAGCCGTCACAGCCAATAACCGTACCGCTGTGGACAATACAGTTTTTTCCGATCTCCGTTGCATGGTAAAGCGTGACATTGGGGTAGAGCAGTGTATTGTCCCCTACTGTTACATTGTCACCCAGATAGCACCCTGCCATAATGGTAACATTACTGCCAAGCGTTACTCCTCTGCCAAATCTTGCCGTATCGTCGATGTCACACGCCTCTCCCATATGCGGCATCTCTGTCAGCGTACTGACAGAATGTGCAAAAAGTTTTGACGCCTCTGCCAGCTTGAGGTAGGGCTCATCGGTGATCAGCGCAACCGTACTTTCAGGCAGCTGCGATGCATACTCCGGAGCAATGAGTACCGCTGCGGCATTTGTCTTGGGTAAAAGGGCGGCATATTTACTGTCATTGAAAAAACTCAATTGGGAAGAGGTTGCCTCGGCAAGTGTATGGATGCCGTCTATGTCAACATCATTACCCTGAAACTCTATCTGAAGGTGCTGTGCAATTTGGGAAAGTTTGTAGGTCATTGTTGTCCTTGTTCTGAAGAGTATTGGTTATCTCGTTCCCATTCATTCCCACGCAGAATATGGGAACGAGTTTAGGTCATGCACAAAGGTGTTGTCGGGGACAACACCCTACAGAAAAACCGCTTACCGTTCAATGGCTACAACACCGCCGCGTACGATCTCACAGGGGTTGTAGCGCTCAGCAGCTTCAATAAAGTGCTTGACACGTTTTGGTTCGTCGGCAACCTGCGCAACGACCATCTCTTTGCCGACATTGACGATACCGCCGTTATAGGCAGATGCCAGTGCCGCAATATCACTGAGGTTTTCTGCAATGGGGAATTTTACCAACACCATCTCTTTTTCAACCATCTCTTCATGCTCAATGACTTTGTAGACAGGAATGAGCTTGTGCAGCTGTTTGGTGATCTGCTCCATTACACGGGCATTTCCTCTTGTCTCAATGGTAATATGTGACATATCCGTATAAGGTATGGGCGCAACCGTCAGCGACTCAATGTTGTACCCCCGCCCGGCAAAGAGTGCGGTAATACGCGCAAGAACTGAACTTTCGTTCATGACAACGACGGAGATAACACGTCTTTCATTGTTACTGTTTGCCATTACTTCTCCCCCTCTTTTTCAATCTTCGGCGGCAGCATCATATTGAAGAGCGCTCCGCCCGCCGGTACCATCGGCAGTACATTTTCAAACCGGTTTACCGCTACGTTCATAAAGCAGACCTTGTCCTGTTCAATGGCATCTTTGAGTGCTGCATCGAACTCTTCTTTGGTTGTAACATCATACCCGATACCGCCACACGCTTCAACAAGCTGTTTCCAGTTTGGCTGATAACTCAGATCGGTTTCAGAATAGCGTTTGTCATAAAAGAAAGTTTGCCACTGGCGCACCATTCCCAGGAAGTGGTTGTTCAAGATGACGTTGATCACCGGAATTTTGTACTCGGCTGCTGTTACCAGTTCCTGAACATTCATCAGAATCGAACCGTCACCGGTAATGTTGATGACCGTCTTTTCAGGATGCGCCCGCTTCGCACCTATGGCTGCGGGAAGCCCGAAGCCCATGGTTCCCAGACCTCCGGAGTTGATCCACTGTCTTGGACGGTCAAACGGATAGTGCTGTGCTGCCCACATCTGGTGCTGTCCGACATCTGAAGTGATGATCGCCTGCTCACCTACCAGCTCGCCCAGACGCTCAATAGCCCACTGCGGCTTGATGACCTCATCGCTGTCGACATAGGACTGCGGATGCAGTTCATCGTAACGCTTGAGAATTTCACGCCACGCCTGATAGCGGTCGG
>JALWHT010000201.1 GCA_026983515.1 Sulfurovum sp.
CATAAGATGGGCTTTCTAAACGGTCTGAACTTCAAGGCATCCTATAATGTACACAAGAGTGACGGTGATTTTGTAAGGCTCGATGCCGATGCTTTCAGTGAATACAACGACTTTTTGACTGTGGGTGTAGGGGTCAGCACCTTTGGAAATGTTGAGCGTCGCTTTTACGATAGAGATACTGCGTATGGCGGAAATATCTATCTTGATGTTATGGATATATTCCGTATGACCTACGTTTACCGCCACGGCAATGTGCAGGACAACAACTATCTCTACTTCGGTGTAGAGAACCTGCCGAGTCTTATCTATTGGCTAAGCAGGTAAAACTCACTACTTATCGCTTCTTTGTAAAATATGTCATCACATACCACAGCGTACCAAGCATGCCTACAGCAAAAAGGGGTGCCAGCCATGGTCTTGCTTTGATCATCTCAAAAAAATGAATAATGCTTTCACTGGCATAGTAAGCACTCAATCCAATCACCGACACAAAGAGAATTGACGCAAAAAAATTGAAAAAAACAAATTTCTTGAAATCATATTTGGAAAGTGCCATGGAAATAGGCACAAGGGTTTTGACCCCGTAGATAAATTTCTGTATGAATATTGCCAGTACACCGTACTTACGCATGATCAGTGTTGCCAGTGCCAGCTTGCGTTTATGCTTTTTGAAATAGGGCATTACCTCTTTTTTCTGATACTTTCCAAGGTAAAAAAGAAAATTGTCCCCCATAAAGTTTGCGAGTGCCGCAACCACCAGTGCTGTTGTCAAATCCATATGTCCCATGTAGGAGAATACACCCGCTGCCGCAACAATGAAAAAAGAGCCGCCAAATGAGAAAAAGGCTACCGCCAGATATCCCCAGGTCTCCAGTGAAGAAAAGTCCATGATCCAACCTCTAATAGAATGGCGTATCTTACCAAAACTTCACTAATGCCGATCCTTCCATACTCTATCACGAAAGCTTTGCTATAATAACGCTCATGATACATACACTGCTTTCCATTCTCTTTGTCTATGCCTTCATTGCACTTGGCTACCTTGCCAAACGTATTTTCAAAACACAAATAGACTCAAAAACATTAACATTAATGTCTGTCTATTTCATGCAGCCTTTTGTAAGTGTATGGGGATTCAGTACCGCCAAACTGCACTGGGAACACTTTGGTGTTGTCGGTATCTATTTTGGTATTATTTTTATTTTGCTTATCCCTTCTGTCTACATTGCCAAAATCATCTTTGACGATCCCAAAAAGCGTTCCATCTTCTCCATTGCGGGTTTTGTGGGAAACACAGGTAACATCGGCATCCCGCTTGGCATCGCCCTCTTTGGGCAACAGAGTGTTATCTACACCACCCTCATCAACATCGCCAATGTGGTTGTGGTTTATGTTCTGGGAGCCTACATCTATTCACGGGGCAGTTTCGATGTTAAAACTTCCTTGCTGAACATTGTCAAGATCCCCATCATCCCCGCATCTGCCGTTGCCATGGTACTTAATCTTGCACATGTAACACTGCCCGGGCAGATACTGGAGTTTTTCAAAATGGGAGCCTACAGTGGTATCGTACTACAGCTCTTTTTACTGGGAACCTTTCTATACGGCATCAAGATACGCGAAGTACACCCCAAACTCTTTGCCGGTACACTCAGCCAGAAGTTTCTCTTTGTTCCCTTTTTCAGCGCACTCATCCTCTCTCTGACCGACCTTCCGCTTTTTGTGCAAGCGGTCATCCTCATGGAGATGATGACCCCGCTTGCTGTTGCCAACATCAACCTTGCTTCCCTCTACGACTGCCGCCCGCAGGATGTGACTGCATTGATACTGCTAAGTACCTTGCTTTTTATTCCTGTGCTTTTCCTCTTTACACTGTGGGCGATACCGCTCTACCTGCAATAACCCCAATTATGCTAAAATAACACAACTTTACCCAAGGAGCAGCCATGTCAAACAAAACCCTCATTATCGGTGCCGGCGGTGTCGGAAATGTTGTCGC
>JALWHT010000202.1 GCA_026983515.1 Sulfurovum sp.
GTGTGGTACCGTCAGTCGGATGCTTTTGGCTCTCGTCGTAGTGCAGGGTGAGTATCTTTTTCGGCTTCATGTCGAAGTTGTTGAACTCCCGCACCACCAGATCGGCGCTGCATTTGGCTTTGAACCCATTGGGGGGATCGACAAGAAGGGTTAGCTCGTTCTCCCCGTTTAGGATCAGATCGTTAACGGGCAGTTCCACATAGAGCGAAGGGTCGTCAAACCTTTCAAAAACCTGTACCCCGTTAAGATAGATACGGACATTTGCCTGTTCGCACGAGAGGTTGATCCTAAAAGCGGGTTTGTCGTAGAGGAGTGAATGGTATTGCATCGTTGTTGCTTCCTTTGTTTGCTTGGTGTGGTGTGTGTCATTGGCGCATGCGTTTACGCCTATAAGGGCGATTAGTAGCATCGCATAGATCTTTGCGTATCTCATCTGCTCTCCTTTAGCTAAGAAACTGCTCTACATCCACATAGGCGTCATTTTCTCCCGCTTTGTCGTCCCATGCCTCTATGAGCACCAGCTTTTTCCCCTTTGTCTCTTTGGAGATTTCGCTCTTATGTGGAGCGCTTCTTGAGCCTGCTCCGCCCAAAAGACCTCCGCCGTCCCCTTTGTCTTTATCGGTTGCGTCTTTTTTGTAATCTATGCTCCTCTTGAGCACATAGTAGAGCGCCAGCCCCGTAAAGTCCGCGCCTACGCCGATCTTGAGTTTGCCATGCTCCTCTTTGAGCGAACCTTTGAGGGTAAACTGCGAAGGAATGCTTGCCTTGATCGCCGAAGCGGCGATACCTCCCGCTTCGCCTTTGATGGTTACAAAGAGTACTTGCGCTTCGGCATAGACGTGCGCCTCCGCACCAAATCCGATAATACCCGCGGTCTTGCCTTCTCGTATCTGTGTGGGCTTTTGAAGCTCTTTTTTCCAAGAGAGCGTACCGTTGATGCCGCCTTTAACACTCAGCTCTATTACGGCACCCCCTTTGATGTTAAGGTTGCTCCATCCCACTCCCTTATCGAGCTTCTCTCTTGCCTTTGAGAGCAGTTGTGCAACCCTCGGTGCCTTTCCGGTTGCCATCTGGATGACAAACGAAATACAGTCAACCGTGATGCTGACATTGTTGAGGATTTGAAGGTTGAGACTCATATCGCTCTTATAATCCACCTTATAGGCATCGTCAATCTCTTGGAGTTGATGGTTTTTGACCGCCAAAGCAAAGCCGGTCTTTCCCGGGTCGAACTTTATCATCGGATGATCTTCGACGGCTTTAGAAGAGACTTCTAAAGAGCGGCTACGCTCAAGGTGCGCCTTTTCGATCTTTTTTATATAGCCAAGTATCTTCTCTGCGGTCGAGAAGATATTTTTACCGGCTCTTTGCGCGTTTCTTTCATGCGGCTTCTTTTTGCGCACAAATGTATGCCCTCCGGCACTTTGACTGCCTTCAAAAGATATGACTTTGCTTCCGTAGTAAAGATTGAATTTCCCTTTTACTTCCAGTTTGCTTGTAGTGACCTCCACTCGGCTTTTACGGTCGGGGAGTTCGTTTTTATGCGCCTTTTGGTAGTAAAAACTAAACCCACCGTCCGCTTTTGTGGAGGGGTAGACATATAGTTCCGCTTTAGGGGATATTTCGCACTTTGTCGATCCGGTCGGACGTATCGTTATCTTCTTGGAGGCATTCACGGGGTTGATGAGTGTGCTAAGCACAATTTCCAAATCGCTCTTTTCATCCTCCGGTTCTTCAACCTCTTGCGCTTCGATAGATTTCAGATAAGCAGCCGTGACATTTTCACCTATGCATGATACTGCGGCATCCACATACTCACTTAGTGTGTCAAACTCGTCTGGGTTCAACATATGGCACGTTTCGGATGTATCCCCACAGTAATCCTTCATCGCCCCTTTGATTCTGCCGTCACTGTCTATCTCGAAGCTTCCGCCCTCGGCAATGGACTTCTCATACCCGTTGCTTCTAACCAGCATCGTTAGCCCGCATTTGTGCA
>JALWHT010000203.1 GCA_026983515.1 Sulfurovum sp.
AGCTCATCATTGACGGGCATGAAATCGCCATTGTCAGCAGCCACAATCCGCTGGAACTGCCGTGGAAAGAGATGAATATCGATATTGTCCTGGAGTGTACGGGGCACTTTACCGAAGGCTCGCTTGCTGCGCAGCATATCGAAGCCGGGGCAAAAAAGGTCATTATCTCCGCACCCGGAAAAAATGTGGACAAGACCATTGTACTGGGTGTGAACCAGAACGAATACGACCCTGCCGCACATCATGTCCTCTCCAACGCGTCGTGTACGACAAACTCGCTTGCCCCGGCAATGAAAGTGCTTGAAGAGAACTTCGGTGTAGAAAATGCGATGATCACCACCACACACGCCTACACGTCAACACAAACGACAGTTGACAAGCGTGCCAAAAAACGCAGACGCGGACGGGCGGCAGCGGTAAACATCATCCCGACAACGACGGGTGCGGCGATTGCTACAACAGAGGTTATCCCTGCACTCAAGGGGAAAATGGAAGCGATGGCACTGCGTGTACCGGTGCCAGACGGGGCTATTACCGAGATTGTAGCGCTTCTGAACAAGCCTGTTGCTGCCGATACGGTAAATGCAGCATTTAAAACAGCGTCAGAAGGTGAACTCAAAGGTATTCTGGAATTCACCACAGATGAGATTGTCTCTTCGGACATTCTTGGCAACCGCCACTCAAGCATCATTGACGGTCTCTCTACCGCTGTCGTAGGTGAGCGTATGGTCAAAGTACTGGCGTGGTACGATAACGAGTATGGCTATTCTCAGAGACTGCTGGAGCTGGCGGACTTCGTTGCTTCCAAAATGAATGCGTAAGGAGGGGACAATGCAACTGTATATACCCGCAGACGTACCTGCCGAAAAGGAAAAAGCGTTTATAGAGAATTTCGAAAAGACCACCGGGGGCAGCGGACGGCTGATGCTCTTTGCCGGTGACCAGAAGGTAGAGCACCTAAACAATGACTTTTACGGCGAGGGGATCCCCCTTGAGGACAACGACCCCGAACACCTCTTCAAGATCGCTTCACAGGCAGACATCGGTGTCTTTGCCACCCAATTTGGGCTCATTACCCGCTATGGGCGCGACTACCCGAACATTCCCTACCTGGTCAAACTCAACGCCAAAACCAATCTCATTCCCTACAGTGCCAAGGATCCGTATTCACAGCAGTGGCTGGAAGTTGAAGATGTGGTACATTTCCAGAAAAGCAGCGGACTGGATATTCGCGGGGTTGGCTACACGCTTTACCTCGGCAGCGAACACGAACATGCCATGTTGCGTGAAGCAGCGCGCATCGTCCATGAAGCACACCTCAACGGCTGGATTGCTGTGTTGTGGATATACCCCAAAGGCAACTTTGTCAAAGACCAGCATGACCGACACCTCATTGCCGGTGCAGGCGGTGTGGGTGTAGCACTCGGGGCAGACTTTGCCAAACTCAAAGTGCCTTACATTGACGGCAAACTTGACACGGACGGACTGGTGGAAGTCACTACGGCCGCCGGGCGTACCGGTGTACTCTGCGAAGGCGGGGACAAAGTCGCGCCAGAAGCGTTTCTGCTGGAACTGCATGAGCAGATACACAAGGGCGGCAGCCGAGGTAACGGTACAGGGCGCAACATTCACCAGCGTCCGCTTGATGAAGCCATCCGTATGGCAAATGCCATTTATGCGGTGACGGTCAAAAACGCTTCGGTAGAAGAAGCTCTGAAAATACTGGAAGGATAAACCATGGAAACATATGATCTTGTCGTGCTTGGTGCCGGCCCTGGAGGCACCCCCGCAGCAATGGCTGCCGCACAGTTTGGCAAAAAAGTGCTGCTTGTCGACAAACGCGATGCACCCGGCGGAGAGTGTCTTTTTGAAGGGTGTATCCCCTCAAAGGTACTTGAGAATGCCGCCAACCGCTATGCCATGCTTGAGCAGATGAAAGCCTTTCATATCGATGTGGAAACCAAAGGACAGATTCACTGGGAAGCAGTGCTTGC
>JALWHT010000204.1 GCA_026983515.1 Sulfurovum sp.
CAGTAGCGAAATGCACGGTTTTTATACTTCCATGCTGAACGCCAGTAGACCGAGGAGACAAGAAAGAGATACCCCTGCATCTGTTCGCGATAACCAAGGTAAGGCTCCAGCCCCTCCCCTTCTTCCATCTGTGTCAAAAGTGTCAATGCAGATGCAGCGACATCGTAATGGTAAATGCCGTTTGGCTTTCCCTCTATACCACGCAACTGCATATAGAGTTCATTGGGGTAGAGTGCTCCCGCACTGGGGTTCATCCGCAGATAGTATTCAACATCGGGATAGCTTTTTTTGGCATTAATACCAGCAATATGATACAGAAAGTTGTCCTCTGACTCGTCTATATCGAATGTGTATCGTACAAACGTTTCCGGATATTGCTTAAAAACATTTGGCTGGCTCTCCCAGCTAAGCCGGTTGGGACGCCTCCGTACCGATGCGTAGGAGTGCTTTGTCTCTTCGTGATACCAAAACATCACACTCCTTCAAATACAGGACTGTATTGACGCTTTAACAATTCGATCTTTTCACACGCTTCCATAAAAAGCGCCCCATGCACAATATTGGGTACTGCCAACGTTTTATAACGCTCATATGAAACAATGACCCGACGTGCCCGATCGGCTGCCTGGGGACGGTTTCGCTTAAGATGCTCAAAGGCAACAGCACCGTTAATCAACCCTTTGGTCAGATTCGCAAGCGGGTCTTTGCGAAGCCGTAAAGGGTGCCATGCCTCCTCAAGTACTTCATGTGCCTCAAAATACGCCTGCTCATCCAAAAGCTGCAGATACGTCCGCAGTGCTTCCTCCAGGTCTTCATTCATTTTCAGCATACGACATGTCTCCTTTCGGGTAGAAACGCTTCACAATGTAGCCGTCTACACTATACTCATCACTGGGATCAAAATCGTATGCCTCCAGATAATCATTCAGTATCGCCGAAAGGTACTGCAACCGTTCTTCAGGTGTAATATCGGGCAACACTTCTTTCAAAAAACTGTACAGATCCTTCTTTTGCAGCTGCGCTTTGGTATGCAGCTTCAAAATGTAACTGATACTCAAGTCTACTTCTGCCATCGGTATGCTCCTTTCGGTTGTTTTTTGGTATAGGCTGCTATAGCCGCTATAAGTTTTTCTATAGACGATACATGCACAAAACAGCTCGTCCTCGCACAGGCAAGATACTCGCTGTTCTCTTCAGGCTGACTTAAAATGAATGGATACCTTATGTGATCTATCTGTAACTGTGCTTCCAAAAGTCGCATCTTGTCGGCATGTACCAGCACATCCCCTCTTTTCAAACGCATCAACAGCGATACGAGTGCCGGTGACTCAGATGGCTTTTCCGCCACTGAAACACTCTTTTGTACAAGATCATACCACTGTGCTTTGCCGCCAATCTCAGAGAGTGTCAACAGACTATGAAGCATCACACTGAGCGGCGAGGTATAGTAACGGTCGTCAAAATCGGCTCGAGCAATCCCCTCACTGTCAAAGTACCATACCCCTCTTTGATAAAAACGCTTCAACGCTTCAGATGCCAACTTGACCGCCCGATCGAGATATATCTTTTTGTAAGTGCGCTCATATGCCTCGACATACGCCTTCGTCAAAAAGGCATAATCTTCCAAAAGGCCCTTCTGCTTTGGTATGGCATCGGGTAATACCTGATGATAGAGCACACCTTTCCTGTACATACGTCTCCATAAGACATCCAGCGATGTTTCTGCCTCTGCCAGATAACGATGATCCATACGAGAAGCGACAAACAGCGCGTCGATCATCATTGCATTCCATGCCGTATTGATCTTTTTGTCAACAAATGGAAAGGTACGTGTTTCTCTAAGAGATGCCAAATAGGCTTTGAATGCTTTAGTACGCAGCGGTTTGGCTACTGATGTGATATGCGGCAGCGAAAGCTCACCGTCAATATTGCCATCTTCCTCTATGCCATAGTAGGCAAGGTTGGCATCGACACTCCTCTGCTGCCACCCACTCCCAAGCAGAGCTGCCCGGATCTCTCCGTAATTTTCGAGGTAGTAACCACCCTCCTCCCCATCGCTGTCCGCATCCGCGGCACTAAAAAAGAGCCCTTTATGCCCAAAGTATCTCTGCATCGCTGCAATGCTCTCTTCAACAACATAACGGTAGTGCGCTTTACCGCTTAATAGATAAGCGTTAACATAGGTACGAATCATCTCGGCATTGGTATAGAGCATCTTCTCAAAGTGGGGTGTCTGCCATGCTGCATCGAGTGTATAACGGAAAAAGCCACCACCTACCTGATCATAAATACCACCCTTAGCCAGCGCATCGAGCGTCTTTTCTGTCATCTTCCATGCTGCCGCATTGTGATCAAGCCGATAGAGGGTCATAAGTGTTTCAAGTTTGGATGCTTCTGGGAATTTCGGGTGCGTTCCAAAACCGCCGTTCTGGGCATCGAACGATGATGTGACAGAAGAAAGAAATGCCTTTTCTATCCCTTCTTTATGCTGTACATGCTTCATATCACTATGCTGTTTTATCCTCTGCTGCACTTGCGCAAGCTGTGCCTGCAATGCTTGTGGGTCACTGCGTAATACAGCCAGTTTCGGCAGCAGTTTCAGTAGTCCTTCTGAACCGTAACCCTCCTCTTTGGGGATGTAGGTACGGATGTCAAGTAACTCCATCTGCGGTGTCAGCAAGATAGAGAGCGGCCATCCGCCGCGTTTTCCATGTACCATTTGATACATTCTTTGATATTTTTTATCAATTTGAGGGTACTGTTCACGATCGACTTTGATAGAAACATAATCTCGGTTCAGCAGCGCCGCTACGCTCTTATCGGTAAAACTTTCTTCTTCCATAACATGACACCAGTGACAGGTGCTGTAGCCAATAGAAAGAAAGATCAGCTTATGCTCTTTTTTCGCTTTTTCCAAAGCCTTTTCCCCCCACGGATACCAGTTGACAGGGTTGTGTGCATGCTGCTGTAAGTAGGGTGAGGGTTCATGGATCAGTGCATTGGTATGCACTGCTGCCTGGAGCCACAGGCTTGTCAAAAAAAACAATGGCAGTTTTGCTATTTTTGTGTATTTGCGTATAATCATCTCTATCACTATAGCATAAAGCAGGTAGCAGGTAGCAGGTAGCAGGTAGCAGGTAGCAGGTAGCAGGTAGCAGGTAGCAGGTAGCAGGTAGCAGGTAGCAGGTAGCAGGTAGCAGGTAGCAGGTAGCAGGTAGCAGGTAGCAGGTAGCAAATTTTTCACAGGCTCTCTTACACTAACCTTAGCCACTCCTTACTCTCTGCTCCATATCACCTACTCCCTATTAAATATACCCTCTCTTCACCATCCCCACAGCCATCGCCAGTGACATACCGTCATTGTGATATCCCTCTGTATGGCAGTTCTCACAGGTATCCCCGCACTCAAATGTCAAATCCTCAACAACATCTTCCCACTTCTCAATCTTATGCTGCTTGATATAGTCTGCTATCTCTCCCAACGTCTTGTTGTGACAATGGCATATCATCATGTCACGTGTCGGCATCTGCATTTTTATTACCTTTCTGTATTATAAACTTTCAATATTGCCCACAACTTTACCGACAATGGTCACCTCATCAGGAGAAAGTACTTCCGGGGAATATGCTTTGTTATCCGAAATCAGTTCTACCATCCCGTCTGCACGCTGACGGATACGCTTGATAAAAAGTCCGGCCGTGGTAGCAGCAATAAAAATGCCGTCTTTGTTAATGTTTGTCTGTGCTCGGTCTACAAAAACAATACTGCCATTCTGCAGTGTAGGCTCCATGGACTCTCCGTCAACATGGATTGCTTCAAGCTGGGTATTGCCAAGCCCTACCATGTTGCGCATGATCTTCTCATCGACCTTGATGGTTTCATAGTTCTCGTCAAACACCTCTGCACCACCTCCGGCACTTGCACGGATGTCAGCAAAGTAGCGCACCTGAAAGAACTTCTCCGTCTGCTCTTTGAGCATATCGACCGCCTGATCAAAAAAGAGCCAGTTTGCAGAGATCTTTTTGAGTGCACAAAACTCCAGTATCTCTTCATAGGGAATAGAGTTTCGTTTCTTCATAGTTGCAAAGGTTGCCTGCGGAATCCCCAGTGCATTGGCAACATCTTTGTCAAATACTTTGCCGCCTATCTTCGTCTCGGAAATAATATCTTTGAGCTTTTCAATAATCTCTGTCATATTGAGCATTTTAAACTCCTTTTCTTAAATTATGCATGTCAAATAATAGCATTATTTTCTTAAAAGTATGACAATTTGAAATATTTTTAATGTTTGACGAATTATCAATATACAATTTGACATCGAAAGCGTTATGAACCAAATTTTCAAAGAGAAAAGGATTTGAAATGGATTACAAACTGAATAAAGAACTTCTCAGCTACGCAGTCAAAATGGGATGCAAAACCGCTTCAGATTTTGCACTGTTTCTCAAAGCAAGAGAGTCGATTTTGGCACTTTAGGGCACCTTTAGTCCAAAAGCAGCACCATCACTTCATCGCCAACCTGTTTGGAGCTATCCTCTTCGGAGGTAAAGAGTAGGCCAATGTTACCCAACATGTTGGTCAAAATGGCTGAAGTACCTATCTTTTTACCTTTAAAGTCAACATAATACTCACCGTGTACAAGTGAGACATTGCATGCGGTAAACTCTGCTTTTTTGGCACGTTTGTTAAACGCCTCTTTGAGTGTGGCTTTGACCATTTTTAACGGATTGGCGGCACGCTGCAGTTTGGCAATCAGTGGAACCACATAGACCAGTGCCATCACTGTTGCAGAGTAGGCAAACCCGGGAAGTCCGACAATGAACTTGTCGCCTTTACGCGCAACCATAATGTGTTGACCCGGCTTGACACGTACTCCTTTAAAGACCACCTCACAGCCAAGCTCACGGATAACATCTTTGACAAAGTCAAAATCTCCCACACTCACGCCGCCGGTTGTGACCACAATATCACTCTTTTGCAACGCATCGGATATCGCATTTGTAATACTCTCTTTATCATCTTTGATGCACCCAAGCTGCATCGGCAAACCGCCATACTTTTTGGCAATCGCTTCAACTACATAGTTATTCGAGGAGCGGATCTGTGCATCATTCGTCTGCACCTCTCCGAGATCAAGCAGTTCCGAACCGGTAGAGAGCACAGAAACCGTAGGCTTTTCATACACGGTTACATGAACAATATTCAGACTTGCCAACACACCGATGTGTGAAAAGTCGATCTTTGTACCTGCTGTGATCAGAGTCTGTCCTTTAGTGTAGTTCTCTCCTACCTCACGTACAGAAAACCCCTGTGGCACCTCTTCTTTAATGACGATCTCTTCACCCTCAACCTCTACATTTTCGATGGGAATAAGCGTATCGGCACCCTCAGGCATCAGGGATCCGGTAAAGGTCTTGATACAGGTACCTCCTATCACCTTGTCCCGCAGCGCCGAACCCGCCGGGTTGATACTGGCGATCTTAAGCCGTCCCATCGCCTGATCTTCATGAATGATCGCATACCCGTCCATCGCAGAGGTCGGGAACTCCGGCGAATTGTGGTCTGCTACAATATCTTCAGCAAGCACGTACCCTACCGCATCCATAATATAGAGTCTTTTTGTTTTGTATCTTTCAATCTCCAGCCCGTCAATGAGTGCCATAGATTCGTCAAAATGCATCATAATGGAATATTCCTTTTTCAATTAAAAATTAAAAATTAAAAGGGAAACTTTTTTACTTTTTACCTTTTAATTTTTACCTTAACAGGCTACGCCAACAACCCGCTACCGTCCATCGGTGTACTTCGATCTTTGGCATAGATGCGTTCACCATTTTTCACATCATACTTCCAAATGGGTGCATTTGCCTTGAAGTCCTCGACAAACTCCTCGATCAGCTCAAGCGCCACGCGTCGCTTTGGGGAGAATACTGCTGAAACATAAGAAGAGGTATGTACAGGCACATCCCCAATCGAGTGTGCCATTTTCACAACTGCTCCAAGTGCTTTTGCCCTCTCCTGCCATGCATCAAACCAGGCTCTCAACACCGGTTCATAAATGTCAAAGCTCAATGCCTCTATGCCATCCTCGGCACGAATCGTACCTACGAACGGAATGTACGCCCCGTAGTTCGACTCCGCCTCTTCATCCAGCCATCTGCCAAAGATCTCCTTGACATCCAACGGCCCACTATACAACTCCATATAAAAAGTTCCTTTTTCAAAAAAAAATTAAAAATTAAAAGGGAAATTTTTTTACTTTTTACCTTTTAATTTTTACTTCGTTTGCGGAGGTATTATCCGCCGCAAACAGGCGGAAGTACAGAAATTTTGTCTCCATCTTTTAGTGGCATATTCAAGTCACTTACCATCGTATCGTTTAGCGCTACCGCACATTTGGGAAGCCACTCTTTCACTGTACCATCCTCTTTCAGTTTTTCAGCCACATCAGCCAGTGTTGCTGCTTCCATCTCTACCGGTGCTTTGCCAATAGGTCCTAAAAATTCTACTTTTACCATCAAACTGCTCTCATGTTGAATTGCGCTGATTATAATTCTTGTTTGGTATAATTGCGCTTAAACTATTTGAGGAGGTCAACCATGGGTGTACTGTTCGGATCGATCTCCTACCTCAATTTGCTACCCTTTCAAGTCTACCTAAAAAAACATCTTAAAAGCAGCTCGGCAAAGATGGGATTTCGATACAAACGTGCTGTCCCTTCCAAGATCAACCGGGCACTGCAACGTCGTGAAGTCCATGCAGCATTTATTTCTTCGATTGCATCACGTAAAAGACACTGTACCAACCTTGGGATCATCGCAAAACGAAACGTTTACAGTGTCCTGCTCATTCCGGGTCAGAGCCAAAACGACCCAGCATCGGCTACCTCTAACCAATTGGCAAAAGTATTGGGTCTTGAAGGACGTGTACTCATTGGTGATGCGGCACTGAAGTACTACCTTGAAGGCAAACCCGGCATCGACATGGCACAGGCATGGCATGAACGTACCGGTCTTCCTTTTGTCTTCGCACGTCTTTGCTACAACCAACACGGCAAAACCATCCAAAAGATGGCAAAGCAGTTTGCACACACCCGTACCCGCATTCCGCAATATATGTTGAAAAAAGAGAGCCAAAAGAGAGGTATCACACCAAAACAGCTTAGCTGGTATCTGGAACATATACATTATGAAATGGACTGGAAAGCGAAGAGAGGATTGAAGAAATTTTTGAAAATGTAGGGTGCAAAATCTCGCACCAACACCAATGAAAATAAAATAGATGCCCTGTAAATTAAACCCTAAAGGTGCGTGGTTACGCACCCTACGAGATTGAGGCAACCGCTCTCTCAATCCGTTCTATCGTCTCATCCACTCCGATGATCGCCATCATCTCATCGACTCCGGGACCGGTCAAGGCACCGACAAGTGCTACACGCAGCGGCATACCGATCTTCCCAAACCCTATCTCTTTCTCTGCAACAAGTGCTTCAAGTACGGCATGGTAGTCACTTGGCAGATGCAGCGGTTTTTCCCATGTCTGCAGCATCGCGATAAAATCCACAAGGATCTCTTTCGCATCTCCCTTGAAGGCTTTTTTGACTGCCTTGGCATCATACTCGCTCGGGGCATTCAAGATAAGGTTAATCTGCTGGGAAAGCTCTACCAGTGTTTTACCGCGCTCTTTGGTTGCATCGAGCAGCATCTCAAGGCGGTCATGTTCGACAATGTCCACACCGAAGTCCTTGAGCATCTCAGCCAGTTTTGCATTGGGTGTATTTTTAATATAATGTGCATTGAGCCAAAGCAGTTTGTCTGGACTGTAACTTGATGCAGACTTGTTGATATCTTTTGGATCAAAGAGGGAAATCATCTCCTCAACAGAAAAGATTTCCTGATCACCGTGACTCCACCCCAGGCGCACCAGAAAATTGAGCAGTGCTTCAGGAAGGTAGCCCAT
Organism: Sulfurovum sp.; assembly: GCA_026983515.1. Classification (GTDB taxonomy): domain Bacteria; phylum Campylobacterota; class Campylobacteria; order Campylobacterales; family Sulfurovaceae; genus Sulfurovum. The sequence goes on from JALWHT010000204.1 coordinate 7,961, forward strand.
CGCTTTGTATTCCATGACGTCTGTTGCCCCGTCACGTTTACTGAGCTTCTTGCCCTGTTCATTGTTGATCATGGCAACATGGTAAAATTTCGGCAGCTTGAATCCAAGTGCATTATAAACTACGATCTGCTTGGGCGTATTGTAGAGGTGGTCATCACCTCGAATGACATCGGTCAACCCCATCAGTGCATCATCGATGGCTACAACAAAGTTATAGGTAGGCGTACCGTCACTTCTGGCAATGATAAAATCATCCACCTCATCGGCCGCAATATTGATCTCTCCCTTGACTCCATCAACAAACGTGATCATCCCCTCTTTGGGTGCTTTAATACGAATAACCGGATCGATACCTTCAGGAGGGGTTCCGTCAAAATCACGGTAACGTCCGTCATAGCGGGGGCGTTCACCTCTTGCCATTTGTGCTTCACGAAGTGCATCAAGCTCTTCTTTGCTCATATAGCATTTATAAGCCTTTCCTTCTTCAAGCAGTTGGTCAATGTACTGCTTATAAAGGTCAAAACGCTTAGACTGGTAAACCACATCACCATCATAGTTCATGCCTACCCAGTCAAATGCCTTGATGATCGCTTCGAGTGCCTCTTCGGAATTTCGCGCACGGTCAGTATCTTCGATACGCAACAGAAATTTCCCGTCGTTATGTCTCGCCCAAAGCCATGAAAAGAGTGCGGTTCTCAAACCGCCGATATGCAGGTACCCTGTCGGAGAGGGTGCAAAACGTGTTACTGTCGACATTGCAAAACCTTATTTTTTGCAAAATTATACCCAAATAGAGAAATAGAAAACTTGGAGGAGAGAAGAGATGCGGCATACTTATGCCGCTTTTTTGCCTTTTTTGGACTTTTTAGATTTTGTTTTTTTGTTTTTTGACTTCTTTTTCTTTAACTCTTTTTCTGCTTTCTTGGCTTTTTCTTTTTTTGATTTGCTCTGCTCTTTTTTATCGTTTACCTTTTTGCTCACAGAATCTTTCTCTTTCACACTTTTTTTAGCAGAGGACTTCTTGTGACTCTTTTTAGAAGCAGTCTTTTTCACTTTTTTCGGTGTCTCACCGGCCTTTACATCATTTTTGACATTGGAAGCGACCTGCTCACCGATCCCGGTTACACGCTGAAGATCATCATAGGATTTGAACTTCCCTTTACGGCGCTCTTTGATAATGGCATCCGCTTTCTTCGCGCCAATACCCTTAATCTGCATCAACTCATCTTTGCTCGCCGTGTTGAGTTTGCTCAGGCTCATACCAAACGCCGCACTTGCCATAAATACCATTGCCAATACCACTGTTTTGAACATCTTTTTCTCCTTCTAAATAATATACTTTACATTATATCGGAAGAATACAACACAAATATCTGTAAACTTTACCTATATGAAAATTCCGGTACAATTTTTTGTAATGCCGCATATATATCGTCTGTACTGAATAACACTTCAATATCTTTACGCAGTGTTTCGATATTGTATTGTGTCGGTCTTGCAATCATAATCGACCGGTACTGTGTCTTCTGTTCACTTTCATCGATTAACAGCTCTTCGTAGAGCTTTTCTCCCGGACGAAGCCCGGTATAGACAATCTCAACCTCTCCCTCTTTTCCATACAGCCGGATCATTTGTTTTGCCAATTCGGTGATATTGACAGGCTCTCCCATATCCAGGATAAACAGCTCACCTCCCTTGGCGATAGCCGCTGCCTGAAGTACGAGCTGACACGCTTCAGGAATCAGCATAAAGTAACGCGTAATCTCCGGATGCGTTACCGTAACCGGGCCGCCCTGTTCTATCTGATGTTTGAATTTTGGAATAACAGAGCCGCTGGAGCCAAGGACATTGCCAAAACGCACGGCAACGATTTCCGTCTTTTGGCTGGGTACGTTCTGGGCATAGAGTTCAGTCACCCGCTTTGTGGCTCCCATGATGTTGGTAGGACGAACCGCCTTGTCTGTCGATATAATAACAAGCTTTCCACTCTCTACTTCGATAGCACTGTCTATGACATGTATCGTTCCGGCTACATTGTTGTGAACAGCAGCCTTGGGGTTATGCTCACACAGCGGAACATGTTTGTATGCTGCTGCATGAATCACGATCTGTGGCTTGATTTCTGCAAAAAGTTTCCTGACGGCAGGGCGATCTGACACATCCAGCAGTCTCAAATCAGCATCTGGAATCTCCTCTCCAATGCGGTAGAGATGATACTCGCTGTGGTCGACCAGTACCAGTGTTGATGCTCCAAACCGATAGCACTGGCGTGCGATCTCCGAACCAATGCTCCCTCCTGCACCCGTAATCAATACAGAGCGGCCTTTAATAGATGATGCGATGAGTGCACTGTCAAGATCCTGGGGGTGTCTGGCAAGCAGATCTTCAATGGAAAGATCTTCGAGTTTTTCATGTTCTCCACCAAGCAGTTTAACCTGTTTGATCTCTCTGATACCTGCTTCATTGAGACGTTCAACCAGTCTGCGAAGTGCTTTTTGGGGCAGCTGTTTTGCAAGAATCGCCGAAACGATCTGCTTGCTCCGCACAATCTCTTCAAGCATCTCAGGATCATACACTTTGACACTGTTGATATAGGCATCTTTGGTATTGTCGTCCTCCTCCAATGCCATAATCGCAACAGGGTAATAATCTATTTCATGCTTCAGCGCACTCTGGATTACTGTTGCGGTCTTGCTGTTTGCCCCCAGCAGCAGTGTCGGTTTGAGTGCGTGGGGCTGAAAATTCTCGTTCCAAAACCGCTTACTGACACGGATACTTCCTATCAGTATGAGAGAAAGAAAAGAATCAATTACGATCACCGACCGGGGAAACGGCTGAAAGTAGGATGAGAATGCCATATAGACCAGAATGAAAGCACCATAGGCAACGATATGTGCCTTGACAATATTGGCAGCATCCCCAAAACTGAAAAAGCGCCAGATGATAAAATAGCTTTTAAACGCAAACATCGCCGCAATTTTAAACAGCACAAGGATGCCGTACGCAAGCCAGAAATGTGCCAGGAACTTCTGTTCAATGTGAAAATTAAAGCGAAGCAAATAGGCACCGTAAAATGAGAAAAGCGACAACAGCAAATCCATCGTCACAAAAAAGAGTACCCTTTTGAACGCAGTAGGACGAAAGAGCCTCATCATCCCAATACCTTTTTGACAATATCAACCACCCTGTCAACATCTGTATCTGACATATTCGAACCGCTTGGCAGGCAGAGTCCTGTTTCAAACAGCCTCTGGGAGCTGCCGTCAACAAGAGTATCAGCATCGGCAAAAAGCGGCTGAAGATGCATCGGCTTCCATAGCGGACGGCTTTCAATATTGTGTGCCGACAATGCATCCATCACTTTCATCGGATCGGTTTTTGCAAGTGTCAATGTTGTCAGCCAGCGGTTCCCTCTGCTGTTCTCTATTTCGGGCATGAACACAATCTCTCCGTAAGTACCAAGTGCGCCCTGATAATATTGAAAAATCGCCCTGCGTCTGGCAACCCGTTCTTCAAGTACCTCCATCTGCGCCACACCAATCGCGGCAAGTACATTTGACATACGATAGTTGTAGCCGTAAGTGGTGTGTTCATACCATGGGGCATCATCCTTTGCCTGTGTCGCCAAAAATTTGGCTTTTTCAATCCACTCCTCTTTCCCGCTTACCAGCATGCCCCCACCCGATGTCGTGAGTATCTTGTTCCCGTTGAACGAAAAAACCCCCATATCACCAAAGGTACCGCTCTGTTGTCCATGCAGTGTTGCCCCCAGTGATTCGGCAGCATCTTCAATTACATAAATATCTGCTTCATGGCAAATCTCTATAATCTCATCCATCTTCGCCATCTGTCCATACAGATGCGTCACGATCAAGGCTTTGGGCTTTTGGGATGAACGTGCAATCGCCTCTCTCAACAGTTCCGGTGAGATATTCCAACTCCCGTCACTGTCAATAAAAACCGGCTTGGCCTTTTGGTACAAAATTGCATTTACAGAACCGATGAACGTAAAGCTTGAAGCAAGCACCGTGTCTCCCTCCTCTATACCAAGCACACGAAGTGCCAGATGGAGTGCGGCTGTTGCCGTATTGGTCGCAAGTGCATACCGTGCACTGGTATAGTTGCATACCATTTGTTCGAAACGATCCACAAACGCTCCAAGCGGCGCGATGTAGTTGCTCTCGAACACTTCAGCGATATACTGCTGTTCCTTGCCGCTCATATGCGGAGGTGAAAGAAAAATGCTGTCCATTGTTACCCCAAAACCGTTTTTATCAGATACCCGACATCTTTGGACAGTGACCAGTTTCGGATATATGCCTTATTGATCTTCACTTTGTCCGGCCAAATCACTTCCTTATTATAGCGTTCAGGGTCTTGCACTCTGGAAAGGAGGATCTCTTCATCTTTATATTTGAGTGATGCCGGTCCTGTAATACCCGGGCGAATCGAGAGTATGATCCGATCTTCTCCCTCCAGCATATCTGCAAACCCGGGTACATCCGGTCTTGGGCCGACAAAACTCATCTGCCCAAACAAGACATTAAAGAGCTGTGGCAGTTCATCAATCTTTGTTTTCCGGAAAAATGCACCACTTTTAGTAATACGGCAGTCTTGACTTGTCGTCACAGTACTATCCATTCCGGAAACCGGCTTCATTGTCTTGATCTTCCAGACATAAAACGGTTTACCATACTGCCCGATACGCTTTTGCACAAAAAGTCCGTTACTCCGTGTCTCAAGAGACGCTACAATCCATGCAACCAATATCACAGGCAGAGTGACGACAATCCCGACAACCGAAAAGGCTATGTCAAACAGACGTTTTGCTATACGTTCCGTACGTGTCAGCATCTACTTTTTCAATCGGTATATCTTGCTGTATGGCGAAGAGACCACCAACTCAAACAGATTTTTGTCATATTTACCCAAAATAAACATTTGCACATACATCGAGTTGAATGTCTTCACATCCATAATAATAAAACGTCCATAGTCTTTCATATATACGACAGCATATCCGCCATTGGCATGATAGGGCTGTGCTTCTATCTTTGTTTTTCCCTCTTTTGTCAGTTGGGTGAGCATAAAATAACGTACCGGAACCTGCTGACTCCCAAAAAAGAGTGTACCCTTTTTGACATCGAACATAATACCATTGGAAAACTGCAAGACACCATGATCATTTTTTACAGCATGCGTCGGATAAAAAAGAACCTTGCGTTCCGGTTTACCTGTTGTCAGATCAAGGTTCCCAAAAACAGTTACCGTCGGAAAGATATTGAGCATCCGGTAAGGCATGTATAGATAGATATCTCTTGTTTTTTTAGGCATAGGATACGTTCCGTCTTCCAACTGCATCAACAATAAATTGGGGTCAGCCTGGTCTTTTTGTCCATTTTTGAAGAGTGTATCGGCTACTACGGAATAGTTGGAGTCTACATAAGTTTCAATAGCGACTCTTGCCAGGTTTGCCGCCAGTTGAGGTGAGTCGGTCTGCATGATTTTTGAGACGATAAAGTTATCATTATTGTGTTTTCCTCCATCAATCAACGTGGAGGTATCGGAGTAGTACCAGATAGGGTAGCCATAATCCCACCAGCTGATCGTATAATCTTTGCCCTTGGCAATTTTATCAAGCTTGACCAAATCTTCAACTTCCGCTTTGTTCAATACTGTCGGTACTTTGTAACCGATAATATGTGTAATATTTGGATAGATCATAGCAGCGGTTGCCACCGCCATTAATGCGTATTTGATACGCCTATCTTTGAAAAAATCTCCAACAACATCAAAAAGATAGACTGCACTCAGGGCAGCGACCGGCACGGCATACACAGTAAAGCGCAGTCCTCCCCAGTGAGCGAAGATGCCGATGCCAATGAGCGGAAGTGCCAGAAGAAATGCCGGTTTCCGTATTACCAGCAGTATGTATCCGATAACGGAAATTATAAACCCTATTGCCGAACCGCTCATCCGCTGAGAGATACACGACTGCCCCGGTACCGGAAAAAACGGTATCTTTCCTGCTTCCCGAACCGTTTGGTTGACCGCATAGAAATGTAACCCTGTATCAGAGGTACCCGTCTCCACGTAACTAAATACTTTAGCCCAGATAAGTCCGAATACATTGCCCGTCAACAAAAAGAGTAAAAAAAGAGTACCGCTTGCCATCATGAGTGTTTTAACATCCATACTGTCTCTTTTTTGCTGCAACCAACGATATGCAGCCAACACCAAAACAATGCTCACGATATAATGATAGGGGGCGGGAATACCAAGCACCTGTAATGGTATTAGTGCCAAAAAAACCAAAAGTAAAGAGGCATAGGTCGTTTTTTCTGTACGATGAAACCAAACCATATAGAGGGCATAAATAATGCCCATTGCATAGACAATGGCTTGTCCTTGTTCATACAGGAACGGGTAGACAACAATGGCTATAGCCGCATATAGCGCTGAGTGAAGCTTGAAGTCATGTGTACTTTTCATCAGGAAATAGAGAATAAACATGGGAGCCATAGCAGAGAACATATCGGTATCGTAATACCCTATCATCGTACGGTTATAGTAACTCCATGCAATACTGCCAAGCAGCGCGGCAAAAAATCCCCAAACGGTTTTACCGTACAGTCGCGCAATGAGTATGATAGGAACAACGACAAGACTTGAGATAACAGCCGGCAGATAGAGTATAATGGTTTCAAGGGAAAAAGGTGTTATTTTTGCCAACAGCGCTGTAAACGCTACCGTACCGTATGCCCACATATCGGGAATACGCGGATTGGCATCATGTACCCCCTGCAACACATGCTGCGCACCTGAGGCGAAAAAGTATCCGTCATTGGTATTGATCATCAATTGCCCGTTCCAAAAAAATTCAGGATGACCCAATGCCCAGTTTAGCCAGATCAACCGGATAGCAAAACTGAAAATATAGGCAATCAGCATCAATCCAAACAGCTGCGAAACAGAAATCTGCTTCGTGTTATATTCATTTTTTTTCATCGTAACCTCTTATATAAAAATTGTTTCAATTTTGACGGTGCCATATTGACAAGAAACAGTGCAAAAGCATAAAAATAGTACCGTTTATTATATCTTAATGCATTTATAACCAAGATTCTATCTTGTAAGTCACGCCATGCCTTCCTTAGACCGCCTCTCCTGCCAAAAAATGCTCTATCCACCCGCACACATACCAAGACTTCCGGGATATTGGCAAACTGACACCCTGCAGCAAAGCCCTTCATCCACAACAATGTATCTTCATTTGTGGGGGATGTAACCGGATACAATCCGGCTTTTTGAAAAAACCGCTTGCGGAAACAGGCGCTAACATGTGCCAAAGGTACTCTTTTTCTGAAAAAACGGAACATCTCTTCGTGATATAATGGATACTTCACAATTTTATGATACTCAATTTCCTCTCCAAACTCTTCGATAAAGGTTCCGCAAACGTCAATATGCCTGTTTTCCTCCATAAAGGCTATCTGTTTTTTGAAACGCTCTTTGTTGCACACATCATCCGCATCCATTCGGAAAAAATATTCATATCCACAATCAAGTGCTTCCTCTATCAGTTCATTGAGCGATACCGAAAGCCCTTTGTTCTCCTCTCTTTTTGAGAGATAAGTAATCTTCCTGTCTGCATACGCCTGTTGTAAAAACGCTTCCAGTCTGCTGTCTATATCTCCGTCTATTTTTATAAAAATATCCGCTTTCAAAGACTGTTCATACAGGCTTTCAAGGGCTTCTTGGACAAATTTCAGCTGATCGTTTTTATAGACCGACAATAGAACGCAACTTCTCATATAATATCCCGTATCTTTCGTATCATCACAGCACTTTTGCCAAGCATATTGACTTTAAAACGGAAAAAGCTACTTTCAAAATAGTATTTTCTAAGTGTCCTAATCTCCTCCAGTACCTCCTCAGGTGTTGCACTTTTGCCTGTTTTGAGCGAAACATATTTAGGATACACTATATATGCTGCCGCGACCAGCTCCTCCATAGAAAGGGTTCGCTTCCTCCGGTCACATCTTTGCAGATCCTCCGTCAGTCCCCAACCTGCATAAAACGGCATACCGTACGTAAAGACCTTTTTTTTGCGAAGAAGTGCTTCCATTCCCGAAAGCGATGTAATCGTATGTACTTCATTGGCAACGTCAAAGCAGCTGTCCAAACTTGCATCTGTGACTATCAAATCACACAATGTATACAACTTCTTTTCATCGACACTTCCTTCTCGTATGCCGGAAACAACATCCGGATGCGGCTTGTACAAAATAAAGTCCTCTTTTGTCGCATTCTCTTTGACTGTTTGCAGCAGTTTCATCGAGTCAAAGCCGTATCCTCCTTTTCTTATCGACATGTCATTATCGACTTGACCTATCACCAGCTTAATATTTTTCTCCGGAACCGATATCTGTTTGTCTGCCAAATGATTGTATTTTGAAATCCTGTTTTTTAAAAGAAGTCCTATAAGGTTTTTGGCTCTTTCCAAAAGGGCATCATTAAACGTATTGTAATTCAATATGTATTCCAGATCACTCTCCCGTGTTGGATCGAAATAGATCCCTCTTGCGTCCATAACGATAGATGCCGGCTTGAAAAAAGAGGAACCAAGGCTAAGTGAACGGATAAATCCATCCTCGACAAAATAGAGTGCTATCCTCTTTTTCTTACAATACTCTTTTATTTCCATATCCTCTTTTGCCGGATACATATATACCCTTGATGTCTCATCCAATCCTTGAGCAATGGCTTCATGCAGCGTTGAAACGATGTATCGTCCTTTTTTTTCAAAAAACGGATCAAGCAGGTACAGCCCCCATTTGGAAAAGCCGACAAAAAACTGCTTCATACCATTTCCTCAAAAATCTTCAAAAACGCTTCTTCCCCTATCTCCGACTTCGGATAAACTATGTTTGGAAGATATCCCATAATATATTTTCTAACTCGCTCTTTGTTAAAATATTTATAGTAGGCATTCCCAAAAACAACAACCTCTTTGTCAAAAATCTTCGCTTCAAGTCCGACTGTCGAATTGTTGATGACAACTTTATGCGCATTTTCGATCAACTCAAAAAAGTCTCCACTCACCAAAAAAACATCCTGCTCTTGCAAAAAATACCTGATGGCTTCAATCTCTTTGACATCCTCCTCACGCGGATGGGGTTTGATGTAAAGAGCGGCATGCTCCTTTCTGGCTATGCTCAACGCTTCCTGAATCACTGCCTCATTATTGTAATTGCTGTAAAGCTTTATTTGGGAGTCGTTTCCTACCTGCAGAGGCAGTAAAATATACTTTTTCGCCATATCGACCTCATCAAACGGCAGATGTACAAAGTTATTGGAGACTCTTTGTTGTACAAGCTTTAATGGATTTCTTCTATCCTCCCGTATAAGATCATATATCAGATAGCCCGCAAAATCGGTAAAAACGTAACCGGGTATTTTGCTTTTGAGTTTACCGCCTCTCTCCTTTTTTTTCTCTCTATAAGATGCCTGCCAGTCAAGAAATGCCGTTTCATCATATACATACCCGTCTAAAATCTCCGGCTTTTTTAAAAGGATCGATTCTCCGGAAATACCACACGGATCGATAAATATCCTATTTTCTATATTGGATATTTCAAAGTATCTTGTACGTATTCCTTTACTTTTGGCATACTCACCCAAAGCCCTTTCTATCGTCGTCGTTCCATTCCATATCCACATCATATCGATCTTCAACTCTTTTAGCTGTGCCCAGATATCGTTTGCAATCTGTACTGCCTCATCGAAAGTATGGTAGTTGTTTAAAACTGAAAGACTTTTTTGCAAAAAAGCATAGTCTCGACACTCTCGCTCTGTTCTGATATTGCGCAACAACAGCGTACGATCTTTGGGTAACAATCTATAAGCTGAAAGTCTATGGGTGACAAAACGGTATGTAATGTGATACTGTTCAAACAGAGGAATAAAACAGGAGAAAAATTTTGCTCTGTTAAGAGAATCGACATAAATTACTAAATGATCTGGAACCATTTTTCCATAACCTTCTCTGGAGCATAACGCGCAACACTCTCTTTGGACTTTTTGGCCATATTTTGTAAACGTTGATGATCTCCGGTCAATACTGCCAGTTTTTTGACAAACATATCTACCTTTCCAAAAGGAATTAAAAAGCCGTCTTCCCCATCCTCTATCATCTCTTTTGGACCGGTCGGTACATCGAAGCTCACTATGGGTAAACCATAGTTTTTTGCCTCCAAAAGCACCATAGGAAAGCCCTCTTTTCGGGATGTAAGTATGAAAATACTCGCATCCAGATAGAACGCTTTAGGCTCAGGTATTTCCCCTTTGATATCAACATTATACCCCTTGAGTTGTTGTCTCAATTCTTCTTCAGATGAACCCTTACCGACAATAACAAACTTCCATGCTTTATCATCAAATTTTTTAACAATTTCTAAAAGAAAATCTACACCTTTAATAGAAGACAACTTCCCCACAAACAAAATGTTTTTGCTATTTAATGCAGTAAACTTTTTGGAGATTTCTATAAAATTTGGAATAACAACTACATTGTTCACTCCAAAACTATTGTAAAGTTTTTTATCTGTTTCCGTCAACACTACCAATCTATCCAGTTTTGGATAAAAAATCTTTTTAAATATCTGAGTAATTTTTCTCCGAGAAAAAGAAAGATGTTCTGTACCGATCAATCGATTGTTTTTCCTCAACGCCAAAACTGTTATAAAATTGATAACCGTCTCTATGCTAATTATTGTTGCATCCTTAATTTTCTCTCTTTTTAAAGCTTTATAAAATTCATAATACCATTTCAAAAGCTTCATTTTGTTTTCTGCCAAGCGATGCACACTTCCAATCTCAAGATTGATAATATCCGCCTTTGCCTGCTCATAATAGCGCTCATTTGTATCATCGAGATTACCAGTTATTATCTTAGTTTCATATCCGCTTTTTTTAAACTCAGCGTAAAGATTGAGCGCTACTTTGCTAAGTCCACCAACCTTGGATATATCATTGATGATAAGATAAATCAAAATCTCCCCTTATACCCTTTACAAAGCCTTTTAACGGTGCTAAACTTCTGTATTTTATACTTTGCAAAATCGCTATAGCAACCCTGTGTAGCAAAGTTACCGTTTTGTATGTAGATATCTCCATCAAAAAATAGGTAAAATTTCTATTTACATAGAAAAGATACATATCTGATTTCGTATCCTTTTTTATTTTTTTGATAAACTCTGCTTGGTTTGTATATATGACATTTGTATATTTTGAAGCCATATAGCCATAATAGGCGTCATCTCCGGATAGAAAGAACTCCTTTGGGGGGTATCCTGCTTTTTTTATAATATCCCGAGAGATCAACATTCCTTCAAAACATCCATAATTGACTATACTAAAGCCTTTGTCTTTAAAGTTCTCTCGTTCACGGACAATCAGTCCGTATTTGTCACAAACATATCCATTCCAAGCAAAACTTTCACCATCTTCATATTTTTTTACCGGATGAATACATCCCGAAAAGCTTCTGTATTGCAACATCTTTTCTAACGCGTCAGATTTTGGTTCAACATCATCATCCATCAGCCAAAGCCACGCATACCCTTTTTCATAGGCTCGTTTCATCCCTTCATAAAATCCACCGGCACCACCGGTATTTCTATCCATTTTAACATAATGGAATGCTACGGTAGCCGTATTGGTCAAATTAGAAACCATACAGGTTTTTTCCCATGGTCTGTCTATATCTTGAGGCGGTAACGCTTCTATATACCCCTTTTCAAAAAGTATCTTTTCTGTTTCATCCGTAGATGCATTGTCTACTAGATAGATGGATGCAATCTCTCTTGTCTGCTTCAAAAGCCCTTCCAGGCACTCCACCAATAACGCTTTACGGTTGTATGTTACCACAACAGCACACACTTTTTCTTGTTTATTCATACAGCTTTTCCTCAAAAACGTCCAAAGCACGTTTAACGACATCATCCATATCGTAGTATCTATATTCTGCAAGCCTGCCTACAAAAATGACATTTGCAAACCGTTGAGCCTCTTTTTTGTACTTCTCATAAAGCTCATGGTTTTGTTGGGTAAACACCGGATAAAAAGGGATGTCTCTTTTTGCAATATACGTTTTTGGATACTCTTTAAGGATCACTGTCGTATCTGTTGAAGTAGGGTGGATATGTTTGAACTCCGTTATCCTTGTAAAGTCGTAATCGTTTGGATAGTTAACAGTTGCCGTTTTCTGAAAGCTGCTCTTGTTCATTGTCTCAAATACCAAATCCAAACTTCTGTATGGTAAATGACCGAACTTGAAATCAAAAAGCGCATCTATCATTCCCGTGTAAACAATCTTTCCATTAAAGACTTTATCATTGAGATAGACCTTTCCCTCACCAAAATCAAATCGCAGCAGCGTATCGCAATCGGTACCAAGCATAACCTCAATATTTGGATGATCCAGCATCTTTTCAAATACTTTGCTATATCCCTCTTTTGGCACAGCCTGATATCTATCGGTAAAATATCTGTCATCTTTGCTTATGCTTACCGGAACCCGGGCTGTTACTTCAGGAGCTATCTCCTCAGGACTGACCCCCCACTGTTTGGCGGTATAGTGTTTAAATATCTTCTCATACACAAAGTCAGAGAGAAATTTCAGATCCTTATCACTCTCTTTTCTTAACGTCAATATGGGAACCTTTTCACCATATCCGTATTTTGACAGCAGCTTCTTCTCTATTGTCTTAGCCAAAGAAAAAGGAAAGAGTGCGTACATTGTATTGAGATTGAAAGGGATTGGTACTTTTTGACCATCAACAAACGCAAGCACTTTATGGTGATACAACTCCCACTCGGTAAAACGGGAAAGATAGTCAAACACCGCTTTACTGTTCGTATGAAAAAGATGCGGACCATATCGATGAACCAGTACATCTGATATTTTTTCATCATAACAGTTCCCGCCTATATGCTCCCGTTTCTCTACCACAAGTACCTTTTTACCAAGTACGTTTGCAGCCCTTTCAGCAATCACACTTCCTGCAAATCCGGCACCAATCACAACAAAATCAAACATACACATTTCCCTTTATAATATCTATCCCCGTTTTTTGCAGATAGAGCAACATCCCAACCGTTATACAAAACTCCACTCCCACAACAGAAACAGCCGATCCCACCTCTTCAAAGAGCGGTACCAAAACCAATGATAGCAAAATATTCAGTACGCTGCCGCTTATCAGTATGTTGCTAAAGGCTTTTTTCCTATCAAAATTCAGCATGGTTTGAATCCCAAAAATATTACTCAATGCAATAATAAACGGCAAAAACGCAATAATTCTCAATACCAAAATACTTCTCTCATACGCTGCTCCCGCTACAAAATGAATGATCTGTGGCGCAAAAACAAAGAGCATCAAAGAGAGTAGAAAACTGACTCCTCCGACATAGATAGTCGTCTGTCTAAGAAAACGCATCCCTTCAGAAACATCCTCTTTAAGTTTTTTGGAAAGATAAGGGTAGACTGTTTGCATTGCGGGGCTAAGAAGTCCCTGCACCGCCCCTTTTATCTTTTCGGCAATAGCATAGTAGCCCACTACCGTACTGTTTGTAAATATCCCAAGTATAAAGGTTGTGGAGACCGTATAGAGGCTGATTGCTATATTGGAGATAAAAATATGCCATCCATCAACCACATAATGTTTCAAAACTGATATGTTTTGTATTTTCAAACGGACATTGAAATCTTTTCCAATAATGTAAAATGCTATCAAACCGGCACTTATTTGCCCCAATGCATTAAACATCGGTACTTTCCAGTAATCACTCTCCCGATCTATAAACACAAATATAGCGATGGTGAAAAAAAGTTTGGCTGTAATGTTTAGAAAAGTAATGTACTTCATCCGCTCCATTCCCTGAAAAAACCACTGAGGCAAGAGTACCTGTCCTACGACCATCCCGAATGTTAAAATATAGATCTCAAAATGCGCCCCAAACATTTCAAATTCAAAAAGCAAAACCAAAAGTAAAAAAAAAGACATACACATTAAAAAGAGTTTTATAAGGATCACACTGCTGAAAATTTCATTGAGTTTGACTGGGTTTGCCCTATGAATACTAACCTCTCGCGTAGCAGTCAGATTGAACCCATAATCCGTGAGTATACTAAAATACGCCACAGTCGCACCCGCAAAAGCCAACAAGCCAAACTTCTCGACCCCCAATACCCTAACAAGGTAGGGGAATGTGATCAGAGGCAGCAGATAGTTCGCACCCTGCAATAGACTCAAAGAGAGAAAATTGGAAAATAATCTTTTTTTTTCTTTACTATTTGTAAAGCTTTTTATTTTTTCTTTCAATACAATAACCCAACGCTCTATTTACGCTTTCTTCTAAACCACCAAAAAGCGATTGCCAAACCGGCAAACAATCCTCCAAGTACCTGCACCCACGCTGTCATGAGAATGCTCTTGTTGACAAGCTTGTGGTGCATTGCGTTGTCCACTTTGACACCGGCATATTTGGCTGTGTGCACCAGCAGCGAAACGGCAAGGTCTTCGCTTGGCATCTCTTTGTGACACGCAAGGCAGGTACCGCGGCGGTCGAGTTTGCTGCGTACCTCATCGGGCAGTGCCTGGGAGAGTTTCCAGTGGTCACCAACCGTCTGCAGTTGTGTGCCGTTGGCATCGAGCATGACCGAGTAGTCATGTTTGAGGTTCGGAATGGCGGGAATCTGCTCATCAACCTTTTTGGGAAGCACTTTTTTCGATGCTGTCATCAGATCAACAATAGTTGTCTTGCTCTGGTCTGAAAAGTATTTGCCGCTGCCTATGCCGTACCCCATCGCTTTGGGGTCGTTATGACAGCTCTCACAGGTACGAGAACGTTTGCTGACAGTATGGGGATGCACGGGGCTCATGACAATGGAGTTGACACCCTCTTTGGGGGTCTTGACACCTTTACCGCGTTCGACTCCTTTGAGTTTCCAGATATGGTTTTGCAGCAGTGCATTCCCGTCTTTGCCAATGACTGTCAGCGTCACCTGACAGCCCGGTATTGTCGGCGAGATGCGCCCTTCTCCGTTTTGGCTCAGTGCCGGATTCTCCCAGCGCAGGTAGCTGCGTGTCTCTGTCACCTTTCCGTCAACCAGATATGTCTTGAGGCTGTCAACATCCCCTGTCTTGCCGTTGACATGGTGTGCCGAAGCAGCGAGGAAATCAGGGTTCTGCTTACCGCCGCTGTAGTCAACCTTGACATGACAGCCGTAACACTGCGGTGCCCATGTCGCATGACAGGTGTAACACTCCATCCTGTCAGTATGCGCGCCTATCTGATCCATCGCGATCATTCCAATCTTGGAGATCTTCTTCTCCTCTTTGAGCAGCTTCAGTGGCTTGAGTTCAATTGTTTTCCCGGAAGCAAGGTGCATCACCACTTTGTTGCCCTTGCGCACCGCTTTGGTCAACGGATTGCCGCGTGCAGAGAGCAGAAAACCGTCCTCTTTCTCTTTGGGGATACTGCCCTGTTTCAGGTACGCCGCCAGCGTCTTGGTCGTACCCCTTGGCTTGCCCTCTTTTGGCTTGGTATCAAACTCGTCACTGTAGCCCAGAGGCAACTCCCACGGGTACTTTCTGGTCGTACCGTGACAGTCCTGACACTCTATCTCCACGGCGCCCAGATTCGCCCCTCTGAAAAAGCCGTCACCATGCATATCGTTGGAGGTATGACAGTCCTGACAGAGCATCCCTTTTGTATAGTGGATGTCTTCTGTCAAGTGCAGATAGCGTTTGGTGTGCAGTTTTGGCTGAGGGTTGCCGTGCTCATCGAAAGTTGCTTTGTATTCGGTCTCCATCAAGCCCTGATAGCTCACCCCGATACGTTTACCTCGGTTATGGCAGGTGGTACAGGTCTCAACCGGAATACCGGTATAGTTGATATCATGCACCTGCACCTGCACTTTGCTTGAGGATTGGATGCTGTGTACAAGCATATGCCCCGGTTTGTCCTTGGGAATGGATGAATCGTTACCCTCATAGTAGCCCTCGTTGGAGTAGGGCACATGGCATGAAGCACACCCGATACCGCGGTAGTCTCCCCTCCGGTAGCGTCCCTTTCCTCCAGTATGACAGCGCAGGCACTCCTGACGCAGATAGGTATAGACAGAGAGAGAGGGATCTTTTTCTACCTCTTCAGCTGTGGGTGCCGGCGGCAGCGGTTTGGTTTTTTCCGGAAAGCCCTGCGGTTCGAGTTTGGCAAGTTTTTCCATATATTTTTGGTATGTTTTCGTCCCCAGCCGCTCATGCAATGCCGGGTTTTTGCCGCCAAAGTTGGTAAAGGTATGGTTGTACCCGTCTTTTGCACCAAATCCCCAGAGCGCACCGTGGATCTTCCCCTGCTCGGTCGCCATCAGGTTGTTATTCTGCGCAGCTACCTGCTTGGGGTGACACATACCGCAGGTATGTTCATTGATCCACGGACTTCCCGGATAAGGGTAGAAAGCTTTGGGGCCGTTGTGTGTTTTAAAGTAAGAGGCTGTCCCCTTGTGTGCCTCTTCCTTTGTAGCTGCTTCCGGATTTCCACCGTGGCAGACAATGCAGTCATTCCCTTCGGCTCCCGCCTTTTTGGCAACTTCGAAGATCTTTTGCATCATTTTGGAGCGGTGGTCTCGGATAGGCTCAATCCCCTGGTGACACTTCAGACAACTGTTGGCGGCGGCCTCTGTTGCAAACAGACTCAGTAATACTCCCAGCCAAAAACACATTTTTATAAACACGGCTTATCCTCAATGAAAATAGATCGATATAGCTATAATTATATCCAAAACCTTGTTCTATCCATCCTTATGCTATAATTTTTCAAAATTTACTTAAACGGAACGCTTTTATGAACAAATTTCTTCCCCTGCTGCTCTTACTTTTATGGACATCCCTCCAGGCACAAATGCTCGATGCCATTGCGCTTATTGTCAACGGTCAACCTATTACGACAACAGAGATCCGTACGATTCAACGTAAAGCGCACGTCTCAAAACAAAAAGCCGTAAACCTCTTGATTCAAGATCGCCTTCAGAAAGCGGCGATGAAAGATATCACAATTCCAGAGTCGGAAGTCGATGCAGAGATAGCACGTATCGCCAAAATGAACAATATCTCTGTAGCAAAAATGCAGAAAATCCTCAAGCAGCAGGGAACTTCCTGGACAAAGTACCGCCAAACCATCAAAGACGGTCTCAGACAGCGTGAATTTTTTAGACAAACGGTTTCCAAAAATCTTCCCACACCCACCGAAGATGAATTGAAACTTTTCTACAACAAGCACAAGAAAGAGTTCAACATCCCTTCTGCCATCAGCGTTGTCGAGTACTCTGCACCAAGCGAAGCGAAGATCAAACAGTTTCTTAAAACCAAAAGTACCAAAGGGATCAAAAGCAAATCACTGGTCAAAAAGACCAAAAGCCTAAATCCGGCTATGCTGAGTACCCTGCTGCAGACACCCAACGGCAGCTTCACGGAACCCATCAATGCCGGAGACCGCTGGGTCGTGTACAAAGTAAAAAGCAAGAATGGACGTACCCAAATGCCTTTCGAAGCGGCAAAAGGGGCGGTTGCCTCACGCTGGAGACAGCAGCAACAGGGCAAAGCGGTTAAAGACTACTTCAAAAAAATGCGCACCGAAGCCAACATTCAATATCTTAGAAACTAACGAAAGCAAAGAGAGCATACAATGGGACTCAAATCAGACAAATGGATACGCGAAAAATCACTCAATGAGGAAATGATCACTCCTTTTTGTGAAGGACTGGTAGGCGAAGGGGTTGTCAGCTACGGACTCAGCTCCTACGGCTACGACATCCGTGTCAGCGACGAATTCAAAATTTTTACCAACATCAACGCCGAAGTGGTCGACCCCAAAGATTTCAACGAAAACAATGTAGTCGACTTTAAAGGGGATGTCTGCATCGTACCGCCAAACTCCTTTGCGCTGGCACGCACTGTTGAGTACTTCAAAATGCCCAAAGACACGCTTGCTATCTGTCTTGGCAAAAGCACCTACGCGCGCTGCGGTATCATCGTCAACGTGACGCCGTTTGAGCCCGGATTTGAGGGGCACATCACCATCGAGATCTCCAACACCACACCCCTTCCGGCAAAAATCTATGCCAACGAGGGGATCGCCCAGGTACTCTTCTTGCAGGGGGATGAGCAGTGTGAAACTACCTACTCTGACCGCAAAGGAAAGTATCAGTCACAAACAGGCATTACCCTGCCGCGCATTTTGAAAAAAGATTAATACTCACCTCATAAATATGCCTCTTTTCGGGGCATGTTCCCCTTTTTAACATACAAAACCTTACTTCTACTTATGCCCTTTTACCCACTTTTGTGCTACAATGCCAAAAATTTCTTATATAAAGTAAGCAACGAATGAAAAATCTAATCATCGTCGAATCACCGGCAAAAGCACGCACCATCACCAATTTCCTGGGCAAAGACTACAAGGTCATCGCCTCGAAAGGTCATATCCGTGACCTTCCAAAAAGTACTTTCGGTATCACAGTTGATGATGAAACCGGTGATCTTGTTCCCAAATATTCTATTCCAAGAGATGCCAGCGCAACAGTTAAAGAGTTAAAAAAACTCTCCAAAGAAGCAGAAACTGTCTACATCGCAACCGATGAGGACCGTGAGGGTGAAGCGATTGGATATCACATTGCCAAAGCAATAGGCAAAGACCCCGAAGCACTGCCGCGTATTGTCTTCCATGAAATTACAAAAAATGCCATCCAACATGCGCTGGAGCATCCGCGCAAGGTCGATATGCGCTCTGTCGATGCCCAGCAGACACGAAGGCTGCTTGACCGTATTGTGGGGTACAAACTCTCTCCGCTGCTTGCCAGTAAAATCCAAAAAGGCCTGAGTGCGGGACGTGTGCAGAGTGCCACACTCAAACTCGTAGTCGACAGAGAACGCGAGATCAAAGCGTTCAAGCCTGAAGAGTACTGGAGCATCGATGCCCTGTTTGAGAAAAACATCGATGCCTCGATCTATGACTATAACGGTTTGAAGATCGACAAAATGACCATTAAAACCGAAGCCGATGCAGAAGAGATCGTTACTGCTGCCAAAAACGAATCGTTTACCGTCGCTTCTATTGAAAAGACCAAACGCAAAACCAAAACACCACCGCCATTTATGACCTCCACTCTCCAGCAGGCAGCCTCCACCCAGCTTGGTTTCTCTCCAAAGAAAACCATGATGGTTGCACAAAAGCTCTATGAAGGAGTAAAGACTGACAACGGCGTCATGGGGATCATCACCTATATGAGAACCGACTCACTCAACCTTGCCAAAGAGGCTGTCGATGCTGCACGTACACATATCAAGACACAGTTTGGCGACAAGTATCTGCCTGCCAAGCCCAAGAACTACGCTACCAAATCCAAAGGGGCGCAGGAAGCGCATGAGGCGATCCGACCCACCCGTGTTGACTTCGACGCAGAAATGGCTACCAAGTACCTTGGTGTGGACGAGCTGAAACTCTACCGTCTTATTTACAACCGTTTCCTTGCCTGCCAAATGACAGAAGCTGTGTTTGAATCACAGACGATTCTCTTCAAGGGTGACAAATGCACCTTCAAAGCAAGCGGCAGGAAACTGCTCTTTGACGGTTTTTACCGTGTAACCGGCTACACAGAAAAAGACAAACTGCTGCCCGATCTCAAAGAAGGGACATCGGCATCACTCGACGAGATCAAAAAAGAACAGCACTTCACCGAGCCGCCGCCACGATACAACGAAGCAAGCCTTATTAAAAAGCTTGAGAGTCTCGGTATCGGCCGTCCAAGTACCTATGCTCCGACCATTACCATTTTGCAGACACGTAAATACATTGAGATCGAAAAGAAGCGTATCCATCCTACGGAGATCGCCTTTACGGTCATTGAGATGCTTGAAAAGCATTTTCCCGAAATCGTCGACAGCAACTTTACTGCACAGATGGAAGAAACCCTCGACAAGGTAGCAAACGGTGAAGAGAACTGGCAAAAGATCCTCAAAGCGTTCTACACACCCTTTATGCAGAAGATCGAAGAGGGCAAAAAAAACATCAAGAGCCTCAAAGTTGCTACACCAACCGGTGAAATGTGCCCCAAATGCGGCGCTGAACTGCTGCTGAGGAAAGGGCGTTACGGTGAGTTCATCGCCTGTTCCAACTTCCCCAAGTGCAAATACACCAAAAACACTGACGGTACTGAGCCTGAACAGCCTGAAGAGACCGATGAGAAGTGTGAAAAGTGCGGCTCTCCCATGGTCATCAAGAATTCAAGACGCGGTAAATTCCTTGCCTGCTCTGCTTACCCAAAATGCAAAAATGCAAAGTCACTCACACCGCCAAAAGAGCTGAAAGTTCCCTGCCCTGAGTGTGGCGGGAAGCTTCAGGAACGCGAGGGCAGACGTGGCAAATTTTACGGCTGTACCAACTACCCCAAGTGCAAGTTCATCGCCAATTTTGAACCTGTAGACAAAAAGTGCCCCGAGTGCGGCTATCTGATGGGAAAAAAGACTCTCAGAGGCAAAGAGGTTTACGAATGTTTCAAGTGTAAACATAAAGAAGAAGCAAAATAGATGAAGCCAATATTTCTTTGTGCCATCAACAACATCCTCAGCGGCACCTGCAAAGAAGACTGCAAGTTCTGCACACAGAGTGTCCGCTACCATGCCGACATTGAGCGCTACAGCTACAAAGCTATCGATCAGATCGTCGAAGAAGCCAAACAGGCCAAAGCCCATGGAGCACTCGGCTACTGCCTTGTCACAGCGGGCAAGGGACTTGATGACAAGAAGACCGATTTTGTCGCCCGCACAGCACAGGCAGTCAAAGCCGAAGTAGAAGGGCTCAACCTTATTGCCTGCAACGGTACGGCAACTAAGGAGCAGCTTAACTACCTGAAAGACCATGGCATCGACAGCTACAACCATAATCTTGAAACAAGCGAACGCTACTACCCGGACATCTGTCAAACACACGGATGGCAGGAGCGATATGAAACCTGCGAGAATGTCAAGTCTGTCGGGCTGATGCTATGCAGCGGCGGCATCTTCGGAATGGGAGAGCAGGCTCAGGACCGTGACGACCTGCTTGAAGCCATTGCTTCTCTCAGCCCGGAATCAACACCACTGAACTTCTACCATCCCAACCCTGCTCTACCTATTAAAACGCGCAATCTCGAGCGTTCTGAAGCGGTTGAGATCATCAAAAGAGCACGCAGGCTGCTTGGAGAGGATCGGCTGCTGATGGTTGCAGGAGGCAGGGAGCTGCTCTTTGGCGGACATGAAGCAGAAATGTTCGAAGCCGGTGCCAATGCTATTGTCATAGGGAACTACCTGACCACACCGGGGCAGGAGCCGAACAAAGACCGAGCCATACTTCAATCACTTGGTTACGAGGTTGCGACAAGCTGTGATACATACTGACATCACACTTATCCTCACGCTTTCACTGCTCATCTGGGGGAGCCCTTTTGTCTCCAAAATCTTGCGTCTCCCCATTCCTGCAACAGAAATTATTTTGGGCTCACTGTTCGCCTATTTCGGCTTTATCGAAGATAACACCTACTTTAAACTGATTGCTGAAACAGGATTTCTTTACCTCATGTTTCTGGCAGGAATGGAAGTAGATCTCAAACAGCTCACCGGAAGCTCGAAAGAAGTATTGCAAAGGAGTGTTCTTTTTCTTACCCTTATGGCCTTTTTTTCCATCGGGTCAGGATACCTGTTTGGGCTGAATCCGATTATCATCATATCCATGCCGCTTATCTCTATCGGTCTGCTGGCATCACTCTCCAAAACATACGGGAAAGACCAGCCCTGGATAAAATTGGCCTTTATTGCGGGCGTTTTGGGAGAGATTATCTCTATTGCGGTACTGACCATTTTCGATGCCGCCAGTACCACCGGCATGAACCTGCAGCTACTTATAAAAATTGGATACCTCAGTGCATTTATTCTTGCGGTCTATATGCTTTACAGAGCACTCCATCTGCTCTTTTGGTGGTATCCGGAACTCAAACGTATACTTGTGCCAAAGTTTGACACTTCAGACCAGGATATCCGTCTGGCAATGGCACTCTTTTTCATATTGATCAGCGTGATGCTTGCACTTGACCTGGAACTGGCACTGGGCTCATTTATTGCAGGTATGGCTATATCTGCCTTCTTCCGCCATGAAAAGTCACTTGAACATAAAATGTCAAGTTTGGGGTTCGGCTTTCTGGTACCTCTCTTTTTCATTCATGTAGGTGCCTCGTTTGATATTCGTTCGCTTGCAGTTGAGGGTGTATTTAGCGGAGCACTGCTCATTACCGTGCTGATGGTGCTTTCGCGTATTCTTGCAGCCATTACACTGAAACATATCAGTGGTGCCAAAAATGCACTTCTTGTCAGCCTCTCTCTTTCGATGCCGCTGACATTGCTGGTTGCGGTCGCCACCATTGGGTATGAAACGAAGTTACTGGATTTATTAAGTTATTATCAGTTGATTCTTGCAAGTATTTTCGAGATCCTTGTGGTGATGGTCACCATCAAGGTTTTACAGAAGAAAGGGGCAAAGAGGGACGATCAGTCCTGATCAACCTCTGCAATAGCTTTTTTAAGTTCCTCTTCGGCTCTTTTTGCCGCCTCAGCCTTCTCTTTTGCAATATCAATATTGACACCGCCTGATGAAACTTTGGGTTGCGGCTTTTTGACCG
>JALWHT010000205.1 GCA_026983515.1 Sulfurovum sp.
TCAAAGGCTGTGTTATCTCAGGTTTATTCAACACTTCTTTAACTGAAAAAGAAGCTATAGATGCCAAAATAGCAATCAAGGTATAGGAGAATATTCTACCCATACTGAAAATACCCACTACACGCATTGAGCTACGCAGAGTAGATGAGTTTTTTACCAATAGTGGCATCAACATGGGTGCACACGAAAGCATACAGGCAGTTGATCCGTATGCAACTCCCATGAGCAAGATACTTAAATATGTCGCATTCTCCAGCATTGAATAAACTTAAAACCTATATTTAAACCCCGCATAGAATACTCTACCGGGATCTACTGTGATACTTGCATCCTCTGCGTCAAGTTTATCATCATTATTTCTGTCACTGAACAAATATACTGTTCTGTAATATTGCTTATCCAGAACATTGTCAACTTTCACAAAGAAATTTAAATTTTTATTATAACTATAATCCACTCTCAGATTTACTTTTTCGTATCCAGGCATAGTTACAAAATTTGTTTCATCGGCATAATACTTGCTTTGCGCATAAAGTTCACTCATCAAGTTCCATTTTGGCATAAACTTATAGTTGACTATCAAATCAATCTTATGGTGAGGAACTCTTGGAAGTTGGTTATCGGTTATATCATATGCTTGGTCATACGTATCATAGGCAACTATAAAAGGACTATGTGAAGTGTAGTATGCATCCAAATATGTATATGCCAAATTAAAAGATAGCTTTTTACTTCTATCACTTTTTAAGCTTAGTTCCACCCCTTGGTTTCTGGCATCTCCAACATTATCATAGTAATCACTGTCCCAATTGTATGTACCATCCACTTTAGATATGATATCTTTTGTATCTATAATAAATGCACTTGCTTCATAAAACAGACCTGAACCTATACTACCCCTACTGCCAATCTCATAAGTTATATATGTCTCTTTATCCAGGTTGGGATTTTCATCCATTTCTGAAACCCTAGGGTTTCTAAAACCTGTAGAGATATTTGCATACAGTGTATGATTGTTATTTAAGTCATATGTTGCTCCAACTCTATAAGTAAGATTTCTAAAAGTTTCACTATCAGTTGATGCGGTATCACTCCAAGTTGTTCCATCGTAGTCATGATCCAATGAATCATCAGTATATTTATTGTAATCATATCTTATATTTAAAACAGCAGTGAGTTTATCGTTTACTTTATACTTGCTCTCTCCATAGATCGCATATCTGTCTTCTGTTGATTCATCTAGACTGCTCTCACCCACATAATAGGTCTCAGTTGAATGTGTTCTCCAACTATAACTAGAATACTCTGTTGTCGTCTCTCTATATTCATCATACTCCCTCCTCCCCAAATCAGTACCTACCATATAGGCAAAATCACCAATACTGTTTCTATACTCCGCCTTGATACCATACTGTTTAATATCTTCATCATTATCTCTCGTGTATGCATCATCATCACCATCATCATTTGTATCTTGAGGAGAAGATATGTAGTTATACAAATCTTTGTAATAGTATGTAATAATTTTTAAGCTTCCCAAATCTTCAAAATCTTTGTTATACGTTATAGAGTACCTATAAATATCAGAATAGTAGTCTTTACTCCAGGGCCAATCCCCATCATCTGCACCTGTTGGATTGGTTTGTGCTTCTGTTACACCTGTGACACTACCTCTCGTTGTTTCCTGATATCTTTTTGTAATATCCACATTCAACGTAATATCGCTTGTATCATCTATAAAATATATAAATTTTCCACTTCCTGTCTTTTGATCATTTTGGGTTTGGTCCCAGTACCCATCCTCATATTTGTATCCGGCTAAAACATCTACTGCATATTTATCCGTGCTATGATGTGCTTTAACTTTATAATTTTGGAAACCATAACTGCCAGCTTCTGCACTTACCTCACCACCGCTTCCACTTTTAGGTTTTTTTGTTGTTATGATGATCGCTCCGGCAGAAGCATCAGCACCATAAAGATAACCTGCACTTCCTTTAATCACTTTTATAGACTCGATCTCATCTATATTGATGCCTCTTATTTTTCCTCCGACCTGCATAACCGGTACACCGTCAATCACTACAACGACACCGGTATCTTCCCACATAAACTCTTGTTGATTTACACCCCTTATGTGAATCTCAACAACATCACTTCTAACATCGGCGGTAACTCCTGGTATAGTCTGAAGAAGCTCATTGATATTTTTAGGATCAATCTGCTCAATTGTTTTTGCATCTATAACATTAACGGTCGAAGCTTCTGTTTTTGCATCCGGTGCGATTCCTTCAATCGTAGATGACTCTACAAGTATTGTTCCCAATGCTACTTCTTCCGCCATAGCAAGGGAGCAAAAAAGTCCTACCCCTAATAAAACTTTATTTTTCAATTCTCACTCCTTGTTGTTGATCAAAATAATTGTAATTGTATAGGAGTAGTGTTAAATAAGTGTTAAGCAAATCAAAAGGTTACACCTGAGGATTTGAGGGTTTTCTCATACTTTTACAGGATGCTATGTTGGTGGACTTTTCTACAGTAAAATTTAACACTCTCTGTGTCATACTTTTACTCCCTGGAGAAAGAGTGCACTCGATTGCTGCAAGTATCAAATGTGCCTTTTCTCTGGTCTCTTCCGTATTTTACAATACTCCCACTTATTTACTTTTTTTCTATTTCGATTTTAGGGTTAATCCTTAACCCTTAGAAGTTCCCACCCTACCGAAACGTATTGCACTGACGTATATCACCGCTCTCAAAGCCGCGTCTGAACCACGCTACGCGCTGCTTGGAACTGCCATGAGTAAAGGCATCGGGTACGACACGGCCTGTTGCCTCTTTTTGAAGTGTATCATCGCCAATGGCACTGGCGGCATTGAGTGCCTCTTCGAGGTCGCCGGGTTCCAGCATATGGAACTCTTTTTGAGCATAATGTCCCCATACTCCGGCATAACAGTCCGCCTGCAGCTCCACTTTGACCTGTAGGGCATTGGCCGCTTTACTCCTGCCACCCCACTTCTGTTTAAGTTTTTGAACTTTGTCAAGTGTTCCGGCAAGATCCTGCACATGGTGACCGATCTCATGGGCAAGTACATACGCCTGGGCGAAGTCACCGGGCGCATTATGACGCTTGGCAAGTTCATCAAAAAAGCCAAGATCCAGATAGACTTTCTTGTCAGCCGGACAGTAAAACGGCCCCATCTGTGACTGCGCACCCCCGCAACCGCTCTGCGTATGCCCGCGATAAAGTACCAGCACCGGTTCTTTGTAACGCAGTCCATATCGAGGGAGCAGTGTACCCCAGACTCTCTCCGTACTTCTCAGCACTTTTTTAATGAATACAGCCCGTTGTGCATCGACCTGTTTGTTCACCGGTGCCGAGGAAGACCCGCCAATCCCTATCACTCTTAACGGGTTGTATCCCATCAGATATGCTGCAACACCCGCACCAATCAGCAGTAACCCGAGTTTCGAGCGTAACAACGGACGGATCAGCGGCCAAAGCATCATCATGGTACGCATATCCATACGTCCGCCGCCACCGCTGTTTGCCCTTCGGTCTTCTACATTCCGGCTCTCTTCTTCTCCATCCAGACGCATCATTTCTCCATAAGGTTTTCTTATTGCATTATACCAACCGAAAGTAAAATTTGACTACAATTGTAGGACTAAAAAGAAGGAGATACTGTGTCATTAGCGCTTGCCAGAAAGTACCGCCCTGCCACCTTCAGCGACCTGATCGGGCAGGAATCCGTCTCACAGACACTCTCCCTTGCACTTGACAACGGACGCCTCTCCCATGCCTATCTTTTCTCGGGACTCCGCGGAAGCGGGAAAACCTCTACAGCACGGATATTTGCCAAAGCACTTCTGTGCGAAAAAGGGACAAGCTCCCACCCCTGCGGCGAGTGTACCCACTGCATTATGGCAGCAGAGAACCGCCATATGGACATCATCGAAATGGATGCGGCCAGCAACCGTGGAATTGATGACATTAAAGATCTCATAGAACATACCAAGTACAAACCAAGTTCTGCACGCTTTAAGATCTTCATTATCGATGAAGTGCATATGCTTACCAATCAGGCGTTCAACGCGCTGCTTAAAACCCTTGAAGAGCCGCCGGATTTCGTGAAGTTCATTCTGGCAACCACCGATCCGCTCAAACTTCCGGCAACCATTCTCTCCAGAACGCAGCACTTCCGGTTCAAAAAGATCCCACAAAATCTGGTTCAAAAGCATCTTGAGCACATTTTGAACCTTGAAGGCATCGGTTTTGACAAAGAAGCTGTCGAGATCATTGCCAGAACCGGGGCAGGCAGCCTCAGAGATTCACTCACTCTGCTTGACCAGGCCATTGTCTATTCTCAGGGACACGTTGATGTGGGTACCGTCACAGGTATGCTCGGCATCATTGAGCCAAGCCTGCTTGAAAACCTGATAGAAAGCATTGTGCAAAAAGATACCGGTGCGGTACTGGCATTTCTCAAACTTGCCTCCGACTATGAAGCGGAGATGATCTTAGACGAGCTTACCCTCTATCTCAAAAGCCTGCTGCTTGAAAACGGCGGGAAGCTGACTCCGATGATCATCGAGCGCTTCTTCCGGATCATCGCCGAATCGAAAAACCTGCTTTCATTGGGAAGTGACGGTGAATTCGTTCTCTCTCTGGCACTCTTTAAAATGATGGAAGCCCTGCAGATCAAAGACATCGATACGATGATCAAAGGGCTTGAGCAGGAACTTAAAGGGGTGGAGGTCAGTGAAATTGTTGTCACCACACCTGCCCCTGACCTCTCGGCTCCGAAAGAGATCATCACCATTACTGAAGAAGAGATCGTTGCAACAATGCCGGAAATGGCTACACCCGATCATAGAGAACAGAATATCGAAAATACGGAAGAAGAAGCCGGAAGCAATGAGCAGGAAGCAGAAAAACGTGAAAAGCCTGTAGAAACAACGGCTAAAGCTGCCGCCTCTGCGAAAACAATGAACACTGAACCCGTTGCCAAAACCACGCCGATACAGCCTGAAGCAAGTGGAATAGTGAATGAAATGCCACCTACAGAAAACGAAGAAGCAACAACCGCTCAAACAACACCTCCGGCACAGGAGACGGTGTATGAAAAACGTTTCAAAACACTCGTCTCCAAAATCTATGACCGCGACTACGACCTTGGCAGCTGCTTCGAGCGTAACATCACTTTTGTAAGCTTTGCTGATAACACCCTTACATGGGAGTCCACTGCCGAAGATGCCGACCGGAAAATGCTCATCACACACTGGGGTGTCATCAATATGTTTGTCAAAGACCTTTTTGGTGTCCATACAAAGATAGACAATATCGCCAAAAAAAAAACAACAGTAAACAGTGAACAGCGAGTAACGGGAAACGGGAAACCCGCAGAAAACACAGAAGACTTAACAGAGAAAAGTGAACAGCAACACAATGCCGTTCACAACGATGCCGACAGCGGCTCAATGATAGAAGAGCTGGAGATGAAAAGCTCCTGCATCGCTCCCGATGCAGGCAACACCGAAGCAGCCAAAGAGAAAGACCCATCCGCCCTGCTTGAAGAACCTATGGTAAAAACTGCACTGGATCTGCTCAACCCCAAAAAAGTACGTATTAAACGGAATGTCTAAACGGCTTCGCTTTTGAAGTAACTAGTCTGCTACCCATGCCGGTGTAACGATTTTTGGATGATCGTCATATATTTTTATTTTTTCTGCCCCGATGCAGCGACCCTCACTATCAAGTTCAAACACGATCATCTGCAAGATCGATTTGCAGTTGTCGGGAATGTCGTGATGGCCGCCAAGACCGGTCAGGAAACGGCGTAGCGGTACGGCTTTATCCATGCCGATGACACCGTCATAGCAGCCGGTCAGCCCTACGTCTGTAACATATGCACAGCCCCGTGTTACCTGCAGGTCATCTGTACCTACATGGGTATGGGTTCCCAAAATGGCCGAAACATCCTCTTTGAGCATATGCAGTAGTACATTCTTTTCAGAACTTGCCTCGGCATGCATGTCAACAACAATATGTCGAATACCTTCTGCACGTAATGATGCTACAATAGGGGCGATTGTCGTAAACGGATTGTCAACCATCGGCATGGTGTAATGTCCCATCAGGTTCAGCACCGCAACATCGTACGCTCCGGCACGTACACGCAATAGTCCTTTTCCCGGAGAAGCTTCCGGATAGTTCATGGGACGTATGAGCGGATAGGTTTCAAACAGTTCGAAGATCTCTTTTTTGTCAAAGCTGTGATTGCCGCCGGTCATCACATCGATGCCGCAGCCAAACAGTTCATCGGCATTCTTGCGCGTCAGTCCAAATCCGTGTGAGGCATTTTCATAATTGGCAATCACAAGATCGAGAAAATGTTCCTGACGCAGTCTGGAGAGATGTTTTTTGAGCATTAGGCGACCCGGTTTGCCGACAATATCTCCTATAAATCCGATGCGCATAAAGTGTTTTTCTCAACGCTCAGCACTAAACGCTAAACGCTCTCCCCAGAAAAAGGCAACAGTGCAGATGCCCATGTAAGCCCGCCCCCAAAAGTATCAAGCAGCATCAGTTCGCCTTGCTTCAATCGTCCTGATTCCCAAATATCGTTGATTGCCATGGGGATGGAAGCTGCTGAAGTATTCCCATACTTATGGACGGTTACTACAACCTGTTCTTCACGCATTTTCAGTGCATCTCCTACTGCCTTGATAATACGGTAGTTAGCCTGATGAGGGATAAAGTGGGGAATCTCCCCTGATTCAATATTATTCTTTTTCAAAATTTCTTTAACATCTTTTGTTAATGTCTTGACTGCCAGTTTAAAGGTTTCATTTCCTTTCATCTGTACATATTGGAGCCCCTCGTCAAGCACTTTTTGGCTAACAGGGTTAACTGTACCAGGGGCAGGTGTTACCAGGAAATCGGCATAGGCACCGTCTGCACTTGCATGCACATCGATAAAAGCTTCTTCTTTATTATTGGTTGCCGAGATAACCGCTGCTCCTGCACCGTCACCGAAGAGAATACAGGTGCTGCGATCCGTATAATCGACAATAGATGAAAATTTTTCTGCGCCAATGACCAGCACATTCTTTTTCATTCCCGATTCAATGAAAGCTTTGGCAACTGAAAGCCCGTACACAAATCCGCTGCAGGCTGCCGCAAAATCAAATGCCTGTACATTTCGTATACCGAGTTTTTCGGAGATGATACAGGCTGTTGAAGGCATATTGAAGTAATCAGGTGTCACCGTTGCACAGATCACCAGATCGATATCTTCGGATGTCAATCCTGCGCGTTCAATGGCAAGTTTGGCTGCTTTGACACCCATGTCGCTCGTATACTCATCATCTGCAGCAAGATGACGTTCTTTAATTCCTGTTCTTTTTGTGATCCACTCATCACTGGTATCTACCATTTTTTCCAGGTCTTCATTGCTGAGAATCTTTTCGGGAACGTAGGCACCGATCGATTTGAAAGAGGCATAGACTGGTTGTGTTGTTGACATTATGGTCCTTGAAACAGGCTGTATGTATGCATACAAACCCGATAAAATCGTTTCTTATTTTACCATAATATTCTAAGAATAGCAGGGAGAAAAAGGATGGAGAAGGCGTTATGCCTTCTCTCCAAGGAGTGATTCTATACGCTCATTGACGTTTGATTCAGTATAGCGAAGTGCCTGGAAAATGGCGTTTTTAATCGCTTTGGAGTTGGAAGAGCCGTGGGAAATAATGGCACATCCGTTAATACCAAGCAGTGGAGCACCGCCATATTCAGCCGGATCCACTTCTTTTTTCATAGAGGTGAAGACCTTCTTTTTCATCATCAGTGCACCGATCTTTGCCGGTAGTGATTTTCGGATATACTGCTTCATCAACGTGAAAATGGCAGACTGTACCCCTTCAGCCGTCTTCAGCAAAATATTCCCGGTAAAACCGTCAGTGACAATGACATCGATCTCTCCACTGAAGATATCTCCACCTTCAACATTTCCGATAAAGCCGTCAAGCCCTTCAAGCAGTTTGAATGCTTCTTTGGTCAAAGCATTACCTTTGCTGTCCTCTTCACCGTTGCTGAGAAGTCCGACTTTCGGATGGGCTCGGCCCATCACGCTTTGCACGTATGCTTCACCCATGTAGCCAAACTCAAAGAGATTCTGAGGTGTACAATCTGTTACAGCACCAACATCAAGTACCAGAGAGCGGCTCCCTTTGACAGTCGGCATAAAGGTTGCCAATGCCGGCTTGCTGATATGCGGCAAGCGCCCGATACGCAGTGTTGCCAGCGTCATTGTAGCACCGCTGTGTCCGGCAGAAACGACAGCATCGGCCTCTTTGTTACGTACCAGCTCTACAGCTTTGTAGATGGAGGATTCTTTACGCTTCAGTGCATTGGTTGCCTGATCCCCCATATCGATCACATCAGAAGCATCGACAATTTTAACTTTGTTAATATAGTATTGGGGAAGGAGGGAAAGAATCTCTTCTCTGTCACCTACAAGAATAGGCAGGAACTGTTTGGCTTCAAGTGCCTGGACGACACCTTCAATGACGGGTTCAGGACCGAAGTCCCCACCCATTGCATCGATTGCAACTTTAATCATTACAATTACGCTTTGTTCGTTTTGTACTCACCTGTTGTCATATTCATGTGGTGAGGCATTCTCCATGTTCCGTCTGCATCTTTTACAGGCATAGGAAGTGTCAGTTTGTAGTGTGTTCTTCTTTTTGCCGATCTTGTTTTACTTACACGTCTCTTAGGTACTGCCATGGTCTATC
>JALWHT010000206.1 GCA_026983515.1 Sulfurovum sp.
TCAATACACAGATGCAGTTTCATTTCGATAAACAAAAACGGTTACAGAAGGAAGGGAAATATTATGCCTATGCGTTTGACGGGTATTGGTTGAATAAAAATGGATATCCTTATAAATATGATAAGGTCAAAGAAAAATGGAAAAAGTACCGCTGGAAATATACCTGTGACGGCTACTACCATCCCGGAGACAAAAAAGAGGATATGCGATGTTGGATACGGTATGCATTGCCGGGAGGACCTGCCAATGTACGCCTCGGTCTTGAGGGTGGTGATAAAATCTATGGATTTGGAGAAGGCGACAAACGTAGAGAGAATGTAACGATCGATGCCTTTATAGACTACCTCAACAGTGTGCCAAGCGGGGAGGTAGCAACTGTTGTTCTGGAACACTACTATCTAGGCGGCAAGGAGACACACAATTTTGATGCGATCCTTGACCCCAAGGTCGAAGTGCGTTACGAGACACGGCAGGGGATTGCACCGTAATATATCTGTGATGAGTAATACAAAGGTTGTCCTATTTTCCCCTGTGTGAAGGTGAGAATAGAAATAAGAGTAACACTTTAATGAAAAGGCAAAATATGAGAATTATATGGTTGATGCTATTGACAATGCTAATGCTTCATGCGACGGGGAAAGTATCGCAAGTAGATCCATTCAAAAAAATTGAATACTTCAAACTTGACAACGGCATGCAGGTCTATTTGTTGGCAGATCCCAAGGCGGAGAAGACACAGATAGAGCTGCGTGTCAATGTCGGGTACGACAATGAAACAGACAACAATTACGGTATTTCCCATCTTGTGGAGCATCTGGTTTTCCGTGACAGACGTGTACCGCACCATGACTACCTTGACTATATCAAAGAGGAGGGCGGTACTCATGTGAACGGCTATACCAAACGTTATGAAACCGGCTATGTCGCGACCGTACCGGCTCAAAAATCATACTGGGTAGCAAAAACCTTTGCTCAGATGCT
Organism: Sulfurovum sp.; assembly: GCA_026983515.1. Classification (GTDB taxonomy): domain Bacteria; phylum Campylobacterota; class Campylobacteria; order Campylobacterales; family Sulfurovaceae; genus Sulfurovum. The sequence continues at coordinate 982 of JALWHT010000206.1, forward strand.
CTTTGATAAAAATGTTACAGGTGAAGATCTTGAGATTGAGCGCAAGGCACTGCAAACGGAAATTGGTGAGCCTCACTGGTACTATCGGCCGCTAATGGCGTTGAAACATTTTTTTGATCTTATCGGGCCGCCGGCGGAGAACTTTTACAAAGATGAGTTTTCCATTCCCAAAGCCAAAGAGCTCCCTGACCGCTATCATGCGCAGGAAAACAATAAACGATTTACACTCGATGAGGTAATGGCACGTTACAACGCCTATTACTATCCGGCCAATATGAAACTGATCATTGCCGGAAATTTTGATCCGGATAAGATGTACAGTATCATAGAAGAGAGTTTTGGGAAAGTGACCAAAACAGGCTCTTTGAAAGTGAAGGAACCCCATTACACACCGAAGCTCAATGGCAAACCGTATGAGCGTTTTTATGAGGGGATGCCTGAAAACTATGCCTATGTGGGTGCGAAGTATGTACTCGATGACTATAAGAAGTATTTGATTCTGAACATTTATACCTATTCGCTGGCACAGCGGCTTCAACAGCAGCTTCGCAACAAACACGGAAAGACATACAGTGTCAACGAGAGCGGCTTCTCCGATAAGAATGCCGGAGCTGCACTGATAGGCTTTGACGGGCTTGCAGACGTCTTTTCAGACAATATTGCCGAAGCTGAAGCGATGATCGCACAAGACAGTAAGAAGATGAAACCATCCGACATCAAAAAAGCGATGGAACAGTACGAGAAGCGTTATTATGCCTCCATTGAGCATGACAGCGACACACTGATGGGACTTGTCGATATGGCGGACTATCTGCGTGAAGAGCACAACATCACTGACAAAACTTCATACGATATTTTCAAGTCTATCACTCCTGAAGCGTTTCAAAAGACAGTAAGCCAAACGT
>JALWHT010000207.1 GCA_026983515.1 Sulfurovum sp.
TATAGATTCGTTGATCAGAAAGGGAAAAAAGAACCAAGTTTTTCGTGGGTAGGTGCTTTGAAGGAGTATAGAGACAGGTTCACATCGGTAGAATTACAAAAGAGAGCATTGGAGTGGAGATGACGTACCTTATTGACACAAACGTATTTCTTGAAATTCTGCTTGAACAGGAGAATTATGAAGCAGCGCTGTCATTCATCAGAAATAACAAAGAATTGTATATGTGCGACTTCTCACTTCTCACTGCATTCCATAGGAGTGATCCTCGTCAGACTGGAGAAACCAGATGTTTTTCTCGATTTCCTCGAAGATATGGTAACCTCAGGTTATATCGGTATAAAGAAGCTGTTTTCGGAAGATCTACCTGATCTCATTGACGCTGTCAGGGGATATAATCTCGACTTCGATGACGCTTATCAATACACAACAGCCAAGAAATACGCATTAAAGCTTGTAAGTTTTGATTCTGATTTCGATAGGACAGATATTGGAAGAATTCGACTTTTTTAGTTTTCACTCGTGCTGGATTAAAAATGAGAGCAAGCGTTATTACGTATAGGCGTAAGAGGTGTATAGAGTTTATGAAGCAAAAACTATGTGCAGAATACATTAAAAAGGTGTAAACTGTGATAGGGGAAGAGGCATCAAGATAAACACCCCCGATAGTTGTAGAATGCTACAAAACTATAACCAGTTCTGCACTCAAAAGAACCCCCTGAAATCTATTCCAGAACCCCCTTGTCCCTTAAACCCTAAAAAACTTCTACAGCATTCACCAAACGTGTCTGTACTTCAATCTTTTTTAAGTTTGAGGTGAAGTACGGTAATTTAGATAAGCTGAGAAAACCTTGATTCCGAGTTAAAGAAAATTAATAGCCTTCTCAAAAGGTTAGAAGCTTGTTCGATAAGATAATCGATATTCTTAAATCCCATTCAAATCGTCAGCCTGAGCTTCATGAAGGCTTCTGCCTAGTAACCTGAGACGAAAAAGATAGAAAGAGATAAACATTTTTAAACTTTTTACCCTTTTAGCCACCGGGGGAGATTGGTTTGTTTGATGTAAAAAAGGCTGAAAGACTTTTGAATAAAGAGTTAAAGGGAGTGAAAGTAAAGCTCATAAATCCTACGGATGAAATGAGGAGTTTTGAGAAACTGAGGGACTTCGGTGCCGAAGTTGAGGTAATCGAGGAAGGAGAACCTGCCATTGTTGTATCGAAGGGGGACGTGGAGATAGTTTACAAAGCAGTACCATCTCAGATGGAGTTCGAACCTTTTGCGAGAACACTCCTCAGACTGGCTGAAAACGAAGTAGACGGGAAACTGAAGCTCGAAGGGTGCAGAGGTGAAATAAAGGTCTTCATAGCACCTGTATGTCCTCACTGCGCTCAGGTCGTTGAAAGCGTTAACAGGATAGCAATAGCAAATCCTGAAATCAGGGTTACAGTTATAGACGTGATGCTCTACCCCGATCTCATAGAAAAGTACGAAATAACCTCAACTCCAACTGTGATCATAGGAGACGTTAAACTCGTGGGTGCTCACTCTCTTGAAGAGCTGCTCGACTGGACTGAAAAAGCGCTGTGCGGTAAGGATTACAGAGTTGATTACTACGTCAAGCTGCTCGAAGACGGAAGGATAGATGAAGTTAAGCAGGCTATGGAAAAAGAAGAGAACCTGATGGTGCTTGCCGACGTACTCGAAAGACAGGAACTGCTGGCGAGAGCAGGGGCGATGATAATACTCGAAGAGCTTTTCAGAAAAAACCCGGAAAAGCTGAAGGGCGTCAAGCAGAGAATACTGAAAATTCTGGAAAAAGACAATCCGGTTGCACTTCAGGATGCTGCATACATACTCGGAAAAATAGGTGGTAAGGAGGACATACCCC